>JAXOVD010000009.1:0-26929 GCA_036937365.1 Alphaproteobacteria bacterium
TAAAGTTATAGCAAACATAGAACTTGATAGGCTTTATGGATTTGAATTTGGCCCAATTTTATTTAAACCCACACTCAGTGGGGGCAGTCAGACATTTAGAACAGATAAAGAGGGAGCGCTCTCATATTTCATTGGCCAAAACTCCAAATATCAATCTGATAGTGGTTTTGCTCTAAAATCTTGGAAAGAGTGCAACTCTGAAACATCATCTTTGTTTATTGAGAATGATATAGCCATGTGGATGGGATGGGTTTCTCTTACCAATCAAAAGGGCGAGGTTACCAAAGTCGATAAAAGCTGGGGATTTAAAAGAGGCTTAGACGGTTCATTGAAAATCATCTTACATCATTCTTCA
This sequence comes from Alphaproteobacteria bacterium, assembly GCA_036937365.1. GTDB lineage: Bacteria > Pseudomonadota > Alphaproteobacteria > HIMB59 > HIMB59 > HIMB59. The sequence continues at coordinate 356 of JAXOVD010000009.1, forward strand.
TTGCCATATCAATCATAACAGTCGTTTATTACTTAGACTGAAAAAATATTTAAAAGTTTACCTTTATTTTTTTTTTACTTTAATTTCCGATAGAATTGGATTTCCATTTATGGAGAATGAATCATGAAGATTTGAATTCAAAGTGACCTTAATAACATTTTCATCTAAATTAAAATATCTTCCAGGTATATGAAACCAGTTAGAATAAACTCTACTTATTTTTATATCATTAACATAAAGATGCATATGACCAGAATTGGGTTCATTTTTTTTTCCAACATCTTCAGGCGATAAGAGAAAATTTTCTAATTTAATAAATAAGTTATATCCATCCATGCTATCTTCTAAAACTTCAAGGCTAATAGTAGGGTAGGGATTAATAGCTTCAATTTTATGTCCAGGGTGATGAGCAAAAGTTTTTAATGAAAAAATAAGAAAAATAAAAATTAAATATTTCATTATTCAATTTTAACAAAAAAAATTTTTTAAAATTGGCGCATATGATCGCAGTAGTTAAGCGCAATTATTTTTTTGATATTCGCTATATGTTTCTTTAGTTTCTAAATTATAAATTGTGACATGAATAATTTTTTTATTGTTAGCATAATTTTGAATAAAAATGCGACAGCGCTCTGCGTTATATCGATGAAATTCAAAAGTTTTTTCTATTTTTGAAAAATTAAAGTCACCATACTTTTGTTGAAGGCTAGAAATATTTTTTCCTTCAAAAGTTGTTACATTAGTAAAATCTCTTATTTTGCTTTCTTCTAAATCTTTAATCTGCTGGTTCTGTTCATTTGGTTCATAAATTGTTTTTTTGCCCATTTGGAGGGAGGTTGTCTCACAACTGATGAGTAAATAACTAAATAGAAAAAGAGCAATTAATTTCATAATTTAAGAAAATTGTTGAGATCATAGGCTAAAAAACTAGCTAAACAATTGTAAACATTGTTTGACATATTAAATTAAATTCTTTATAAAGAACAAAAATTAAATATTTATAAATGAGGAGAATATGACTACTACATCTAAACACCCAGAAACACTTGCCCTACATGGGGGAAGTTATCGTAAAGACCCGACTACTAATGCGGTAGCGGTACCTATTTATCAAACAACATCTTATGAATTTAACTCCACTGAACATGCGGGTAATTTATTCGCATTAAAGGAGCTAGGTAATATTTACACTCGTATCATGAATCCAACTAATGCTGTTCTTGAAGAGCGATTAGCGGCAATTGAGGGAGGAGCGGCAGCTTTAGCTTTAAGCTCTGGACAGGCAGCTTCTGCTTTTAGTATCCAAAACGTTGCTCAAGCTGGAGATAACATAGTATGTTCAACAGACATTTATGGTGGAACATGGAACTTATTCAATAATACTCTAAGAGCTCAAGGTATTGATGTTCGATTTGCTGATCCTTCTGATCCTGAAAATTTCAGAAAATTAACAGACGATAAGACTAGAGCTTATTATGCCGAAACTCTTCCTAACCCAAAACTTTCTGTTTTTCCAATTGAAGAAGTGGCCAACATTGGAAGACCGCTTGGAATACCTCTAATAGTTGATAACACTGCTGCACCATTAAGTTGTAAACCTTTTGACTATGGTGCGGCTATCGTCATGCATTCCTTGACAAAGTGGATTGGCGGACATGGCACATCTATAGGAGGAATTATTATTGATGGGGGTAATTTTGACTGGACGGCTATCCCAGAGCGTCAACCCTTTTATAATCAACCCGACTCAAGTTATCACGGAGCTGTTTGGGGAGATGTTGTCCCTCAAATCTTTGGTGTACAAATTGCATTTGCAATTCGAGCACGCGTAGTCTTATTAAGAGATTTAGGTGCTGCCATAGCTCCTCAAAATTCTTTTAATTTAATTCAAGGATTAGAGTCACTTCCTTTAAGAATAAAACAACATAATGCTAATGCATTAGAAGTTGCTGACTTTTTAAAAAGTCATGACCAAGTATCGAAAGTGACATTTCCTAAATTTGCCGAAGGTAAAGCAAAAGAAAATGCTGATAAATACCTTAATGGCAATTACGGATCTATGATTGGTATAGAAGTGAAAAATGGTGTTGAAGGAGGCAAAGCATTTATTGATGCGCTTCAATTACACTACCATGTAGCTAATATTGGAGACTCGAGAAGTCTAGCTATTCATCCGGCCTCTACCACGCATTCACAATTATCTGCAGAAGAACAACTAAAAGCAGGCGTAACACCTGGTTATGTTCGACTATGTGTAGGCATTGAACATGTGGAAGACATTATTGAAGATCTTAAGATCGGATTGGATGCAGCAAGTAAAGTTAAAGCAACAGCAGCTGCATAAATCAAAAGTTTAGGTAGTACCCTCATTTACCTAAGACCAAGGGCACAACACTCTTTGTTGTGCCCTTTTTTCATTTTCATTTTAGTTTATAATAATAAGTGTGAGGATTAAGTACGTACAGCCTGAGGTCTGTCCACAATCGTATAAAAGTATTTTAGGCCAACGCCCAATTTGGGATTGGCGTCATGATAAACTTTTATGGGTAGATATTTATGAAAATAAAATCATTGAGTCTGATCACAATAACTCTCAAGAAAAACACTATCTAGTATCTGAGGGAGTTACAAATATTCTTCTTCAAGACAATGAAAATTACTTGATGAGTTCCTATGACTCTTTATTTTCACTCCACTCTTCAATTTCTAAAAAAGATTTAATAACAAAAATTCCTTTAGTAAATTCTGATAATCGTATCAATGATGCTGATGTGGATTTAAATGGCCAAGTTTGGATCTCAACAATGGATACCCAGCAAAAATTTGAAACGGGAAAAATTATTTGTCATGATAGTACCCTACAACCAATTTGTTACGACAATTCCTATATCATCTCTAACGGGCCAATTTTTGATTATGAAAGAAATGTGGGATACGTCACAGACTCTATCAAAAGAATTATTTATCGATTTTCGATGTCGGATATTGAAAATAATGGAATTCAAAAAAAAGTTTTTCTTTCCATGAATAATATAGATGGCAACCCTGATGGAATGGCCGTTGATAAAAATGGAAATCTTTGGGTTGCAATGTGGGGAAGTGGAAAAGTATGTTGTTTTAATACAGAAGGTAACATTAAATTAATCGTTCAACTCCCTGTGTCCAAAGTAACTAGCTGTACTTTTGGGGGTGCCGACCTTAACGAATTATATATTACTACGGCATCTGTAGGATTGAATGACATTGAATTAGAACGACAGCCCCATGCGGGTAAGCTATTTAAATTAACTACTCAAGAACAGGGATATGCCTCAAATTGTTATAGATCTGATCACGCAGCAAATTTGTATCATTAGTTATTAATGAAATTTAGCATCAGTGAAATAAGTGAAATTATTGAATTAGCTTGGGACGATCAGACTGACTTTAGCCATATTACAAAAATTTATAATATAGATGAAGGTGAAGTAAAAAAAATTATGAAAAAAAACATTAAAAGAAAAAGTTATACTATATGGAGAAAACGGATTGCGCAGAGAAGCGCTCAAAAAACACAATTAAAAGGCAGAGTAAATGCCTAAAGCTATTTTTGGCGCAGGATGTTTTTGGGGGGTAGAAAAAAAATTCTCCGAAGTCAAAGGAGTGACCTTGACAGAAGTGGGTTATTCCCAGGGCAACAATCCTCAAACAAGTTACGAAGAGGTTTGTACAGGCACTACTGATCATGTCGAAGTAGTATTAGTTGAGTTTGAGGAAGATAAAGTATCCTATGAAAATCTGATACATTTATTTTATGATCTTCATGATCCGACAACTCTAAATCAACAAGGCCCTGATCGAGGCACCCAATACCGTTCTCTATTAGGTTACTTCGATGAAAATCAAAAAGTAACAGCACAAACAATAACTGAAAAATTAAATATAGAAAAATTTGATAATAAAATTACTACAACGATTGAAGAGGTAAAAAATTATTGCCCCGCTGAAGAATATCATCAAAAATATATTGAAAAAAAATATTCTTTTTTAAATATCTAAATTAAACTGGCGAATAGGGATAAATGATTTTAGGAAATTTTAGCTGAGGCTTTTTTAAATAAGAATTTTTAACAAAGAAATTTGATTTTAATTCAATTGGGCCAATTATTTTCTTCTTTATGAAACTGTACTCTTTGATTTTTTTTAATTTTTCAATACCATTTCCCATAAGAGCGTACGAGTCTTTTAAAAGTTCAATTAGTTGATCGTCAATTAAGTAAGTTTTGGTTTTTCCAATAAGTTTTCCATCCGGGTTTATTTTTTGAATAGCAAGATCTCGTCTATTGGTATCGATGATACAAAGAATATTTTTTTGCAAAGGTTGATTAATGCCTAAGAAATAATGTTCGAATATTTTATAACTAATTATTTTTACTGTATGGCTAAAAAAAAACCCTTTCATCAGAGCATGACAGTTGCGAATAGCAGTAAATCGAGCCGGCCCATTATTAATATGCAAAAAACTTATATTTTTAGGTGTTATTTGTGTTTCAGATAACATTTTTTGAAGCATTAAGGAGAGATTTTTTTCATGACCAAAATTATTTTTTTGAAAACGATCCCAAAGAATTTTTTTATTTTTAAAAAGAGTAAGGGAACAGTATGATAGGGAACTATCAATGCCGAGCTCGAGATTTTTTAGTTGTTTGCTTATTATCATAGGACTCTTGCCATTCTCTTTCAGTCTATCCTATGCAACATCTCTTCAGGATACAATTCCAAATAATATCATCATGTATCACCGCTTTGGAGAAAGCAAATACCCCTCTACTAATATCACCGTCGAACAATTAGAAAGTCATTTAAATTATTTAGTTGAACAAAATTTTCGCTTTACTCAAGCAAGTGATTTACTTGACCCTGAACTACAAAAGGAAAAAACGATAACAGTTACGATAGACGACGCCTATCTTTCGTTTTACGAAGTGGGCCTTCCAATATTTGAAAAGTATCAAGTTCCTGTCACATTATTTTTGAATACAGAAAATGTTGGCGGTTTTAATTATATGTCTTGGGACCAATTAAGAGATGTTCTCGATAGGGGTGTAGAAATTCAAAATCATTCTCACACACATAGTAGTTTTTCTACTTTAGACGAGGAGGCAATTATCAATGAAATTGAAACTTCACAAAGTTTAATATTTGCAAATTTAAATATTACGCCCAATTTGTTTGCATTCCCTTTTGGGGAGAGTAGTGATATGGCACAAAAGGTTATTGAGAGGTATTTTGATGCTGCCTTCGGTCAGCATTCTGGCGCGTTTTCAATGAATTATCAATATTATATTCCGCGTTTTCCTTTAAATGAAAATTATGGATCGTTGGATCGATTACGTGAAATTTCCAAATCTCTTCCTTTTGAAGCCGCTCAACTACAACCATCAAATCCAACTTTAAATCCACCATCGACTCGTTTTGTTTTAGATGTCGAAGGGGGAGTCAATGGCGTTAATTGTTTTATAAGTGATTTTCAAGGGTCAATTGAAAAACAAATGACTACTCTAGAAAATAAACTTTTAATTGAACTCTCTAGGATGCCGGTTTCTGGGCGACTTCGATTTAATTGCACCAAGGTGGATGATGGTATCTTTTGGTATGGTCACCAATATTTTATCAATTAATAAGAAAAACGATCGAATTCACGAAGATTATTTGACTCGATAATGAGTTCCAGTTTATCAACATATTCTTGCCCTATTTCGGCATAGGCAGCTAAAAATTTCACTTTGGCACTGACAGGATCTGTGTATTGAACACGCTCCGCTATTCGACGAACTACTCGAAAGCTGTAGTAAGCACCGTGCGTATTGATGTTATGCATATAAGCTTGAACACTTTGGGTTAAGTTATCAAATTTTCGAACGGCATGGGATTTGTCCTCATCGCGATCTTCAGGGACAATTCCTTTTAACTCATTGGTGGTCCATTGGCCGTAAAGCGCATTACCCTCTAAGGCAAAACGAGACTGCCCCCAGCCACTTTCAACGATTGCTTGAGCTAAAGCGAGCGATACAGGTATGACGTTAATGCGTTGTTTTAAATCTCGAAATAGTTTTAGGTTAATTTCACTATAGTCTAGTTTATATTTTTTTGCTAAACGGATTGTTTCTTGTAATTCATTTTCATTTAAATCTTTTCTTAAAAACTTTTTTTCAATATTTATAATCATTTCACGATCCAGGAGAATTTGACGATTGGATTCATGAATTAACGGAAGAACAATCAAATAAAATAATTTTTTTTTTAAATCAACATCTTGTAATTGATCAAAATCTGCCGGCACACGAGATAGAATAGGTAAGTAATCTAGTTGTTTTTCTGTAATAGTGAAGGGATCAAAGTTATTTTTCTTATAATGAATTTCAAGATCTTTCCAGCTTTCAAACCCTTGGGCCGCTAAAAGGATTGGACTAAAGATAAGTCCTAAAATTAAAAGAAATGATTTAGGCTTCAACGGGGCGAACTTCTCGGATTTCAGGAATATAATGTTTTAACATGTTTTCTATTCCCATCTTTAAAGTTGCCGTAGAGCTCGGACATCCTTGACAGGCTCCCTGCATTTGAAGAAAAACGATTCCTTCATTATATTTATCAAAAATAATATCGCCGCCATCCATTGCCACCGCCGGTCTAACTTTGGTATCAAGAAGTTCTTTGATTTTTTTTACTACATCGCTGTCATTTTCATCATAGGAATGTTCAGTTCTTGGTGCCTGCTCAGATATTACAGGTTTGTTCATAGTGAAGTGCTCAATGATACATCCAAGAATAGCAGGTTTCATTAACGTCCATTCATTAACGTCGGCTTTTGTAATAGTAATAAAATCAGAGCCAAAAAAGACGCTTTCAACACCTTTGATCATAAAAAGATTTTGGGCTAAGGGAGAATTTCCAGCAGAGTCTTGATTTTGAAAGAAAATTGTACCTTCGGTCATCACTTCTCGACCGGGAAGAAACTTTAAGGTAGCTGGATTGGGTGTGGGTTCAGTTTGTACAAACATTTATATATAATATGTCTATAAATTACGAAAATTCAACTCAAACGGACTTATTTAAATCCAACAATTCGATAAACTTCTTCAATTATGGGGTTTGCTATGGCTGCGGCTTTTTCGGTGCCCTCAGCTAAGATCGCATTAAGCTCGTCTCGATTGTCTAGAAGATTATTAATTTCTTTTCTCATAGGGCTGATGACTTGCACAAGACAATCAGCTAAATCTTTTTTCAAAGCGGAATACTCTTTTCCCGCATAGTCCTTGAGCGTTTGCTCAATAGAGCGGTTAGTTGAGGCAGATAAAATATTAATCAAGTTTAAACACTCAGGTTTGTTTTGAAGTTCATCCTTGGAACTTGGAATTAATTCAGAGTCAGATTTGGCTTTTTTAATTTTTGAAGAAATTGCTTCATCGTCGTCTGTTAATAATATTCGTGAAAAATCTGATGGGTCAGATTTAGACATTTTTTTATTTCCATCTCGCAAACTCATGACTCTTGTAGCATTTCCATAAATTAAAGGTTCAGGTTGAGGAAAAAACTCTACCCCAAAATCATTATTAAATTTTTGTGCAATATCTCTGGATAATTCTAAATGTTGTTTTTGATCATCTCCAACTGGGACATGCGTAGCTCGATAAGATAAAATATCGGCAGCCATTAAATTTGGGTAGACCATTAAACCCACACTGACATTTTCTTTATTCTTTCCCGCTTTGTCTTTAAATTGGGTCATGCGGTTAAGCCAGCCGATACGACTGACACAATTAAATACCCAGGCTAATTGAGAATGTGCCGGAACACTTGACTGTTGAAAAATAATTTGTTTTTTATAATCCACACCGGCTGCAATAAAAGACGCCAAAACTTCTAAAATATTTGAACGTAATTCTTTTGGGTTTTGATCAACGGTAATTGCATGCTGATCAACCACACAATAAATGCAGCTGTACCTTTCTTGAAGCTCTACAAAATTCTTAATCGCACCGAGGTAGTTACCCAGATGTAACGTGCCTGTTGGCTGAACACCAGAAAAAATACGTTCTTGAAATTTAGTCATAATGATTATTTGAAATAGATATCAGAAATACTCTTTGTTTTCGAGCAAGTTCATTGCCCGTTTGCCTTCCAATATTCTAGAGCTTGTGAGATAGAGGGAATTTCTTTTGACTCATAATGACAGGTCAGCCCTTCCCCCAAAATATCATATAAATCAATTGCTTTTTGATGCCCTGGTGAATAAACATACTCCATCATGGCATCCTTCGACTCCCAAGCCGTGAGCGTGTGATAACTGCCCTGATATGTAAATCTCTCGGCATGAAGATTGCCAGAGCTTTTTTGGGCTAATTGAAACAAACGAACGGCATGAAATAAAAAGTGAAGTTTTTTAAAAAAGCTCCTTGGTTTAAACCCTGTGATCGCAATAATCATGATAAAATTTTTAGCAACTGATCTTCAATATGTTTTAAGAGTTGAGGATCTTTAATCTTTTTATTTTTTAAATCAGTGATTTGAAAAATATCAAAAACCTTTTCGCCATAGGTTGAAATTTTAGCAGATTGAACGCTAAGATCTTGATCATGAAATATTTGGAGGATATCCATTAATAAACCTTGACGATCACCTGACAAAATTTGAAAAGTAGTCGCCAATTTGCTCAATTGATTATCAATTGTTATCCGGGGCTCGACCTCCACTTTTGCTTTAGAAGAAAATAAAGGCTGATAGGTCTCTAATTCTTCTTGGTTTAAGGAAGCGGAAATATTTTGCGTTACTCGTTCTTTTTCATTCTTTTCTATAATTGCTTTTTGAATACTGTTAGTTACCCAAAAGACATCAATGATGTCATTATTATTCAAAGAGATTATTCGAGAACCCAGAATATTAATTTGTGATGCATGAAAACCAGCTACAATATCTTTTAAAACACCTGAACGATTAGGGCATATCACTATCGCTGCACCATATTCTCTATTATCATAATTTAAAAAGTTGACTGATAGTGTTTTCTTATTTTTTTGATAGTCATGATAAAAATTGAAAATATCTAAGATCATTTTTGAAGAAAAAGCCTCCCAATAAAAATCAGGGAAATATTGGATCGATTTTTTGATAAAGATTTTCATATCTTTTTCAGCTTGATCTAAAACCATTTTTTTTAGAGACTCTTGAACAGAGGAGGAGTAGTTAGCTGTATCAAGACCTCGTTGTAAGAAATCTCTAGAGTTAAACAAAAGACTTCTTAAAAGACTTATTCTCCATTCATTAAGAATATTGGGGCCAACCGCTGCAATATCGCAAAGAGTAAAAAGAAACAAAGAATTTATCTTCTCGGGTGTATTGGCAACCGCTGTAAAAGAAGCAATTATATCAGGGTCTTGAGGATCGTTTTTAAAGGCTATATCGCTCATCAACAGATGGTTTTCAATTAGCCATAATGTTAATTCTTGATCTTCTTTACTTAAGGGTAGTCGATTAAAAATTTTCTGCGTTAACTCTTTTCCATAAATAGAGTGGCTTTTTGGACCTTTTTTCCCAATATCATGAAACAATAAAGCGACGTGCAAAGCGACTTTTTGATGAAGGCGACTGTAAATCTCTTTGTAAAAAGACTTTTTCTTTAATTCGTGGAGATGGTAGAGGGTGAGTAATAAATGCTCATCCGTGGTGTAATGGTGATAAATATCAAATTGCACCTGACCCCATACTCGACCAAATTCAGGAAAGAGTTCATTGAGAATTTTAATATCATTTAAGTTACGAAGAACTCGAGTAGGATTTTTTTTTGCAGCAATTATATTTAGAATAGTTTCGTATTGATCAGGTGTCATAGACTTTTTGATCTGTTTTCTTTTTTCCTCAATTGTTTTGAGAAAACGGGGGTGAACAAATAGATTATGATTTAAAGAAGACTCAAAAACACCAAGCCAATTTTGTTGTAAATTTTTTATGTTATAATTTTTGAGATGAACAAAACCTTTTTCAATGAAATAAGTCTTACTTAATGATTTTGTTTTTGCCGGTTTGCTTTTATAGATTGTTTTTATGATTAATTCTTCAGGTAGTTTTGAATAAAAAGTATTCAGTAAAGACTCAATTTTGGCAATATTGACAAATAAGTGTTTCATAAAACGTTCCACACCTTTTTCTTTTTGATTGCTTCGATAGGATAATTTTTTAGAAATTTTTAATTGATTTTCGATACTTAAATGATCGCCTTTATTATCATTGAATAAATGAATAAACGCACGCACAGTTAATAAAAATTTCCATGCGTTTCTTAATTCCTTTACTTCCTTAGAGGTAAAAATATTTATTTGAATTAAGTCTTCTAGTTTTAATATATTGAACATGAAAATTGACACCCAAATGATTGTGTGAATATCTCGAAGCCCCCCAATTCCCTCTTTGATTTGGGGCTCTAAGGTACTTTTAATTCCTAAGTAGTAATCGTGACGCCCAACTAGTTCGAGAAGTTTTTTTTCACTGAGTTTGAGAGAGTTTAATTTTCCGATTAAAATTTTAATCGACCGCACAAACTCCCCATAATAATCTTCATCTCCAATTAAATGTCGTGACTCTGCAAACTTTGTAACGGTTTTAATGTCTTTTTTAGAGTCAATGATGGCCTGTTTTAAAGTTAAAAAAGATATTCCAACTTCCAATCCTAAGTCCCAAAGGGAGTTGTTTAATTGGGTGATGAAATCACGGATATTTTTATTGGATTTTTGATAAAGAAATAATAAGTCTACATCGCTCTTGGGAGATAAGTCTTGTCTTCCATATCCTCCCACGGCAATAAGAGAAAAATTGGTAACTGGGAATTGATTTTGAATTTCTTCCACCAACTCTTTGACTATTTGATCAACTAATAATGTATGATTTTTGTTAAACTGAACCCCATCATTGTTATTAATTAGGGTATCAAAGAGCTTATCACGAGCTATTTGATACTTTTTCTTTAGTTCTTGAGCTTTTTTCATTAATAAAACTTTAACACTTATTATATCTAATAATTTTCGGAATCACATTATGTCAAGTATAACCGCCTCCGATGTATTTAGCGTTATTAGGAGAGGAATTCGAGATATTTATTTTTTAGTCTCTGGATTTGATTATCATCACAAAGAAAAAAAGAAAATTATTTGCTACCCTCGACGCCCCTTTAACCCCTTATACATGATGTCTAAAATTCGATGGGGCTCCCCAGTAAAATTTACCTCTTCTCCTCAAGAGGCTGACCTTGAGGTTTACTTTGACGATCATACAAACAGCCAGTTTTCAAAAATCTCTTTTTCTAAAAAAAGAAAAAGTATCAATAAAAATTGTAATAATATTAGCAAGTCTCATGTGGACGATATTTTTACAAAAATCTTTGGTTATTCCTTAAGAGTGAATCCACTAGAAAACAATGGCCTCATACTGGAAAAATCAGAGGAGAACGCAAAGCATGATGGAAAAATTATTCAGTCACCCATACTATCAGATTTGCAAGACAAGAATAAGGTTTATCAAAAAGTAATTAATAATATTTATAATGATTTTGCTATCGACTATCGAGTTGTCTGGATTAAAGATGATATTGCTTTAACCTATGTTAAGTATGCTTTAAAAATAAATAGATTTAAATCAAAAACTGTTTATTCAAAAGTAGAGCCAGCAAATAAATTATTTTCCTATCAGGAAATCAATTTAATAAAAAAGTTTTGTAAAAATTTCCAACTGGATTTTGGTGAGTTAGATATTTTAAGAGATCGTCAAACCAAAAAAATTTATATTGTAGATGTTAACAAAACGGCTTGGGGCCCACCTGACAAGATTGCTTTAAAAGATGGAAAAAAAGCAATTCAATTGATTAATAAAAAATTTCAGGAAAGTTATTTGAATTAAAAAACCCCTCCTTTAATAAAAGGAGGGGATAAGTGTACGTACTATTTATTTGATTTGATATACAGCAGTTGAACCAGAAAGCTCATAAGCGCCAATTAATAGGGGCCCTTCGTTCGCTTCTTGAAAAGCCGGTGGAGTTTTATCCGCAGGAATAAAGACTAATGACTCGGGAGAAATATCTCCGCCAGTCATCTTAGTTCCGTCACCGAAAAAGTTTCTACCATTAAAGTAACCAACAAACTTAGGCTTAATGATCCCACTGATGTCATACATCATGATACCGCCTTGTCTTTCTAGACCTACGAATGCGTAAGTTTTGCCATCAATTTCTCCTACAGCAATAGCTTCGGGCTCCGCACCTTTGTCATCACTACGATCATCAAAAGATCCTGCATCTTCATTCCAGTTAAAAAATCCTGAGAATGCAGTTCTCACAGCTATATCGTTACCACTGTCATAGATAATCTTTCCTGTGTTGCCATCCATAATGGCGAAAGATCGACCACCGTAAACATAGATTTCTTCATAAAGTCCATCATTATTAGCATCACCCATAGTAGTAGTTGTTAATAAGCGACCTAGATTTGCTTCTTGTTGAAGATCATTTGCGTTTGGAAATGCTGAAGGATCTAAGGCAAGATCTTTTACGCGAGCCTCTTCGGAGAAACCATCATAGTCTTTTGCATCACCTTCGTTTGCCATTAAAACGTAATCATACATTTCGCCATTGATTTCTTTCGAGACAACTACGATTGTATCGGGTTGGTACATTCCCTTTACAGGCCAAGGCTGGATGTTAATTCTGTTGTCCTTATTCGAAGCATCTAATGCTGATTGAGTCCAATCTTTATAACCGAGACCGAAATAATCGGTAACAATGCCGTACTCAATGTTAATTTTTGCAATCACATTATTTTCTTGCAAGGAAACATATGCGTGTTTTGAGTCTCCGCTGACAGCAATATATTCAGGCTCAGCATCTTCTTCAAAAGTAGCTCCAGGTTTTACAATTCTTCCACCTTCTGGCGCGCCACTTCTTGTGAAATACACATGGCGAATTCTATCTTTGCTTGCGCCGACAAACCAGTTGTTCAAATCAATGATCGACACAGAACCCTTAGGGTCAATTGTGTAATCATCGTTTGGCTCACCTTCATTAGCAACAAGAGCATATTTCCCATCAGGAGTAAAAGTTACATTGTCTGGAAGAGCGCCAACACCATATCCAAAAGCTAATTTTAAAGTCGCAAGGTTATAGAATAAGACCATTCCATTGTCTTGTTTGTCTTCGGCTTCAATGGCCAAGGCTAATAAGCCTGCTTCTTCTGACACCGCAACACTATTAATTCCACCTACGCCTGCACGAGGATTGATGGAAATTTCTTTTTTGGTGTAAGGAAGATTGGCTATACTTAAAACATCGACTGTTTTAGTAAGATTGTTTGTTACAAAAATTCTACTTCTGCTTGAGTCGTAGGCAGCAATTTCTGAACCACCCTCATCCCAAGAGAATGTTGAATAACCTGTAATTTTGTTTAGCTCGAGTGCCTGTGCACTTGAAAAAAACAAACCAAGCATAATTATTAGGAATTTCATTATTTTTCTCCGATATATTAAATAAAAAGACAGTTAAACGAACGGAGATGTAATTTTAATTAAAATTATGTTACCGAAATGTTAAAAATTTCTTAGCATCTCGAAGAGTTTATAAACTTTATTATTTTTGCTGATTGTTTGATTGTCTGATAAATCAAGTTGTCTTTGCAAATCAACTTTTAAATTTAAATTTTTCAACGAAGCGGATGACCCCTTGCTCCAGGAATAAAGAAAATGAATAACCGAACCATATTCATAGCCAAAGGCTCTTTGTACAGGGTCCAAAGAATTCAATATTTTTTCAATTTTTTTATCACAGGACTCTTGTAGAAGAATGTCTTTGCAATGACGAAGGTAAACCAAATAAGCAATAAGAATTTTTTCATTATGATTAATGCCAATTAGAGGAAGATTGAGTATGGAGTTGAATGCATAGCTTGCCCTGTTTTTTGACCCCTGTTCCCAACCAAAGTCAGAAATGATACAGGCCAGTTTAAGAATTCTAAGTTGCTCATCGGATAGTTTTTTTTCTTTGTGCTTTAAATATTTTTTTTCTATCCAGATAAATGATTTTGCATTAAATAAAAGAAATCTGCATCTTTGCTTAGCGACAAGGTTTAATGCTATTTCTGTTGGATCTTGGCTTTGATGCTTTTTAGATAATTTGCTAAAAATGTAACCTTCACGAATGCCATATCGAGGATAAATTAACTCTTCACATTGGGTTAGGTTAAAAATCTTTTCAATCACCTTAAGAGCAATATGTAAATGTTTTACACGATCAATTGATATTTTTGGAACTTTAGAGAGTTGATCAAAGTCTAAAAAACTAATTTTTGAGTGAAGTTTTTGAAAGTCCTCTTTGTTGATTTTTAGTTGGTGAATTTCGTTTAAGGGGAGCTCATTATAATGAATAAAACATCTAGCAACGGATCGAAAAGTTCCTCCTATGAGATAAAACTTTTTTTGTAATTTGTGTTTTGCTGAGAGTTCTTTTTGAAAATTTTTAATTTCTTTGTCTTTTTGCTCAAAGTTTAATACTCCCAATGGAAACGACTTTATTTTGTTAATTTTATTTTTTTGAATGGAGGCGAGTTCAATGCTTCCACCACCCATATCAATCATCGTTCCTGAGGCATCAGGTATTGCGGCCATTACTCCCTTTGCGGCGAGCGTAGCTTCTTCTGATCCAAGCAGAGTTATAACCTTTCCTTTAAAAACTTTAGATATTTTATTGACGATTTGCTTACGATTAGAGGCATTTCTGATGGCAGCAGTGCAAAGAGCAATATTATGTTTAGTTTTGATTTCTTCTAGAATTGAATTAAAAAAAATAATGGAATTAATGCATTTTTTTTCAGCTTCTTTGGTGATTTCCTTTGTTCCTAGTTTGTATCCCCCTAAGCCACAAAAGAATTTTTTATTATACAACACATCGGGATTTCTCATGTTTCCTTTGTAAATACAAAGTCGCACAGAGTTTGAACCAATATCAATTAGACCAACAGAATCTCTTTTATTGAGCATATTTTTTAATACTTATAAATTAACTATATGAAAAAGTTAATGCTTTTAAGACATGCAAAGTCATCGTGGGATAACGTCAATTTAGATGATATCGACAGACCTCTCTCTAAAAGAGGTGTTTACAGCGCAAATATAATGCAATCATTTATCGAAGAAAATTATCAACATTATTCACTTAATGTTTATTCCTCTCTGTCTCAAAGGACAAAATCTACATGTGAGATCGTTTTTCCTAAGAAAAGCAAAGTAAAATATGACCAGCAGCTTTATACGTTTGATTTTCAAGACCTCCTTGTTTGGCTAAAAAAAGAAAAAAAGAATGACCCTATTTTGATTGTCGGTCATAACCCAGCTCTTGTAGATTTGATTAAATTTCTTTCTTCTAAAAAAGAAGAAATAGTATTTCCCACATGCGCTTTGTGTGAGATTCATTTGAATATTGATTCTTGGGATGATATTAAAAAGAGCTGTGGGGATATCAAAATATTACAGAAAGTTAAAAAATTAAAAAACTATAATTTTACCTTATGAAAAAATATATCAATCGAGAGATTTCCTGGCTTCGTTTTAACGAAAGAGTCAATGAAATCTCATTTGATCCTGACGTTCCGATTTTAGAAAGATTAAACTTTATCAGCATTGCCGCCTCCAATTTAGATGAATTCTTTTCTGTTCGCGTTGCGGGCTTAATCGAACAAACTAAATTAGACCCAAATAAAAAAAGCTATGATGGTCTAACGGCTTATGAGCAATTGCAGCAAGTTGATCAATTCACTAGAAACTTAATTTCTAAACAAAATCAATCCTTTGAGAAAATTGAAAAAGAATTAAAACGTCATAAGATTTATATTGTTCGTGATAAATTTTTAAAAAAACATATCAAGAAAATTGATCATTTTTTTGATAATGAAATTCAATCGATCTTAACTCCTATTACCGTGGATGCGACGCACCCTTTGCCCTTTATTCCTAACCTTTGTCTGTGTTTGATTGCAAAAATTAAACATAAAAAAACCCATCAACAATTTATCTCTGTTGTCAGAATTTCGGATTTAAAACAACGTTTCTTTAAAATCACGGATCTCAATGGAAGTTACTTTTATCCAATTGAACAAATAATTATGTTTCAATTGAAAAAGATATTTCCAGATTTCCAAATTCAAGATACCAATCTTTTTCGAGTTATTCGTGATAGTGATTTAGATGTTCTGGAAGAAGCGGATGATTTAATCAGAGAGTTTAAAAAATTAGTGCGTGAACGAAAACGGGGTGAAGTTATTCGCCTGGATGTTCAAAAAAAATTAAATCATGATTTCAAAAAATTAATTATTGATGAATTAAGCGTATCAGATAATGAAATTTTTGAGTACGAGGATCTTTTAGGATTTGATCAGCTCTCAGAAGTGTATGCTAATATCCATAACAAAAAACTGAATTTTAAAAAATTTAAACCGAGGTTTCCTGAGCGTATTAATGACTTTGGGGGGGACTGTTTCGCTGCGATTAAGAAAAAAGACCTTTTAGTTCATCATCCTTTTGAGTCGTTTGATGTCGTTGTGAGCTTCCTTCAACAAGCGGCTATTGATCCCCAGGTGATAGCGATTAAACAAACTCTTTACCGAACGAGTAATCAGTCACCGATAATCGAGGCGCTGACGAGAGCAGCAGAAAACGGCAAATCAGTCACGGCCGTTGTCGAGTTGAAAGCGCGTTTTGATGAAGAAAAAAATTTGAAGTGGGCTGAAAATTTAGAAAGAGCAGGTGTCCAGGTAGTTTATGGATTTATGAATTTAAAAATTCATGCAAAGGTTTCTATGGTTATTCGAAGAGAAAAAAATAAATTAAATCACTATACCCACTTCGGTACAGGTAATTATCATCCGCAAACGGCCAAAATTTATACCGACCTTTCATTTTTTACATGCGATCCTGATTTGGCCCAGGATGCAAGCAAACTCTTTCACTACATGAGCAGCTATAACATATCCAAAGATTATCGAAGAATTTCGTATTCTCCCATCAGTCTTCGTGAGAAATTATATTCTCACATTGACCATGAAATGGAATTAGCCAGTCAAAATCAACCCGCCAATATCTGGGTTAAAATGAATAATTTGGTTGATCAAAAAATGATTGATAAGTTGTATAAGGCTTCCCAGGCAGGGGTGAAAATTACATGCCTGATTAGAGGTATTTGCTGTTTAATTCCTGGAGTTAAAGGGTTATCAGATAATATAAAAGTAATAAGTATTGTGGGGAGGTTTTTAGAACACTCTCGAATTATTTGTTTTGGTAAAGGAAAGCTGCTTCCGAGCAAAGAGGCAAAAATTTATATATCATCTGCTGACTGGATGAGTCGAAATTTTGACCGGCGGGTAGAAACTTTAGTTCCTATTGACAATAAAACCGTTCATGAACAAATCCTTTTTCAAATTATGAATACAGCCATGAATGATAATACCAATGCCTGGATCCTTCAAAGTGATGGGACATACAAAAAAATTATTACAACCGGATCAAAGGCTTTAAATTCTCATAAATATTTTATGATTAACCCAAGCCTCTCAGGACGAGGTTCGGCGTTGAAGAAAGTTAAAAAAATGATTCAAAAATCATGACAACGATCCTATCGGGAATTATTGTCTTTTTCATTAACCTGATCCTGTTTTTAAACATTTCCCTGTTTCAATTTTTTTTAGTCATTGGCACTCAAGTCCTTTTATATTTTGCAACATATTATTTTCTTGAAGACTACCTAGATAAATCAATTTTTGATTTTGAAAGCTCCTCACCATTTTTTCGAAAAATTCGCTACAAACTCCAACAAAATATTATGGATAGAGAAAGAAGGGTGGAGCTGGGGGATAAACAAAGTTTAGAGTACCAGGACATTCTCAATTCGCTCGATCTAAAATTAGGAATCATCGATGATGATTTCAATCTAATTTTTGTGAATAATAAATTCAAAGAGGTCTTTCAGTTAGATAAAGCGGATAATTTAAAAACAGGACTCAGAGACCTGGCTTTTTCTGCTCAGATAAAAGCCTTAATGAGCGATAAAGAAAAAAAAACTTTTGAATGGCATCGACCTATTCCTAATAATCAGTATTACGATATTGTAGCTTTTCCTGTAAATAATTTTTTTTGTATTGTTTTAAAAAATATTACCAATATCAGACAATTAGAAACTGTTCGAAAAGATTTTGTGGCAAATGTCAGTCATGAACTTAAAACACCTTTATCTTCAATTATTGGCTATGCAGAAACCTTGTCGATGACTAATCAAGAGAAGACAAATAATAAATTTATCCAAACCATCCTCGAGCAGTCAACAAGAATGAAAAATTTGATTGAAGATTTGCTTAGTCTTAGCACCTATGAAAATCATGAAAAAATAAAAACACCACAACATTGTAATGTGAGCGAAGCGGTCTCTATCGCTATTAATTCCCTCGAGTCGAAGTCCAAAGAAAAAAAGATCGAGATAGTATTTAATCAACAATCAGAGAGTTGGGCCGTTAGATGCTCGAAACAAGAATTAATACAAATTGCAATTAACATCATTGATAATTCCATTAAATATTCAAAAGAAAATACCCAGATAGTTATTCAACTCAACCTCTTGGATGACCCGTTAAGAAAAAGAGAGTATGTCAATATAACCTTTCAAGACGAAGGGCTAGGCATTGCGGAAGAACATATTCCACGACTAACGGAACGATTTTACCGCACAGATGTAGCCCGATCGCGAGAGGTGGGGGGCACAGGATTAGGGCTATCAATTGTCAAACACATTCTCAATAATAATGACGGGTTGCTTGAAATTTCTAGTAAAGTTGGGGTGGGTTCTACGTTTACCGTTTCTTTGCCTTTATCGAAGTCATAAAACTTTAACATAAGTGTAACAATAGATTTACTTATAACCATTACAAATCGAGGTCTATTAACTTAAATAAAAGGAACTTTAATAATGAAAAAATCAATCGTATCATTATTTGCTCTTGTTGTTTCAACACTTTTTGCTGCTGAATCATTTGCAAGAGATCAAATAAACATCGTTGGTTCATCTACAGTTTACCCTTACGGAACAGTAAACGCTCAAAGACTTGGTGAATCAGGATTTAAAACTCCTACTTACAACCCAACTGGTACCGGTGGTGGAATGAAGTTATTCTGTGCTGGTGTTGGTGTTGAGCACCCAGATATCACTGGTGCATCTAGAAACATGAAATCTGGTGAAGCAGCACTTTGCGCAGAGAACGGTGTAACAAACGTGATCGAAGTAATGTGGGCTAACGACGGAATTACATTTTCTCACTCAAACACAGCCGAAGATTTCGCTTTAACAAGAAACGATATCTGGAAAGCTATGTCAGCACATGTTGTGGTTGACGGTGAAGTAGTTGAGAACCCATACTCATCATGGAACGAAATCAGAAGCGATCTTCCTGATTATAAAATTGAAGTACTCGTTGCTCCTCCATCTTCTGGAACAAGAGATGCTTTTGACGGTGGTGTAATGGAAAAAGGTTGTGAACTTCCTGAAGAAATGGAAGATGACTGCGTTCTTTACAGAGAAGACGGAAGAATCGTTGAAATGGGTGAGAACGATACTCTAATCGCACAAAAATTGAACGAAGATAATCAGCGTTTTGGTTACTTTGGTTACTCTTATCTTAAAGATAATGGTGACAAGCTAAAAGCTGCAAGCGTTGAAGGTGTTTTACCATCAGGTGAGACAATTGCTTCTTATGAGTATCCAATGGCAAGACCATTATTCATCTACTTAAAAGCTGACCACATTGGTGTTGTACCTGGTATTCAGGAATTTGCACAAATGATGGCAAGTGAAGAAGCGATTGGTGATAATGGTTATCTAACAAAAATTGGTGCTGCTCCTATGGTTCCTGAGTTAATCTCAAGAGTTAGAAACATCACTGATAACTTAGATCCAATGGGTTTCAGCATTGAGGCATGTGCAAATAAAGAGCACCCACTTAAAGATGCTGGTTACGCTTTCTCAGGAAAGCTTTGCCCATAATCCTTTAAAATTTATTATAAAAAGGGGTGGGAATTTCCACCCCTTTATCCAAAAAACCTTATACAATAAATAACAATGGTCTACTTCGCTCTCCTCCTCCTCTTCATCGTCTCCTATAGTTTTTATTATTTTGGCAAAAATAGAGCGCTTAAAATTAAGTTTACCGGTAATGCAAAGCTAGCATCTCTACCTGACTACTACGGTTACTTTTTGGTTTTAGTAGTCTTTATTCCATCTTTAATTATATGGTTTGTTCTACTTCTTTACAAACCAACCTTCCAAGAGCTATACGTTCTTTCTCCCGCCCTGTTCCCAGATATCGCGCAGTGGAGTGATGCAAAACTAGGCTTAATAATGAATAAGATTTCCAACTTAGCTGTAATTGTCAATATTCCAGAAACAGATTTATTAGCTGGACAAAAATCTTTGGTAAATATGTCCTCAGATAATGAAATAATCGCCGCTAGAAACCTTGCCTCTTTTGACAGTATTTATGGTTGGTCTGTCGTTATCGTTTTTATTTTACTCCCGATTATTTTGGGATTAATAGTCTCAAGATTTATAAATCAAAAACTTAACGTTCAGCCCATTGTTGAAAACATTATCATTAATGTAATTCGATTTAGCTCTATCGTCGCCATTTTAGTGACTTTTGGTATTTTCTTTTCCCTTATTTTTGAAGCTTTCAAATTCTTTCAATACGTCAACTTCTTAGACTTTTTCTTTAATACCTCATGGAACCCGAACCGTGCCTGGGTGATTAGCAGCGGGGAAACAGTTGATCCTGAGATTTTGAAGGATGCGTTTGGCTGGGTACCCTTGCTGACAGGAACTCTTTTAGTAGGATCGGTTGCCATGTTTGTAGCTTTACCTTTAGGATTAGCTTCTGCTATTTATTTGGCTGAATACGCCTCAAACAGAGTCAGAGATGTTGCTAAACCCATCATTGAAATCCTAGCGGGCATTCCCACCGTCGTTTATGGTTTTTTTGCAGCATTAACTTTAGCCCCGATGTTGAAAAACTTTGGAGACTCTGTTGGCATAGACATATCTGCTGAAAGTGCACTTGCGGCCGGTTTGGCCATGGGCGTGATGATTATTCCTTTTGTGTCCTCACTAAGCGATGACGTTATTCGCTCTGTTCCAAATTCATTACGTGATGGATCTTATGCGCTAGGTGCAACAAAATCAGAAACAATTAAAAAAGTAATTATACCAGCCGCTCTTCCAGGAATAATGGGATCATTTTTATTGGCAGTTTCTAGAGCCATTGGAGAAACTATGATCGTGGTGATGGCTGCAAGTTTGAGAGCGAATTTAACTTTTAATCCTTTAGAGCCGGCTACAACCATTACTACTCAAATTGTTACGGCATTAATTGGTGACGTAGAATTTGAAAATCCTAAAACCTTAGTTGCATTTGCTTTGGGACTGTCCTTATTCATCATGACATTAATCCTTAACATTATTGCTATAACTATAGTTAGAAAGTATCGAGAGAAATATGACTAGTATTAAAAAAAGATTGCAAGCTGAAAGACGATTTAAATTTTACGGACAGTTGGGCGTTTTCTTATCTCTGCTTTTCGTCACACTTTTAATGTTAAAAATCTTTACTACTGGAAGCGGTGCCTTTTTCAGAACCACAATTGAGGCTGATGTTTTTTTTGATCCTGCCTATATGTCAGTAGATCAAAACTCCACTAAAAAAGAAATTTCAAGGGCATCTTTTGAAGCTTTAGCAGATAGCGTTGTTAGTAGTAACTTTAAAAATTTAGATGATGCCGACTTTATCAAAGTTAGAGAAATGTTTACACGACGTTTCGATTATCAATTAAGAGATCATTTTTTAAATAATAAAGATGACTTTAATAAAACCATCACCTTAGACATTACGGCCTCATCAGATCTCGATCAAATCGTCAAAGGCAATTATCCAAGAAACGTTCCTGAGGCCCAACGAAAAATCAATGACTATCAATTATCTGTCTTAGATGAATTAACCGATCAAGATCGTATTGGTTCTACTTTTAACTTCTGGTTTTTTACGAACGGAGACTCTAGAGACCCTGAAACAGCGGGTATCTGGGGCGCGATAATGGGTTCTTTTTACGCCCTCATGGTATGTCTTGCCTTCGCCTTTCCGATTGGTCTTTTCGCTTCAGTTTATTTGGAAGAATATACAAAACCGGGAAGAATTACGGATTTAATTGAAGTCAATATTAATAACCTAGCGGCTGTCCCTTCAATCGTATTTGGTTTGCTGGGTCTTGGAATGTTAATCGGGGTATTCAACATGCCATTTCAGGTCCCGCTGGTTGGGGGGTTGACACTTGGATTCATGACATTGCCAACAATCATTATTGCGTGCCGCTCCTCATTAAGAGCAGTGCCGCCCTCTATTCGACATGGCGCTCTGGCATTGGGGGCTACTAAAACACAAGCAACTTTTCACCATGTTGTTCCCTTGGCCCTACCTGGAACGTTAACGGGAACAATTATAGGCATGGCGCAGGCATTAGGAGAAACCGCCCCCTTGTTAATGGTAGGGATGGTTGCGTTTGTGATGGAAATTCCGGGGGGACCGCTTGATCCTGCTACGGGTCTTCCTTCTCAAATTTATTTGTGGTCAGAAAGCGCCGAGAGAGGTTTCATTGAGAAAACGTCTGCGGGCATCATGCTACTGCTACTTTTTTTAATTGTAATGAATTTAACTGCTGTTTTAATAAGAAGAAAGGTTGAGGTTAAATGGTAGAGAAGAATATGAACTATGCATTAAAGACAAACAATGTTTACGTGCACTATGGAAATAAAATGGCCATAAATAATGTGGCGATTGATTTCCCGAAAAATGAAGTGACCTCTTTAATCGGCCCTTCTGGTTGTGGAAAGTCAACTTTCTTGAGATGTTTGAATAGAATGAATGATGTGATTGATAGCTGTAAGGTGGAAGGTTCCTTTATTATGAATGACTCCATTGATATTTACAGTAATGACATGCCTATAGAAAGTTTAAGAGAAAAAATTGGAATGGTTTTTCAAAAGCCTAACCCATTTCCTAAAAGCATCTACGAAAACGTTGCTTACGGTCCAAAAATTCATGGCATTACTTCTTCTCAAAGCGAGCTTGATGAACTAGTGAAAGAATCGCTTCACCGTGCAGGTCTTTATGAAGAGGTTAAAGATCGATTAATGGATGTCGCCACAGGGCTTTCGGGAGGTCAGCAACAGCGTCTTTGTATTGCAAGAGCCATTGCTATTAAACCGGAAATTATTCTGATGGATGAGCCTTGCTCGGCTCTAGACCCGATTGCAACGGCCAAAATAGAAGAATTAATTAATGAACTTAAAGAAAACTATACTATTATCATTGTAACACATTCTATGTCACAAGCTTCGCGAGTATCATCCAAAACAGCCTTTTTCCACCTGGGTAATTTGATTGAGCAGGGCGATACCACTAAAATTTTTACCAAGCCTGACAAAGAACAAACTAATGATTATATAACAGGAAGATTTGGTTGATAATGAATACACATACCGATAAAAATTTTGAAAATAGACTTACCGTTATTCGTGACCATCTTAGTGAGATGAGTGCCGTTGTCGAAAAACAACTGTCGTTAGCCACAGGGTGTATCAAATCCAAAGACAGTGACTGTTTGGAGACAATCAAAAAATTAGATTTAGAAGTCGATGATTTTGAAAAAACCATTCGCGATGATTGTTTTGAAGTGCTAACCCTTCATCAGCCTGTTGCAAGTGACTTGAGATTAGTTTTTACTGCCTTAAAGGTTTCAAAAGAAATGGAGAGAATTGGCGATCATTGCCGAGGTCTTTCTAACAAAGCTATATCAACGAAATCCAATTTAGATCCAGAGATCATTGACTCTCTTTCTTCTCTTGGTAGCTCGGTTCATGCGTTAACACACGAAGTTTTTGATAGTCTTTTTAAAGGTAATGAAGAAAAAGCGAAAGAATCTTGGAGAAGAGATTTAGAAATAGACAAGTTGTATAAATCTATCCTGACTACTCTTATTGACAAGATGGAAAAAGATGACGCCCTAATTGAATCAGGCACACAACATATTTTAATTGCTAAATCGTTAGAGAGAATTGGTGATCACGCAGCGAATATTGCCGAAGAAGTCATTTTTAATATTTCAGGGCAATACCAAGATCTTGAAAAAATAAAAATCTAAAAGATGGCCAACGATAAGGTTTTGATTGTCGAAGATGAAAAACCTATTTCTGAATTAATTGGTTTTCACCTCGACACGCAGAATTATATAACTAAATTTGCTTATGACGGAGAGTCTGCAGTAGAGACGATCGAGTCATGGTTACCTGATTTGGTTGTATTAGACTGGATGCTTCCAAATATTTCTGGCATTGAAGTTTTAAAAAGAATTCGCCGCAAAGATGCATCAAAAAATATTCCTGTCATTATGTTGACCGCGAAAGGCCAAGAAGACGATAAGGTTCGAGGATTTGAATTGGGCGTGGATGATTACATTCTAAAACCCTTTTTGCCCAGCGAACTTCTAGCAAGAGTTAAAGCGTTACTGCGTCGATCCAAAAAAAGAGAAAATGACGATAACCTTGTCTTCCAAGACATTGAAATTAATTTAACAACGCGACGAGCCAAACGCGAAGGGAGAAAGTTAAACCTCGGTCCCACAGAATTTAATCTGCTTAAGTTTTTTATTGAAAACAAAGGCCGCGTTTTTTCTCGTCAACAATTGCTCGATAACGTTTGGTTAAACGACGCGTATGTTGAACCCCGAACAGTTGATGTTCATATTCGCCGTCTTCGAAAAGAACTAAACCTTTCCGGGGGAAAAGATTTTATTCGTACAGTTCGTTCGGCGGGCTACTCCATCGACGCGGAGTCCTAAATGCTCAATATCCTAGTGGTGTGTACAGGAAACTCCTGTCGATCAATAATGTTAGAAGGTTTGCTTAATCATTATGGCAACGATTATTTTCAAGCCTATAGCGCTGGAAGCAATCCAGCTGGCTATGTTCATCCGATGAGTATTAAAACATTGGAAAAAGCAGGCATCACCTTATCTAATTATAAAAGCCAATCGTGGGATGAATTTAGTGGAATAAATTTTGATATGGTAATTACTGTGTGTGATAACGCAGCTGGTGAGACCTGTCCTGTTTATTTAAGTAGCGCTCCCAAATTACATTGGGGGGTTGAAGATCCCGCGAAGTTTCAAGGAAGTGAAAAAGAAATTGAAAATGAATTTCAGAGGATCTTCTCTATTCTTGCGAAACGAACCCACGCAATGATTGAAATATATAAAGAAGAAAAATTAATTAACCCTCAAAGTTTAGAAAAAATTAAAAGCTTAATTTAGATTTAATAATTATTTAATAAACTTAGTTATATTCAACTTCGGAAGACTGATTTTTTTTCGAAATACGATTTTTCCTCCTCCTGTACTATCCTAAATTTTTCAGTCTTCCCACCCTTCTCAATAAAAAATTCATAAAAACTTTAAATTTTAATAATACTAATTCTTATCATCTATTTATTTAATCATTCATCTGAATGATTTTTTAAAATTAAGAAAGGTAATACTTATGCATCAATTAAAAATAGCGATCGCATTACTAGTTTCTCTTTTAGGAATTAATTTTGTATCGCCAGTAATAGCAGGAGGTCATTCTCCATCTCTGTCAATCGGAGAAGTGTCTGCTATTATCGCCGAAGCGAGTACAGCCGATGAGCCATCTGAATTAACAGACGGGCAAAGCGGTGATACTGACTTCCCATACATGACAAATCTTAAAGCTTTAGCGACGGTCGGAGAAATAGACCCTGCCAACGGCCTCGCACTCACAGGCTATCCCGATGGAAATGCCGCATGGTTAGCAGACAATGACACAGTTCGTGTTGTTTACCAGTCCGAGTCTTATGCGAACTATAAGGCCGAAACATACGGTTGGTCCATGAATAGTGGAGTAAAATTTACCGGTTCACATATTCATACGATTGACTATGACCGTGCCAAATTCGCGGAATATCTATCAAATAGCAGTAAAGCTAACACCATGTTTAAGGCTTCCGGCAAGCTTTTTTCCGATGTCTATAATATGACAGGTGACTTAGTGGTCCCTAAAAGTCAAGGCGGTAAGTGGGGTAATCAAACGCTGGCTGACGGAACTCTAGTTGATTTTAAACCGGACTATCTTTTAAAAGAGGGTGATTTTTTCTTCCAATCTTTTTGTGGAGCTTGGTATGAAAAAGCTCATCGCTACGGAGCTGGTTTAGGTTTTGAAGATGATGTTTGGCTCACTGCAGAAGAGTGGAATATTCAAGACTTTTTTGCTGAAGACTCGATCAGCACGCATGATACTTTAGGTTTGGCATCCATCGTAGTGGATATCGAAAATGAAGTTGCCTACTCTGCGCCAGCTTTAGGTCAATCAGGTTATGAGAAAATTTTACCGATTAACCCTAATCACCCTGA
>JAXOVD010000010.1:0-26334 GCA_036937365.1 Alphaproteobacteria bacterium
ATTTTCAAAAGGCTGGTGATAATATTTTCCATGCTGTCCATGGACATTAATTTATTAATATATTTATGAAAATAATTTCTATCCAGTGACTTTGGGAGAGGTCTATGAAAAAATTTATCTTTTAAGATAAAATCAACTATGGAGTTATTTATAATACCTTTACTGGAAATATACCCATCCTCATCCATCTCATAATTATATTTGATTTTTATTAAATCATTTACTAACGCATTACCAAATGAGATATCACCAGCATAAATATTATTTTTATTTATTGTTGTAATATTTGTAACACCGCCAATATTTACAAAAATAGAATTGTCACTTTTTAAATTTTGGTGAATTAACTTATGGTAAATAGGCATAATGGGAGCACCAAAGCCACCATTTAACAGGTCATTCTTTCTGAAATTACAAATTATTGGTACTGGAAAATTTAATTTAAAATTTTTGCCAAATAATTGAATGGATATTTTAGTTTTTTCATCATGAAATACTGTTTGACCATGAATTCCTAAAATGTCTACTTTATGCTTATTAGAATTTAAAAATTGGTTAATGGTCTGGGCATACTCTTCGGTAAGTTTTATACAGATATTGGGATCTGATAGATATCCCTTTTGAATAATTGAATGTAAGTTCCTTCGTAACTCTTTGGAATAAGGTTGAAAATAATTCAAAATTTCATCTGAATAAGTCTCTCCATCAGAGCGAATTAAACTAAGATCGATTCCATCTAAAGAAGTCCCTGACATACATCCAAGTGCAATATAATCCATTTGATATCTAAAAATTTATGCTAAATATAATATGTGTTTGATTATATACAGTTATTTAAAGATAGACATCTTTTCAATCAATGCACAAATGAAGAAAATCTAAATAGCCTTCTTAATAAAAAAAAAATCACTTTTTATATTGGTTTTGATGCAACTGCGGATGCTTTGCATGCAGGTAGCCTAGTTCAATTAAGAGCAATCAAAACCCTAATAAGACACGGGCATGAGGCAATTGTTTTGTTAGGTGGGGGTACAACTAAAATAGGTGATCCTTCTGGCAAAGATAGTGCAAGAAAAATTTTATCTTATGAGGAAATTCAAAATAATATTAATAACTTCAAAAGAATATTTGAGCACTATTTTAGAGACCATAAGCAAAGTATAAAATTTATTAATAATAATGATTGGCTCAGCACTTTGAACTATATCGAGTTACTAAGAGATGTGGGCAGTCACTTATCAATCAATAGAATGTTAACTTTTGAAAGCGTTAAAGAACGTCTTAAAAGAGAACAATCTTTGTCTTTTTTAGAGTTTAATTATATGGTTTTACAAAGTTACGATTTTCTTCACTTGAATAAAAACTATCAGTGTGATTTGCAGATTGGTGGTTCAGACCAGTGGGGAAATATAGTATTGGGTATGGAAATTATTTCAAAAATTAATAAAAAAGATGCTTTCGGACTTACCACTCCCCTTTTGACTACTTCAACTGGTAAAAAAATGGGAAAAACCGAACAAGGTGCTGTATGGATAGATCAGCAGAAATATAGCTCATATGATTTTTATCAATATTGGAGAAATGTTGATGATAAGGATGTAGAAAAACTTTTATTAATTTTTAGTGATTTTACAATAGATGAGATTAATGAACTAATAACTAATGATATCAATGCTGCTAAAAAAAAATTGGCTTTTTGTGTAACCGCCGATTGTCATTCAGAAACATCAGCTAAAGAAGCAGAAGAAAAAGCAATTTCTATTTTTGAGAAAAAATCAGTTGATCAGTTGGATGTCATTGACTTATCAGAAAACAATTCCTTAAATATTTTAGATGTTATTTCCAGTCATAACATAGTTCCATCCAAGTCAGAGGTAAAAAGACTGATTACAGGTGGAGGGATTAAAATTGAAAACGACTCAATTATTAATCACAATTATACTTTTAGCAAAAATGATAACGGAAAAATTCTCAAAGTTGGAAAAAAGAAAATATTTAAACTAAAATACTCCTAAAAAATCCATAGCAATTACAGAACACACAATAATTATCGCTATGAATAAACCATACTTACCTTTAGGAAAAGGCCAGTTTTTGAATTTGTCAGGTCGGTTTTTATTATTATCGTCGAACATAATGAAAGAACGGGCCGTAAAAATACGGCCCGAAAGTTTATCTATACTCTATGAGAACTTATCTGCAGAAGAAGCATTATGCCCCTTCTTTTTAATTTCATCATAGTGTCTATTCTCTGCATTGATTTGCATTACTTGCCATACAATCCAAAAAGCAAAGCACACAATAAATAAAATTGTGATAGAGCCAGGAAAAGGTGATAATATTGTAATATCAGCTAATGACTCGTAATTAGTATAAGTAGTAGTGGCCATTAAGCACTCCTTTCTGCTTTGTTAAATTGCGCATCATCTGCAGCTCTTTGCTCCATTTCAAGAATATCAAGACCAGCTAGTTCAACTTCTCTTGGAATTCTTAAAAGACCCATGCTGTCAAGGATCTTCGATGCAATCCAAGCCGGCACAAATCCTAATACAAAGAACATGATGAAAGCACCGATGGCTTGACCCCAAGGCGTGACAACAGCATCACCATAAGGCGTTGCAGGCATACCCCAAAGTACAAAACCAGAGATAAGCAGACCTATAGTACCCGCGTATCCATGAACGGCGATAGCTCCCACAGCGTCATCGATTTTAAAGGTATTTTCTACCCAGAAGTGGAGTTTGTATGTAAAGTAAGCAACCACACCAGCAATAATCATTGCCTGATATGGGTGATATACGTCATTACCACAAGATGCTCCAATAATACCTGCCAGACCTAATGAATAAGTCCAGAATGCATCACCTTTACTTACTAAGTATCCAACCATCAAACCTCCAGAAAGAGACATTAAGAAGTTGATAGTGATTCCACTTAGGGTTGTCGGTTGTAGGTAGATATTTGTTGCAGTGAAGAGTGCCTCTCCTCCGCCATAATCACTACCCGCATCATATATTGGCACATTACATGCTGCGTAGAAGCCCCAGAAACCAGTATAGATCAAAAATAATCCAATAGTAATCATCCAAGGATTTCTAGGAGAAATGGTATTAGCCGATCCATCAGAATTGAATTTACCAATTCTTGGACCTAACACCATGACAACACCCAATGCAAAACCCCCAGCAATACCGTGGATCACACCTGACGCGTATGCATCATGATAACCAAGAAGCTGAACCATCCAGCCACCATAGTGCCATCCCCAAGCAGCATCAATAATCCAACAAACAGAACCAATAAGAGCTGCTAGGATTAAAAATGCGCCAGTTCTAATTCTCTCAATAGTTGCGCCGGATACAATTGAAGCGGCAGTCCATGAGAACAACAAGAAAGCTGCCCAGAATACACCCATAATATGATCAGACATATTTGGAGCCATTTCTTGAGCTATGGGTGTTGCAAAAGAAGCATCTTCTAGTCCACCATTAATAAACGGTCCATTTGGAAATGCGAAGTAAATCCACCATCCAAAAAAATAAAAAGTAATGGTTACAATAGGTATCAACATTGTATTTTTCATAAGAGTATGTTGATGATTTTTGTAACGAGAAACTCCGACCTCATAAACACAAAAACCTACGTGGATCAGGAACATCATTACGACTGTGATCCAGTAATAGGCTTCGGTGAATATAATATTCAGAGCGGATAATTCGTTATCCATGTTATATCCTCCTTAATTAAGATGAATCCTTAAGAATTCATTTTTTTATATTATTTCATAGATCAACAATAATATTGATAAATTTTTTATAAAAAAAATGTTCCATATAATGAAATTTTGTATGAATTATTAAGATTAATAAGTAAATTATATCTGATGTAGGGTATATATAATAAGAGGGAGTTTTAGATGAGTATTAATTTACACAATTTTGCCAAAAAAAATGGCGTTAAGTATTTCTTTGTTAGTTTTGTCGATCTCTTTGGTGTTTTAAGATCAAAGTTAGTTCCCGCAACTGCTATTGATGAGATTCAATCAGAAGGTGCAGGTTTTGCAGGATTTGCAACTTGGTTAGATATGTCTCCTGCTGACTCTGACATGTTTGGAATGCCGGATGGAGATAGCGTTATCCAGCTACCTTGGAATAAAGAAATAGCATGGGTTGCCTCCGATCTTTATATGGATGGGAAGCCCGTAGAGGCGTCACCTCGAATAGCCCTTAAACGTCAAATTGAAAAAGCATCAAAAAAAGGTCTTTATATGAAATCAGGTGTGGAATGTGAATTTTTTCTTGTCAACCAAGATGGGACCGCTCTTTCTGATGACAGAGATACGCAAGAAAAACCTTGCTATGACTCTTCTGCACTAATGAGACGGTACGATGTAATTACAGAAATTTGCGACTCAATGATCGCATTGGGATGGAAGCCTTACCAAAATGATCATGAGGATGCAAATGGCCAATTTGAAATGAATTGGGATTTTTCTGACTGTTTAGTCACTGCCGATCGTCATGCTTTTTTTAAATTTATGACCAAAACCA
The DNA here is from genome assembly GCA_036937365.1 of Alphaproteobacteria bacterium. Lineage (GTDB taxonomy): Bacteria > Pseudomonadota > Alphaproteobacteria > HIMB59 > HIMB59 > HIMB59. The sequence goes on from JAXOVD010000010.1 coordinate 4,551, forward strand.
TTGCTGAAAAACATGGTCTTCGCGCAACCTTTATGCCTAAACCTTTCACCAACCTAACGGGCAATGGCTGTCACTGCCATATATCTATTTGGGATAAATCAGGAAAAAAGAATATGTTTTTAGATAACAAAGATGAATTAGGTCTTTCTAAAACTGGATATAATTTTTTAGGTGGAATTATGGAAAGTGCTGACAAAATGGCAGCTATTTTTAACCCAACCGTTAACTCTTATAAAAGAATTAACGGTTCTGTAACAACATCAGGTGCTACATGGTCTCCTAGCTCAATCACATGGGCAGGAAATAATAGAACTCATATGGTTAGAGTGCCTGGCAAAGGAAGGTTTGAGCTAAGACTTATGGACGGTGCATCTAACCCCTACCTTTTACAAGCAGCGATCCTTTTACTTGGCCTTGATGGTTTAAATAATAAAAGAGACCCTGGAAAAAGACTAGACATCAATATGTACACTGAAGGGCATAAAGCTGGAAAAGTTAAGAAATTGCCATTGAACTTATTAGATGCAATTAGAGATTTAGATAAGTCGAAAATTATTCGTGAGGGATTTGGTGATGGGTTAATTGATAGCTATGTAAAGTTAAAAAATCAAGAATGGTCATCTTATAATAAACATCTCAGCTCCTGGGAAAGAAACAACTCATTAGATTGCTAGTAGATATATCACCAGAGGTATTACAAGAAAAATTTCTTGATTGGCAATGTCAGTCAAGATTGAACGCTTTCAGAACTCAGGGAGGGAGACCAAACACCTCTATGACGCCTTATTTGTTGGATGATAAAGGAAAAGAGTACGCTCAAATTATTGTAGTGTTAGTAGAAAATGACTGTGAGGAAACAACAAGACTTTTTGAGTATAACTTCAAAAAAACATATGATCCTGCGGAAAGATACGACAAAATTAATAAGTTTCTATCATCTGAGTTCTTTTTGGATAAACATAAGTTTAGTGATGCTTTATTCGCCACATTTCCAAAGAAAAATAAATTTATCTCAAATATTGTGAAAAAAGGTAAGTGTATTTTAGACTTTATTCACCTTTCTACTAATTACCGAATAGAGTGCTCACCTTTTATCTTAGATGAAGAAGAAAATGCTTGGGAAAATGTTTTTTGGCATAATTTAAATTTTAATCCCAGTCTTAATAAAGACATAGATGTGGTAAAGTTTATTCCTAATTGGAAAAAATCTAAACTTATTAGAATTTCAGAATAAAAAAAAAGGCGACTATCAATAGCCGCCTTTTAACATAATTTTTTCTTTTAGCTATTCGTTGATCTTAAAGTTATCACCTTTTACGTAAGTTTTCTTTAAAGTAACTAGTGGATGACTTGAAGACATCTGGAACTTAATCAAAAGTTCTCTTGCTAGCATATCTCTTTCCTGCTGGCCTTTTGGAAGCTTCATCTTAGAAGGGACAGTAATCCAGCCATTAGCATTTCTGTCAAAAACAGCTGGTTTATCACCTTCATATCCCATATGGACATCTTCTAGCCAGTTAAGGTCATCCCATCCCATGGTCTCAATATACTTCTTTAGGAAAGGGGTAAGTTTGTTGTAATCAGGAATTAAATTAACATCATATCGATAACCAATATGCTGTCCGATTGATTTTTCTCTCTCAGATTTAATATCCTTATCTTTTAACTTAGCGCCGCCAACAGCTTGATACTTTCCACCTTTTACACCTAAAGAGAATGACTTAGTTGTTTTTTTTGTTTTAGTAGTTTTTTTTGCTTTTGCCATTTCTCCTCCTATATTGAGTGATAGTTTTTAACACCAACAGTCATATCTGTTCCAGCTAATGGCACTTTTGCCATTGCTGAAGCTTCCATTGTCAATGCCGCTAAATCCTCAGGCTCAAGCGAGTGAATATTCGTTTTACCACAAGCTCTAGCCATCAGTTGAGCTTCAAGAGTCATAGTATTAAGCATGTTATAAACTCTTTCTGCAGCTTCTGTTGGATCTAATCTACTTCTAAGAACTGGGTCTTGAGTTGCTACGCCCACTGGACATCTTCCTGTGTGGCAGTGATAGCAATAACCAGCTTCTACTCCCATTTCTTTTTCGAAATCAGCTTCTGGGATATCTTTATTACAATTAAGTGCAATCAGACCTGCGGTTCCAATAGCGATTGCATCAGCGCCAAGCGCAAGTGCTTTTGCCATATCAACACCGTCTCTAATTCCACCAGCGTAAACTAACGTAATATCTCCAGACTTACCTACATCATCGAGAGCTCTTCTAGCTTCTCTGACAGCACCAATACCAGGAATACCTGTATTTGCTGCCGCTACGTGCGGACCAGCGCCCGTTGAACCTTCCATGGAGTCTAAGAAAATTGAGTCAGGATCACATTTAGCTGCCATTCTCACATCGTCATATACTCTTGATGCACCAAGTTTTAATTGGATAGGTACTTGGTTATCAGTTAGCTCTCTAAGTTCTGCTACTTTTAGGGCTAAATCATCTGGTCCCATCCAGTCCGGATGTCTCGCAGGCGATCTTTGATCAATACCGGCAGGTAAAGATCTCATTTCAGCTACTTGATCGGTAACTTTTTGACCCATCAAGTGTCCACCCATACCCACTTTTTGACCTTGGCCGATAAATACCTCAATGGCATCCGCTAATTGAGCGTGGTGTGGATTAAAACCATATCTTGACTGAATACACTGGTAATACCACTTGTTAGAATATCTTCTTTCATCAGGTATCATGCCGCCTTCACCAGAACAGGTAGCACTACCTGCCATAGTTGCTCCTCTAGCCAAAGCTGTTTTTGCTTCATAAGACAAAGCACCGAAGCTCATACTTGTGATATAAACAGGAATATCCAGTTTAATTGGATTTTTAGCTCTTGGGCCGATAACAGTTTCTGTTAAACATTTCTCACGATATCCCTCAATAACAAATCGTGTTAGAGTTCCTGGAAGGAATGTCAAGTCATCCCAGTGAGGAATTTTTTTCATGAGAGCCATACCTCTCATTCTGTATCTTCCTAACTGAGCCTTGATGTGGATATCATCCATGACTTCAGGAGTAAAGATTGCATTTTTACCTAAAATAGTTGTATTTCTTTTTGCCATAATATCTCCTTAACCTAATATTCCTTTTCTTTCACTTGGTTCTAAGTTGTCATAGTTCCAAAGTTTTTTACCAGCTACATATTTCTTAAATTTACTTACTGGTGTTTTTGGGTTGATCTCAGCGTTATTAAGTTTCTGTTCAAGCCATTTGATTTCGTATTCATTCATTTCGCTTTCAACACAGTCACTACCTAGTGACTTCACTTCACCGCCAACAAATATCATACCGTCATACATAGAGTCACCCATATTGGCGCTAACATCCCCACATACAATTATTCTTCCTCTTTGCATCATGAAACCAGTAAATGCACCAGCATTGCCACCTATGATAATCGTTCCGCCCTTCATATCGATACCAGTTCTAGCACCAGCATTACCTTTAACAATAAGATCGCCACCTCTTAATGCGGCACCAAAACATGATCCGGCATTGTTTTCGACTAAAACTTTACCAGCCATCATGTTTTCAGCACATGACCATCCTACTCTTCCTTTAATCCTTACAGTCGGGCCGTCAATACACCCAACTCCAAAGTATCCTAAACTTCCTTCGAATATAATGTTGAGTTTGTTTAAAATACCTACTCCCAAAGAGTGTTTGGCACCTGGGTTTTTAATAACAACAGTTCCATAACCTTTTCTCATAGCATCTCTAATCTTTTGATTAAGATCTCTCGCCTCAAGGTCTGTGCAATCAATTGAAGTTCTTTTATTGAAATCAACATCAAAGTTACCAAAATAGGTATAATTCTCTTCTTCAGTAGGATTAAAGAATAATTGTTGAGTTCTTCCAGTTAGGTTTTCATCTGAAAACGCTAAATTTTCTTTTTTTGCTATACCTGCCATACTTTTACCTCCGCTTCATATGGGTCATAAGTTGAAATTTCATGTGGAAAGATATTTCTAATTGCCACTTCCTCAGAAGCGCATGCAACAATGTCCTTACTTTCGTATATAACCATTGGTTTAGCGGCCATATAGTCTTTAGCCATACCTAATTGATCTTTTGTAGCAACAACATAAGTAAATACTCCGTCAAGTTCATCCAAACTATCGTGCATTGCCTGTTCTAATTCAATACCTCTTGCCATTTTATCAGCGATATAAACTGCAATGATTTCAGAGTCACAGTTAGAGTTGAAACGGTAGCCTTTTCTTTCTAATACTCTTCTGTTACCCCAATAGTTAGTTAACTGACCATTATGAACAACAGAAACATCTTCAAAAGGAAATGCCCAGTATGGATGTGCAGACTTAATATCCACATCCGACTCAGTTGCCATACGAGTATGACCAATACCATGTGTCCCCATAAATTTTCCAAGACCATATTGATCTGATACAGTGGTGGCATCACCAAGATCTTTTATCAACTCTAAACCTTTTCCAATAGATAAGATTTCTGTTTTTTCAACAGTTTCAATTTCTGTAGCTAATTCAGTAAGATCGCCTTTAAAATCAAATTCATATCGAAAAGCGTATGGAGTGCTGGAGCTTTGTTTAGTTACTTTAGCACCATGTTTTTTTAAGATGGCATCTACCTGAGTTTTTCTATCCTTCAGCTGCTCAGGTGAGTCGATGACAGCTTTAACTTTTTCAGCTTCGTTTTCTGAAATTTTAAATCTCATCACAAAGCCTTTTTTCATAGGGGTGCCGTACATAGCGTAACCAGTTGAGTCTGGACCTCTATGTTTTAACCCTTGTAACATGAGGCGCATTTGTTCACCTACATTTACGGTCTTCTTTCTATTAATTACTCCAGCTATTCCACACATACTTTTCTCCTTATATTGTTCTTATGGTAAGCAATCTAAATATTTATCAAGATCCCACTGAGTTGGAGTTGCTAGGAATTCTTCCCACTCATCTCTTTTATATTCAGTGAATACTCTTAACATGTCCCCTGGAAGGGCGCCTTGAATAAGTTTGTCTTTATCTAACTTATCGAGAGCTTCGCCAAGGGTCATAGGTAATTTTTCTTTACCAGCATTAGCTTCGTACATATTTGCTTGTTCTGGCTTACCTGGATCCATTTTTTCTTCAATTCCGTGACCAAAAGCAGCCAATAAACCAGATCCCATGAGATATGGATTATGAGCTGAGTCAACAGAACGATATTCAAATCTACCAGGAGCAGATACACGAAGACCGCAAGTTCTATTTTGGTATCCCCAGTCAGCGTAAACAGGAGCCCAAAAACCAGCATCCCATAGTCTTCTGTATGAGTTAACTGTTGATGATCCTAAAGCGGTTAATGCAGGTAAATGTTCCATTACTCCGCCAATAGCCCAAAGACCAATTTGTCCCGGGATTCTTCTGTCATCTGTATCTGGCATAAAGACGTTTTCACCACCTCTTCTATGATGATAAACTTGATCCATTCCTGGAAGCGATTTTTGATCATTACCGCATGGGATTAATTGATCTTCCCCATCTCTCCACAAAGAAATATTGGTATGACAACCAGAAGCTGAAACACCAACAAATGGTTTTGATAAGAAGCATGCAATCAGATTAAATTCTCTTGCAACCTGAGCACAAATTTGACGATAGGTAGATAGCCTATCAGCATTTCTTACAACATCATCATAGTTAAAGTTCAACTCTAACTGGCCTGGTGCATCTTCGTGATCTCCTTGAATAATGTCAAGACCCATGAAACGAGAGTACTCAATTACTTTCATATACACTGGTCTTAATGATTCAAATTGATCAATGTGATAACAATAAGGCTTTGAGAAACCAGAACCCGTCGGAGTTCCGTCTTCATTTTTTGTAAGCCACATCATTTCTGGTTCTGTACCAGCTCTAAGTTCTAGTCCGTGTTTTTCCTTAAATTCTTTGTGTGCTCTTTTTAAGTTACCACGACAATCTGAAGTTAAAAATCCACCTGGATCATTTTCCTCTTCTCTATTTCTGAAACATGTACAAAAAACTCTGGCTATTCTTTTATCCCAAGGTAATTGAACAAAAGTTTCTGGATCGGGAATACCTACTAGCTCATGAGCTTCAGGACCGTATCCGATATAATCACCATGTCTATTAGTAAATAAGTTTGCGGTTGAGCCATAAACTAACTGAAAACCTTTTTGGGAAACTGTTTCCCAGTGATCGGCTGGGTAACCTTTACCAACAATTCTTCCTGTAACAGAAATAAATTGAAAATAAATATATTCAATTCCGAGCTCGTTAATCTTACTTCTTACTTTTTTTACGTTTTCATTTCTTTCTTTATCTGCAACGTATGTTTCTAATGCTGTCATTTTATTCCTCCTTTATACATCAGCTCCAAGGGAACGGGCTATTTGAGACCGGATGTAATTTCCCTTCTTCATAGCGAGAAAATCTGAAAGGTTCTAGAATATCAGATTTATTCCCTAGTACTTCATCAGATACTAAATCGCCAACACCTGCCATTTTGTATCCATGATTTGCATCTGCAATAATATAAACATTTTCTCTGTATTGGTCGAATACAGGAAAACGATCTGGTGTCACACATCCAATACCACCAGCTTTTTGGCGTTTGTATTTAGAATGACAGCCATCAAATTGACTCTGACAAAAAGCCAAAGCCGAAGTAAACTTATCTTCAAATGCTGGTCGAGGTTGAAATTCCTCAGACTCATGTCCGTAAGGATCTAATTTTACCTCCGAGGCAGGCTTTTCAACATCATAAGGAGAAGAACCTCCTTGAATACCATTTCGGTAAATATCAGGTTTGTAATAGAAACCCCACATTTCATTTTCATGAATTACGTTTCCTGTTTTATTAGATACTAGTGTTGACTCGGTATCCACGTGGATAACAGGATATTCAGTTCCTTTGGCAGTGCGATAACTATTTGGATCAACATCTATTTCCCCTTCTTCAAGGGCCATATAAGACCACATCGGGAGTTGATCAGTATAAGTGCCATCAGGTTGCTTAATTCTTACAGTGCTAGGAAGGTCTAGCATTTCCCAAAAGGTTCTAACCCAAGGACCTGCCGCAACCACTAACTGAGTGCATTCGATGGTACCTTGATTAGTTTCAACTGCACTCACAGCACCGCTACCGTTTGCAGTGATAAGATTATTTGCCTGAACGCCCTCGAGAACCTTTGCCCCGGCTGCTTCAGCTAATTTTTTAAATCCTAAATTTGCATCTCTGTTAGGTCCATATCCAGAATTTTTTTCGTGAAGAACAGAAGTTATTCCTTGAGCTTGCCAATCTGGTAATAGTTCTTTCATGTATTTATCACAATCAGCTGCACCTTCAATAAAAGTAGATTCATATCCAATTTCTTTTTGCTGAGCGTAAACTTCTGCCATACCCTCATGCATTAGTTGAGAGTTGATTTGCATATATCCGACAGGTCTAAATTGAAGAACATCAGCGTTTTTATTCCATACATCTACAGAATGAGCCATTAATCGTCTCATCGCTGGTTGGTAATAATTATTTCTTACAATTCCACATGCAACACTAGTGGCTCCATGACCTATTTTAGTTTTTTCTATGACAACCACAGAGTCTTCTTTTAATTGACCCTTGCTAGATAATTTTTTACATAAATGCCAAGCTGTGCTTAAGCCATGAATACCCCCACCTATAATTAGGTATTCACATTTAGACGGTAAACTCATTTTTATTCCTCCGAATAAAGATTATTTTGCTCTTGGTTTAATGAAAAAACATGTTGTGTTTCAAATTATGAAACAAATTTTTGTCTTAGAATCCTTAGTTATCAACAATAAGCTTTGATATTTTAATTGAGGCGCTTTGAAGCAACTTAACGTATTCCATAGTATTTTTTGGATTCATAATACTCCTACTCCCTGAAAGAGAAATTCCCGCAAAGGATCTTTTTTCTTTATCTAAAATTGCAACTCCTATTCCATAGGTATTTTCAAAAGCTTCACCATGATTTAAAGCATATCCTTGAGTTCTTATTTTAGATAAATTTTTTTTCAAATCAGATAAATTGCCGATGGTATTATTAGTATGAGGATAAAAATTATAACTTTTATATATAGATGAGATTTCATTTTCGGGTCTATAAGCAAGCATCACTTTTCCTAAAGCGCAACAATGCGCATCTAACCTCATACGGAATGTTCGATGGGAAGCATCATTATTCACGTGGGAGATTTTGTCAGAATGGACTATCTGTGAACCTTCAAGCATTGCTAAATATGTAATTAAATTAGTTTTATTTGATACCTCTTCTAAAATTTCTTTTGAAGTCTCAGAAATAGATTGAAGGTAGTCTGAAGTTTCCCCAAATTGAAATGCCTTATGTCCCATTGTGTAGGTATTCAATAAACTATTTTTATGGATATATCCTAATTGTGTTAGAACTGATAAAAGTCGAAATGTAGTTGTTCGAGAAATAGAAGCCTTTCGAGAAATGGTGGCTGCTTTTTGAGGGAAAAGAGATTTAGATAAAATTTCTAAAATTTTAAATGATTTCTCTAATGACTTATTTATATATTTCAAATCACTAGTCATAATTAAATAATTATTCCACTTTATGGAACATCATTTAATATCTTTTATGAATTGAAATCAATATTATAAGAATTTATTTTCTAAATTTTCTTTTAAACGATAATAAAAACCCAAAAATGGTAAGAGCTTGATTATCAAGTATTTAAAAAAATTCTTATTATTTTTGATTTTAGAAATTACTAAATCTTCATTTTGATTAGTTGTGAGCATATTAGCAGCTTTGTATCCAAGATATGGCATTAACGCAACACCACTACCATTACATCCAAATACATAAACTCTATTATCTAATCTTTTTAACATTGGAAGAGTGTTAAAAGTAACACCAACCTTACCCCCCCAAATATAATCTATCGAAAAATCACCAATTCTTGGAAGAATTTGCTTAATCTTTTTAATAAAAAAAGATTTCACCAAACTATTACTTTCCATTCCATATGCCCAAATAGGAAAAGCGCCAAATAATAATCTTTTATGATCAGGGGAGGGTCGAAAGTAATATAAGTCATTTTTACTATCTGAATACATTCTTAACTTAGGAAGTAATTGTTGAATAGTGTTTTCAGGCAATTCATTGGTAGCGGCAATGTAAGAAGGAACGCCAATTATATTGTAATGATCTTTTCCAATTGGTTTTTCAGAATATCCGTTAGTAGCAATTATAAGATATTGAGATTTTATCATTCCCTCTGAGGTTACAATTTCATAATGATTATTCATTTTTTTATATGAAATTAATTTACATGGACTAAAAATCTTAACATGGCTAGATAAAGCTTTTTTTAAAAAAAAATTATATAGCATTGATGGATTTACGCTTGCAGCATTTTTAACAAGCATCCCTCCTTTATAATAATTATTAATTATTTCATCATCTAAATTAGATAAAATGGATATATCTAAATTTGAAAGAGAATTAAGAAGGTTAGTTTTACTCTTAAGAGCTTCTAATTTTTTTTGACTATGAGCCAATACTAGCCTTCCTGTTTTTTGATAGGAAACCTCATCGTGATGGTGGTTGATTTGATCTTCTAGATATTCAAATGAATTAATTGACTCTTGAATGAATTTTTTTGCTAAGTCATCACCATACTCTTGAAATAAATTTATTTTTTTTCCAAGATTCAACCCCCCAGATACCATTCCGGCACTTCTTGTACTAGCACCTTCTCCTAATGCTAGCTGGTCAATGAGTAAAGTATTAAGTCCTTTGGAAGAAGCTTGGGAAGCAGCACATACTCCCGTGTATCCTGCGCCAACAACAACTAAGTCAAAAGAAGCGTTTCTAATTTCACAATTCTTAAAGTGATAAGGCTTAAAAAACTCCCACCAATATGGATAAGTTTTCAAAGATTATTTATCGTAACCAGGTATCCAACTAGTGCCAGCCAAAGGAACTCTTGCCATCGCCGCAGCTTCGACAGTTAAAGCGGCTAAATCCTCCGGTTCAAGATTTCGAACATCTGATTTACCATTAGCTCTAGCGAGTGTTTGAAGTTCTAAAGTTAAAGTAGCAAGATAGTTTTTAACTCTTTTACCTGCTAGATCGGGTTCAAGTCTTTTTTCTAATTCAGGGTCTTGAGTCGCAACACCCACTGGACATCTTCCTGTATGACAATGATGACAATAACCTGCGGCGGTTCCTAGTTTTTCATAATCTTCAGGATACATGTCAGCATTACAATTTAAAGCTATCATAGCAGCTGATCCAATAGAAACAGCATCAGCGCCCATTGCAATTGCTTTAGCAACATCAGCTCCAGATCTTATCCCACCCGAGACAATTAATTGAACTTTTCGATGCATGTTTAATTCTTTCAAGGAGTCGACAGCTTCCCTTAGCGCACCAAGTGTTGGTATGCCAACATGTTCAATAAAAACATCTTGAGTTGCGGCTGTGCCACCTTGCATACCATCAAGCACAACAACGTCTGCACCTGCTTTTACAGCTAAAGCTGTGTCATAATAAGACCGGGCAGCACCTACTTTTACATAAATAGGTTTTTCCCAATTAGTAATTTCTCTTAATTCTTGAATTTTAATTTCTAAATCATCTGGTCCAGTCCAGTCAGGATGACGACAAGCACTTCTTTGGTCTATACCTTCAGGTAAATTTCGCATTTGGGCTACTCGCTCATTAATTTTTTGTCCAAGTAACATACCTCCCCCACCAGGTTTAGCACCTTGACCAACGACTACTTCAATAGCGTCAGCTTTACGCAAATCATCAGGGTTCATGCCATATCTAGAAGGCAGTAACTGGTACACTAAATATTTAGAAGATTTTCTTTCTTCTGGAGTCATGCCTCCATCACCAGTAGTAGTAGATGTACCCATAGCTGATGCGCCCCGGCCAAGGGCATCTTTTGCATTAGCGCCCAAAGCACCAAAACTCATTCCAGCAATAGTAATTGGGATATCTAGGGTAATTGGTTTTTTTGCAAAACGATCTCCAATTACAACAGAAGTGTTACATTTTTCACGATAACCCTCTAAAGGATATCTTGAAGCAGATGCGCCCAAGAAGACTAAATCATCAAAATTAGGAACTTTTCTTTTAGCCCCTAAGCCCCGAATTTGATAAATACCCTCCCGTGCCGATCTTTGAATTTCAGCAATAGTATCATGTGGGAATGTGCTAAATCCTTTTAAATTTTTTTTAATTTCACTCATTAGTAATTACTCACATTATCTATTTTAAAATTATAAAGATTTCTAGCAGATCCATATCTTTTAAACTTTTTAGGATCAGCTTTAATATTTTGAGCCTCTAATAAGGCGCTCAAATGTTTTATCTCTTTATCATTCATTTCTTTTTCAATACAGTCTGCTCCGAGACTTTTTACCTTTCCTAAACAATAAATTTTGGCTTCATAAATGGAGTCGCCTAGATATTCATCTGCATCTCCTAGTATTACAAGATTACCACTTTGGGCCATAAAAGCAGACATATGACCAACCGAACCCTTAACTATAATGTTAATCCCTTTCATTGAGATACCGCAACGAGAACTTGCGTCTCCATCAATAATTAAAGTACCACCATGACCTGTCGCTCCAGCTGACTGAGAGGCGTTTCCTTTAACGTGAACAAGGCCAGACATCATATTCTCTGCTACGCCCGTACCGACATTGCCTTCAATTGTAACTTCAGCATTTTTGTTCATTCCCGCACAGTAATAACCAACGTGACCTTTGATAGTAACTTTAATTTCATCTTGCAAACCAGCACAAAGAGCGTGATTACCAAGGGGGTTTTTGATTACAAAATCTCTTTGATTTGATTTCAAATCAATATGCTGCAAATAAGAATTAACTTCACTTAGTGTTTTTTTTGATAAATCAAAATTCATTAACTACCCCACGAATATACGATACCTGGTTTAGGTTCGTAGATATCTGCTTTATTAACATCAGGTAAATGAGCCATTGCTTGAAACTCTGAGGCAATCGCTACATAGTCTTTTGTCTCCGCAATAACCGCAGGTTTGCATGCTATTTCATCCCTCAGAACGGCAAAGCCTTTTTGCGTTCCAGTGATAAAGGTATAAAAACCATCTAAATCTTTTAGCCCATTCATTAAAGTTTCTTTTAAAGATATTTTATTTTTTAAACTATTTGAAATATATCCAGCTGCAACTTCAGTATCATTTAGAGATTTGAATTCTGCACCATTTTTAATCAGACTTCGACGAAGATTATTGTGATTTGATAATGATCCATTGTGAACTAAGCACTCATCTTCCCCAGTTGAATATGGATGAGAGCCATCAGTGGTAATTGCACTTTCAGTAGCCATACGAGTATGACCAATGGCATGAGATCCTGAAAATTTATCTAGGGAGAATTTTTTTACAACATCTTTAGGGTTTCCTACCTGTTTGAAAATCTCAATGGATTTTCCATAACCGACTAAATCAATACCTTGAATACTTTTTAAAATTGGAATTGTTTTTTCTGGTTTTGTAGAAGTTTCAATAACTACATGGTCAGCAATTAATTTGTACTTTGTATTTGTTAGTTTTGATTTTAAAATTTTTTTAAGATCTTTAAGATCAAAGTTTGTTTGTAAACATACAGTATATTTAAATTTACTAGACTTGTTATAAACAGCAAATCCCGCACTATCAGGACCTCTTGAAGCCATATTATTCATCATCCCTGTTAATAATTTTCCTAACTGTTTGTTATATTTCTTATTTTTAAGATAAATCCCAACGATACCACACATTAAATTAAACTCCTTCGTAACCGAATTCTAACGCCGCATCAGTAATACTATGATAAAAAGAACCACCAAAACTGCGTAAAGCAAATATTCTCATACTTATAGGATTACTGCTGACAAAATCAATCAATATATTAATTCCATTGTAAGTAGTGTTAGCGCAATTGCCTTCTTTAAAGACACCTGCGTTTACATTCAAGGGAGAACCTTTTTTTATCACATCTAAACAACGGTCACCTTTTATTTCGATTACAGCTCTAGAGTGAGATAAATCAGTAATCGCAAAGTCATTTTCGTTGCAAGCTTTCATAATTAAATCGTGTAAATTTTTATTAGGCGATATGCATAACCATGTATCTGGTCCAATCCATAAAATTCTTAAATTTTGATTTACTGCAACTTGAGGGTATTCTAAGGGTAAAGATAAACCATCAATATTTATTTGACTAATGCTCGCTTCACTTTTTTTAAACTTCGCAATTTGAAAAATAGAAAGATTTTTAATCTCTGATATTTTTAATAGATCTAATTTGCCTTCATGATCTCCAAATAAACCAATTTTATGATCAAATTGTAAAGCAGAAATATTATAGTCACTCATTTTACGACCTCACCCTCTCCCCTTTTGGATCAACATAATGGGAAGAAACAACCTCAACAGGTATAGAGATATCTTTAAGAGGAGAAACGGCGATTAATTTTTTTCCAATTTGTTTTTTTCCATCTTTTAAAATTGCAATAGAAAATGGATTGTTATACTCCACACTCCAACATGAAGAAGAAACATGACCTAATTTTGGAATGGGTGTAGGTGCCTTGTCATCAGCGACTAAATGTGATCCCTCAGGGATTTTACTCTTTTTATCAACCGGAACTAATCCCACGATAGTCTGTCTGTCTTCACTTATAAAGGCATCTTTTGATAACGACCTCTTACCAATGAAGTCTTTTTTCTGACTTACCATTCCATTTAGACCTACGTCATATGGAATATTTCTACCATCTAATTCTGGACCAGCAACGTGACCCATTTCTATTCTCAATGTTGAGAGCGCCTCAGTTCCATAAGGTTGAACTCCAAACTCAGAGCCTGTTTCCATAATTTTTTTCCATAAATGTAAACCGTAGTTTGACTCAACGTTGACTTCAAATGCAAGTTCTCCCGAAAATGAAATTCGATATATTCTTGCGGGAATATCGCCAAGCTTTGTATCAACAAGTCCCATAAAAGGAAGACCTTCATTTGATAAATCAATGCTAGGAAATAATTTTGCTAAGAGTTCTCTTGACTTAGGGCCTGCTACCGCAACACCTGCCCATTGTTCTGTTGTAGAAAGAACATTGACATCAAGATCCGGCCAGACAACTTGGAGATAATATTCCAAATGAGAAAGAACATTTGCTGCTTGTGCAGTGGTTGTCGTCATATGAAAGTGATTTTCTGAGAGTCGAGAGGTAGTTCCGTCATCAAAGACCATACCATCTTCTCTTAACATCACACCATAGCGAGCTTTACCAACAGGTAACTTCAACCAAGCGTTAGTATAAACTCGATTTAAAAATTCAGGCGCATCAGGACCTTTGATATCTATCTTTCCCAGGGTAGTAACATCACAAATACCAACATTTTTTCTAACATTTGCCGCCTCTCTATTGACTGCATCATTCATTGTTTCTGTACCTCGAGGATAATATCGAGGTCTAACCCATAAGCCTGCCGCAACAAAAACTGCATTATGCTCTTCATGCCAAGTATGAATAGGAGATTTACGTGTTGGCAAATAATGATTTCCAACTTCGCGGCCAACAATCGTACCAATAGTAACTGGTGTATAGGGTGGACGGAAAGTAGTATGCCCTACTTCAGGTACAATCTTTTTTTCAATATTGGAGACATATTGAAGACCATTTAAATTACTTGTTTTCCCCTGATCGCCAGCCATACCTAAGGTAGTGTATCGCTTAACATGTTCAATAGATCGAAAACCCTCTCGAAGCGCTAACTCTACATCCGAGACCGCAACATCATTTTGAAAATCAATAAACCTTTTGGGTTTTTGACCATTGGGTAGTGGCATGCACCATAATTTCTCATGTGGCTTTTGATCTGGTTCATTGGAAGTTGGCACGTCTGTCTTAATATTGTTTGAAGTAAATTTATTAGATAACTCAAAGCCTACCTGAAAACCTTCCGCCAAGGACTGATTTAAAGTAAAAGCTCCATTTGCTGAACCAACGGCTGTTTCCTTTTGTCTTTTTTTATCAGGAACAAAAGCATCGATATCTTCATTGAATTTTAATTTATTTCCAGCTTGTGAAGAAAGATGAACTGTAGGCGTCCAACCGCCAGACATACAGATGCAATCACACTCAACTTCCTCTAGAGAAATAAAATTTTCTTTTTGGCCGTCTAAAGTTCCAATGGTGGCTGATTTAATTTTTAAATGACCTTTAGTATTGGCAACACCAGAATTAAATCTAACAGTGATACCATGATCTTGAACCTCTTTAACAAGTTGCCCTTCGGAGCTATCTCTGGTGTCAACAATAATTGGTTTAATATCGTTTTTCAAAAACTCTAAAGCGGTGGCGTAAGCAGAGTCATTGTTAGTAAATATTATCGGCTTTTTACCAATGAGTGTTTCATACACCTTCATATATTCTCTTGCAGCAGAAGAAAGAAATATCCCAGGGCGATCATTATTTCCAAAAGAAATTGGTCGTTCAATAGAGCCCGTAGAGACAATTACCTCACCGGCTCTTATATAATGCAGTCTTTGACGGGGTGTGTATTTAGATGGATTTTCCACATGGTCGCTAACTCTTTCAAACATTACTGTCATGTTGTGGTCATAATATCCAAATACTTGGGAGCGATTTTTTACTATCACATTGGGCATACTTTTTAATTGAGAAATCACATCACTTGCCCACTCTCTTCCAGACATGTTACCAATCGTAACATCATCGTTTAACAAAGAGCCTCCAAAATGAGCTTTATCTTCAGCTAGAATAACCCGTGCACCATTTTTAGCTGCAGCCAAAGCACTTGATAGTCCTGATGGCCCTGAGCCCACAACTAATACATCACAATGTTCATAGTTGTGCTCATATCTATCAGGATCTGGGGATAAAGGAGCGACGCCCATACCCGCGGCTTTTCGAATAATTGGTTCGTAAACTTTAAACCAGAAACTTTTGGGCCACATAAAAGTTTTGTAATAAAACCCAGCAGGAAAAAAACGATTCAAAAGATTATTGATCTCACCAATATCAAATTTTACAGATGGCCAACAGTTTTGACTTTTAGCCTTGAGGCCTTCCACTAATTCCACTTCTGTGGCCATAATATTAGGTTCAGATCGATCTCCCTCATGTAATTGAACCATTGCGTTTGGTTCCTCTACGCCAGCACCTAAAAAACCACGTGGTCGATGATATTTAAAACTACGACCAACTAAATGAACCCCATTAGCAATTAAAGCAGATGCAAGTGTATCACCTTCGTAGCCTTGATAAGAGTTTCCATTAAAAGTGAAGTTGATTATTTTTTCTTTATTAATTAAGCCCTTAGAATTAGAAGTTCTATATTGATTACTCATTAAAATCCTCATTCATTTTACAAGTTGAAAAAATTTCATGTGTCGCTGTATCTCTAGATGCTTTAAACCACTGACGACAACCAGAGACATGATGCCATAATTCAGTATGCCTTCCTCTTGGGTTGTCTCTGAAATATACAAAGTCATCCCAATCTTTGGTTGATATTTCAGCGCCTAGCTCAGGTCTTTTGACATTACCATCACCGCCATAAGAAAATTCATTTTGGGATCTCTTCCCACAAAAAGGGCACTTAATTTCTAGCATGAACTAACCGATCCAGGGTTTTGGACCAACACCTTTTTCATCAATAATTCTTCCCGTGTGAAAACGTTCTAAATTAAATTCTGCGTTGAGTTCGTGTACTTCATTTTTAGCAATGGTATGGGCAAAAACCCAGCCAGAACAAGGAGTTGCTTTAAAACCACCGTAACACCAACCACAATTAAGGTAAACACCATCAATATGAGTTTTGTCAATAATTGGCGAACCATCCATAGACATGTCCATGATTCCTCCCCAAGTACGGAGCATTTTCAAACGACTAAAGTTCGGGAATACAGCAAGGCCTCCCGTTAGTACGTGTTGGATCATTGGCATATTACCTCTTTGGGCATAACTATTATATCCATCCAAGTCACCCCCCATAACCATTTCACCTTTATCAGACTGACTACAATAAAAATGACCAGCACCAAAAGTAACAACGTGATCAAGAATTGGTTTTACTGGTTCGGATACGCAAGCTTGCAGAACATGAGCCTCTATTGGCAATCTCATATTCAGCATATCAGCCAACAAAGTAGTGCTACCCGCTACACATAAACCAACTTTTTTAGCTTTAATACTTCCTCTTGAAGTTTGAACACCTTGAATTTTACCGTTTTGAACATCAAAGCCAGTAACTTCACAATTTTGAATTATATCTACACCCATAGCATCAGCTTGGCGAGCATAACCCCAAGCAACTGCATCGTGTCTTGCTGTTCCACCTCTAGGTTGCATTAATCCCCCATGAATTGGAAAACGACATGTGTCAGAGAAGTCTGCAAAAGGAATCATTTTTTTTAGATCTTCTCTACCAAGTAATACAGCATCGATACCGTTTAAGCGCATTGCATTACCTCGACGAGCGTATGCATTCATTTGAGCATCGGAATGTGCTAAGTTAATAATTCCTCTTGGTGAGTACATCACATTATAATTTAATTCTTGACTGAGAGTTTCCCATTGTTTCATACCAAACTCATAAAAATGAGAATTAGCATCAAACATATAATTTGATCTTAAGATGGTAGTATTTCTTCCGACATTCCCGCCGCCTATCCATCCCTTTTCTAGAATAGCAACATTAGTAATGCCATGTTCTTTTGCAAGATAATAAGCAGTTGCCAACCCGTGGCCACCACCACCCACTATCACAACATCGTATTCAGGTTTAGGTTCTGGATCTTTCCAAGCAACTTCCCAATTTTCATGGTTGGAAAAAGCATTTTTTACTAGACTAAAAATTGAATATTTTTGCATTTACGATTCCTAACTAAAATGAATATACATTTTGAAATTGCCATACGACAAATATTGTTTCAAATTATGAAACAAATTTAATGCTCAAATTAATATGATAATTTTTAGATTTTCTAAAAAAAATTGCCAAAAGATATGACAAATATGACCAAAAAAAATATTTTTTTTTTAGTAATTAATCTTTTAAGATCTAATTTCGATTTAATTTTATAGGAGGATTTAAATCAATGAGATTATGTATTATAGGAGCTGGTCCAAGTGGATTAGCCCAGTTAAGAGCTTTTGAATCAGCTGAAAGAAAAGGTGAAAAAATACCCGAAATCGTTTGCTATGAAAAGCAAGATGACTGGGGTGGTTTATGGAATTATACTTGGAGAACCGGTACCGACGAATTTGGTGAACCAGTTCATTGTAGTATGTATCGCTATCTTTGGTCTAATGGTCCTAAAGAGTGTTTAGAATTTGCTGACTATTCTTTTGAAGAACATTTTGGAAAGCCTATCGCTTCTTATCCTCCAAGAGCGGTGATGCTTGATTATATTCAAGGTAGATTAAAAAAATCAAACTTTAGAGATAAAATTAAATTTAGAACTCCAGTAAGGAGTGTTGTTTATAACAAAGACAAAGATAACTTTAGCGTAACGGCTCATAATTTAGTGGATGATACAAAAACAACAGAAGAATTTGATTATGTAGTTTGCGCTTCGGGTCACTTCTCTACTCCTAATGTTCCAAGTTTTAAAGGATTAGAAAAGTTTGGTGGAAGAGTAATGCATGCTCATGATTTCAGAGATGCTTTAGAATTTAAAGATAAAGATATCTTAATAGTTGGGACCAGTTATTCTGCTGAAGATATTTCTTCACAGTGTTGGAAGTATGGATGTAAATCTGTAACAATTAGTTACCGAACTAACCCTACTGGATTTCATTGGCCTGACAATTTTTCACAAGTCCCCTTAATTGATCACATAGAAGAAGGTAATAAAGTTTATTTTATTGACGGAACTAGCAAAGTCGTCGATGCAATAGTTTTGTGTACTGGATATCTGCATTATTTTCCATTCTTAGAAGATGAATTAAAACTTAAAACAAATAACTGCCTATGGCCGCTTGGTATCTATAAGGGTATTTTTTGGGTAGATAATCCAAAAATGATGTATATCGGAATGCAAGACCAATTTTACACATTCAATATGTTTGATGCTCAAGCATGGTATGCCCGTGATGTGGTCATGGGTAAAATTAGTCTTCCAAATAAAGATGAAATGTTAAAAAACAATCAACAGTGGAAAGATCGTGAAGAAAAACTTGAAACGGATGAAGATATGATTCGTTTCCAAGGTGATTACACTAAAGAGTTAATTGAAGCTACTGATTACCCTACATTTGACATTGAAGGAGTTAACCAAACTTTTCTTGAATGGGAACATGATAAACATAATGATATTATGGGATATAGAAATAAATCCTATAAATCACTTATGACAGGCAATATGGCTCCAAAACATCACACACCTTGGGCAAAAGCTTTAGATGACTCAGCAGAAACATATTTAAAAAATTAAATTTTGAATAAGTACCCAGCTCTTTATATGATAAGGGCTGGGAAATAAACAATGAGCGATAATAAAATAAATTTAATTGGTTGGGTTTTGTTCATTATCTCTTCTATTGGATTTATAATTTCCAGTATTGGAAGTTTTTGGGCTATGTTTGGGAGTGTTTTTTTCTTTATCGCTTGTTTTGTTTTTTTAATACCTATTTTTAGAAAAAAAAAAGATTAGCATAAAATTAGTTAAATAAACTTAAGCTAACATCTTATTAAGTTCTCTTAGGAATAGACCTATCTTTTCCTCTTGGAATATCCTTTTGCTTATCATAAAAAGGCAAATCAACTACAGAACATGGAGACTTATTCCCATTAATATTTTCAACAGATATGTTATTTACGTTTAACCAGTCAGCAGCTTCGTTAAAACGTCCATAGGCAATATATTTCTTTAGCGTAGGTGACCAAACAGAAGCTGATAAATATCCTATGGAAGAACCGGTTTCATTAAATAACTTAGCTTTAAATGAAAAACTATCATCGCAAACAATTCCAAATATTTTTTTGCCATTTTGATTTTGATTAATTTTCACCAGGGCATCTTTTCCAATAAAGTCATTTTTATCTAAATCTACCAATTCTCCCAAACCGGCATCAAACGGGTTCATAGATACATCAAAATCAGTCATATTATCTAATATACCTGCCTCTATTCTTCTGGTTTCCATAGAAAGAATTCCATCTACCTCCATACCTAAGGGGCTACCTTTAGAAATTAATTCTTCCCATATTTTTTTACAATCTGTTTGTTCTCCAAGCGTATAGATCTCATATCCTAATTCTGCCGTCCATCCCGTTCTTGATAGATATATTTTTTGTTCTGCAATTTCAAAAAAACCAGATTGGTAATATTTTAAATTTTCATCAACCGCTCCATTTGTAACGGCTTTAATTACGTCAAGAGACTTGGGGCCTTGAATTTGAATTACTCTTGAATGGGGATCAGAAATTGTAACATCAAATCCATTTTGATGAGCCATTAACCAAGTCTCTAGAGCGCCATCTGGTTGAACATACCAAAATTTTTTCTCCTCTAAGCGAAATAAAACACCATCCATAAAAAGACCACCGTCATGATTACAGGCAATTGCGTATCTACCTCTGCCTACTTTTAAATTTTCTATTTTTCTTGAAAAAACCTTTTCTAGGAATTCTACTACTTGTGGACCTTCAATTTGAATTGGTCTTTCGGGCACATCATAAAGAACTGAGCGTTGTCGAAGAGCCCAATACATATCTTCATTATTTTTATCCATGAAGACTGGATAAAATCTCCCAGCATAGACCCCATATATAAATTTTTCGTTATGATAAAAATCAAAAAAAGGTCCTTTTTCAAATCTTTTACTGCCAATTTGCAAAGACGTTCGATCAGAATGTATTGAATTACTCATTAATTATGACTTCCTTCTAGGGCTAATTATTAGAAAAACTAAAAATTTAGCTCTATAATATTTATTATTAAGTTGAAATTACATTGAATTACAAAATATATAAAATCATAAGATCTAAATTTATTTTAGAAATTCTAAAAAATGACTAATTGGCTTCCCTCCCTCAACGCTCTCCGTGCATTTGAAGCAACTGCTAGAAAAAAAAGCTATAGAAAAGCAGCAGAAGAATTAGGCGTCACAACAGCAGCGGTAAAACAGTTAGTCGAAAAATTAGAGCATGCTATTGGTGATAAGTTATTTTTAGGTCGTGGTCAAAATTTAACTATTACCCCAATCGGTGAAATTGGCTTAGAGGAATTAAGTTTATCCTTTAAACAAATTGAGCGAACAGTTAGCAAAATGAGGTCTTATGAAAAAAACCATAGACTTGTTATAACATGTGAGCCATCATTTGCATCAGCATGGCTAGTTCCAAAACTATATAAATTTAAAGATCTATATCCCAACATAGAGGTCTTAATAGACTCCTCTCCAAAAATAGTAAGTCTCACTGATGGATCAGTTGATATTGCTATTAGATTTGGGGTCATTGATCACAACTCTAATTTGATTGTAAAAAAATTATATAAAGAATATTTAGCTCCATATTGTAGTCCATCACTGTTAAAAAAAAAAATTAATAATTTTGAACAAATTGAAAAATTTCCTCTACTTCGATGGGATACATCTCAATTTAACTGGTCTAATAATACAAGAAGGTGGATGGAATGGGAAAATTGGATCAAATATGCAAAACAAAATTACCAATTAAATCTCAAGTA
>JAXOVD010000011.1:0-24850 GCA_036937365.1 Alphaproteobacteria bacterium
TAAAAAAGAATTAATTAATCTTATCGCTAGCCCAAATGGAGTTTGGGGAATTAGAACGCCTGAAATCAAATTTAAAACTCGTTATCATGGTGCGGGCGATCTGACCACAGCTCTGTTCGCGCATTATTTAATACAAAAGATTTCAGAGAAAAAGATATTAGAGAATTTGACAAATGATATTTTTCAAATCATTTCAAAAAAAAGAAAAAAAAATAAATTTAAATCTAAGAGCTTAGATAATCTTTAATTAACAATTCTGCAATTTGAACTGTATTAAGGGCAGCACCTTTGCGAAGATTGTCAGAAACACACCATAAATTAAGACCATTAGGGATGGTCGAGTCTCGGCGAATACGACTTACATAAACAGGATCTAAACCTGCGGACTCCACAGGAGTGACATACCCCTCATCGGCTCGATAATCAATCATTTTTAAGCCTGGGGCTGATTTAAAAATTTCTCTTACCTGATCTTCTTCATAAGGTTTTTCAAATTCAATATTAACAGCCATGGAATGAGAAACAAACACAGGGACACGGACACAAGTAGCGGTCAGTTCAATCTTATCATCAAGAATTTTTTTAGTTTCATTATACATCTTCCATTCTTCTTTCGTTTGTCCGTCATCCAGGAAAACGTCAATATGAGGAATTACATTGAACGCAATTTGCTTGGTAAACTTTTCTTTTACAATTGCTTCGTTAGCGTAAATAGATTTTGTTTGATTGAACAACTCGTCGGCTGCCTCTTTTCCAGCACCCGAAACAGATTGATAAGTAGATACAACAATTCTTTTAACTTTAAATTGGTCATGAAGGGGTTTAACCGCAACTAGCATTCCCATTGTTGAGCAATTAGGGTTAGAGATAATATTTTTATTTCTGAAATTTTTAAGAGCTTCAGGATTTACCTCTGCAATTACTAGTGGTACATCAGGGTCTGTTCTAAAGTGAGATGTATTATCAATAACGATACAACCTTTTTTTGCAGCTTTTGGTGCAAACTCACTTGATATTTTGGCACCTGGAGAAAAAATTGCAATATCGGTACCCGAAAAGTCATACTCCGCCAAATCCCCAACTGTAATAGATTTATTTTCTCCAAAATCAATTGTGCTTCCCTTAGATCGAGATGAGGCTAAGGCAACTAAATCAGAATATTGAACTTCTCTTTCATCAATAATGTCTAATACTTCGCGTCCAACGTTTCCAGTAGCACCAACAACAGCAATTTTTGGTTTTTTTAAGGA
This sequence comes from Alphaproteobacteria bacterium, assembly GCA_036937365.1. GTDB lineage: Bacteria > Pseudomonadota > Alphaproteobacteria > HIMB59 > HIMB59 > HIMB59. Next base: position 1,251 of record JAXOVD010000011.1, read on the forward strand.
GGCCAACTTAAATTCTTTCGATTATGAGGTCGCCCATTTTGGAACAAGAAACAAGTGTTTGATTTTCATCAGTGTAAATATCACCAGTGCGAAAACCTTCGGATAAAACTTTTTGAACAGCGTTTTCTACTTTGTCAGATAATTCTGATTGGTTAAGGTTGTATTTTAACATCATCGACAAGCTTAAGATTGTTGCAATCGGATTAGCTTTGTCTTGTCCTGCAATATCTGGAGCGCTTCCGTGAACTGGTTCAAACAAACCATGTCTTTTGCCATTATTCTCTGCCCCTAATGAAGCAGAAGGAAGCATTCCTAAAGATCCAGTGAGCATCGCTGCGCAATCACTTAGTAAATCTCCAAATAAGTTGTCAGTGACAATCACATCAAATTGTTTAGGATTACGCACCAATTGCATAGCACAATTATCGGCCAACATATTCTCTAATTGAACATCAGAAAAATCTTCATGAGTTTCTTTTACAACCTGTCTCCACAAAACTCCTGTTTCCATTACATTTGCTTTTTCGACGGAGGTCACTTTATTATTTCTTTTTCTTGCTAAGTCAAAAGCAACGCGAGCAATGCGATCAATTTCATAATCATAGTAAACTTGAGTATCAATAGCTTTTTTACCTTCAGCTGTATCTTCAATTCCACGAGGTTGACCAAAATAAACTCCCCCTGTTAATTCACGAACGATCATAATATCAAGATTACTAACTACCTCATCTTTTAAAGTAGATGCTGATGCTAATGCTTCAAAAACAAGTGCGGGTCGAAGATTAGCAAATAATTCTAATTCTTTTCTAAGACCTAATAAGCCGGCTTCGGGTCTTTTGGAGCGCTCAACATTATCCCACTGAGATCCACCAACCGCACCCAGTAAAATTGCATCTGATTGCTTCGCTTTTTCTAAAACAGCTGAGGTTAAAGGTTCACCATTTGCATCATAAGAAGCGCCACCCACTAGATCTTTCTCATAAGTAGCATCCAAGCCCAATGTATTTAGTTTATCAATAACTCGAATAGCTTGATCTGCTACTTCAACACCAATACCATCTCCTGGTAAAACTAAAATTTTTGAACTCATTTATAGATCTCCAAACAACCAAGGCTTTTGATTTTTTTTATTTGACTCATAAGATGTAATGTCGTCTTGATAGCCAAGCGTGATGCCAATATCATCTAACCCCTGCAATAGTCTTTCTTTTCGATAGTCTTCAATTTCAAAGTTAAATGACAAGTTTCCTGTCTGAATAGTTTGATTAGGCAGATCGATATTAAACTCTGTTTGACTTTTTGCAGCGCTCATTAATTGGTCTAACTCTTCAGCGTTGACTACAATGGGTAAAATTCCATTTTGAAAACAATTATTATAAAAAATATCAGCAAAACTTGTTGAAATTACACATCGAATACCAAAATCCTTTAAGGACCAGGGGGCGTGCTCTCTACTAGACCCGCATCCAAAGTTATCTCCGGCAACTAAAATTTTAGACTGATCGTACGGCTTAGTGTTTAGTACAAAATCTTCTACTAGCTTTCCCTCGGTGTCGTATCTCATTTCATAAAAAAGACTAACGCCTAGACCTGTTCTTTTGATTGTTTTTAAAAACTGTTTTGGAATAATCATATCAGTATCGATGTTTACTATTGGCAATGGAGCAGCGATACCTTGAAGTGTTATAAATTTATCCATTAAGTGAAATCTCTGATGTCGGCGATGTTCCCTTTGATAGCAGAAGCTGCAGCTAACTCAGGACTCATTAAGTGTGTTCGACCGCCTCGACCTTGACGACCTTCAAAATTTCTGTTGGAGGTTGATGCACAACGTTCACCCGGTTTTAATTGATCAGGATTCATGCCCAAACACATAGAGCAACCAGCCTCTCTCCATTCAAAGCCAGCGTCTTTTAAAATAGCATCAAGGCCCTCTTCTTCAGCTTGTTTCTTTACCAAACCTGAACCAGGGACAATCATAGCCTGGACATGAGAAGCAATTTTTTTATCTTTGACAATTGTTGCAACTTTTCGAAGATCTTCAATTCGGCCATTCGTACAAGAGCCGATAAATATTTTATCAAGTTTGATTTCAGTCATTTTTGTGCCCGGCTGTAATCCCATATATTCAAGTGATCTTTCAATACTTTTCTTTTTATTTTCTGTTTTCGCACTTTCGGGGCTCGGCACAACACCGTTTACAGCAATAACATCTTCAGGACTTGTGCCCCAAGTGACCATTGGATCAATCTCAGAACTATTAATAACAATTTCATGATCGTAGTGTGCATCCTGATCTGAAGGAAGTGAAGACCAATACTCAACTGCTTGATCCCAATGCGAGTCCGTTGGCGCATAAGGTCTTCCTTTAATATAATCAAAAGTAATTTGATCAGGAGAAATTAGTCCTGCTCTAGCGCCTGCTTCAATGCTCATATTACAAACAGTCATTCGAGCCTCCATGGATAAGCTTTGAACAGAACTGCCGGCATATTCAATGACATGGCCCGTTCCACCTGCTGTTCCAATTTTGCCTATTATGTAAAGAATAAGATCTTTAGAATGAACGCCAAATGGAAGGTCTCCATTAACAGAAATTCTCATATTTTTTGCGGGGTTTTGAACAATAGTCTGAGTAGCAAGAACATGCTCAACTTCACTTGTGCCGATACCAAAAGCTAAGGCGCCAAAAGCACCGTGTGTCGATGTATGGCTATCTCCACATACAATTGTCATTCCTGGTTGGGTGATGCCCTGCTCAGGACCTATAATATGCACAATGCCTTGTCTTTGATCCATTAAATCGAAATATTGGATTCCATGCTCTTTTGTATTTTGAGCTAATGTTTCAACTTGAATTTTACTTTGTGGATCTTCAATATTTTGTCGATTGATAGTTGGAACATTATGGTCTGCGACAGCAACTGTTGCGGCTGGACGGCGAACCGGACGGTTCGCAATTTTTAATCCCTCAAATGCTTGCGGGCTTGTTACTTCATGAACTAAATGTTTATCAATATAAAGTAAGCTAGTGCCATCTTCTCTTTGTCTGACTAGATGATCAGACCAGATTTTATCAAATAAGGTTTTTGGGCTTTGATTGCTCAAGATCGAATTAGTTTTTTGCTTCAGGTTCCTCGGCTGGAGTTTCTGCAGGGACTTCTTCTTTTACCTCTTCTGCTTTTACTTCCTCTTGAGGAGCAGCGTCTACTTTTTCTTCAACAGCTGCAGGAGCTTCTTCTACTACTGGAGTCTCTTCAGCTGGTTGCTCTTCTGACGCAACCTCAACATCTTTGATAGTAGAAATGTATTGTTCATCATCATAGGAACGACCATCAGTTCTTTCAGCAATTCTTGCTTTCTTACCGGATAGTTCTCTTAAGTAATAAAGTTTAGCTCTTCTGACATCGCCAACTTTAATTCTTTCTATTGACTCAATAACGTTACTATAAAGTGGAAAAACTCTTTCTACGCCTTCACCGCTAGATATCTTTCTAACAGTAAAAGAGGAATTTAATCCATTATTTTTCTTTCCAATACAAACGCCTTGAAAAGCCTGAACTCTTTCTTTATTTCCTTCTTTAATTTTAACATTCACTTTAACAGTGTCACCGGGTGCGAAATCTGTAACTTTAGAATTTTTTAAAATTTGTTGAATTTGAGATTGTTCGTAATTTTTAATTATTTCATTCATGTTTTGCTCCATCCAATACTAGGTGTGGGTGGTATTAGAGCGGGATATATTACTCATTTTTGCTTTTTTTTAAATAGTTTTTCATTAAATCAGGTCTGTTTTTTTCAGTATTTTCTAAAGCGTTTTGCTTCTTCCAAGCTTCAATTTCACCGTGGTGGCCATTAGTCAAGATAGTTGGCACCTCATAAGACTGATTATCTGGGCCAATCCAAGGATTAGGTCTAGTAAACTGATCATGCTCAAGCAAACCTTCATGGAAAGACTCTAATAAATGAGTATCTTTGTTTCCTAATACTTCGGGCTGCAGTCTCATAAAAGACTCAATAAATAAAAGAGAGGCAATTTCTCCCCCATTAAGGATGACATCGCTCACTGATAATTCTTCAAAATTATAATAATTAATTACACGTTGATCGATACCTTCGTAGCGACCGTTGAGCAAAATGAAATCTTTTTGGTCTTTACTTTCTTCTATGTATTTCTGTTTAAGAGATTTGCCTTTAGCGGAAAAGCAGATTTTTTTAAAACTTAAAATGTCTGCAGAAGAAAAATTTTTCTCTATTGCCTTTGAGATAATATCGGGACGTAAAACCATTCCTGCTCCTCCGCTGAACGGTTTATCATCGACTGAATTAGCAGATAGCTCACTATAATCTCTTATATTAATTATATTGGTTCTAAAAAAATTTTTTTGAAAAGCCTTACCCAGTAAACCGATATTTAAGGTGGAAGGAAAGCTCTCAGGAAATAAAGTTAAAATATGAAAAGTTATCATTAAGATTTAATCATAATTTTTTTTTCTTTGACATCGACTTTGGGAAAATTAGTTTCAGTAAATCGAAAAAACTCTTTTTTGGAGCTTTTGAGAAAATAAATTTCTAAAAGATCTCCTGCCCCAAAATTTACGACAGATTCTACTTTGCCCACAATCTCATTTTGTTGATCCACAACATCTAAGCCTTCTAAATCATGGAAATAAAATTCATTTTCATCTGTAGGAGAGAGTTTTTCTTTATGAAGATAAATGTATTGATTAACATACCCCTCTATTTGATTTCGGTCGCTGATATCATTAATCGTAACCAAAGGGCTTTTGCTATCAAAAGAAACTAATTTGACTTTAATGATTGTTTCATCTTCAAGATAAAATTTTTGAAATTGATTAATATCTCGATTGTCATTTAAAAAACAATGCAGCCTCAGCAGACCCTTCGTTCCCTTGGGTCTGCCGATTTTACCAACTTGAATAAAATTATCTAATAAAGACAAGAGAAATGACTATTCTTTCGGTTGTTCCTCTTCTGCGGCAGCTTCTGGCTCTGCTGAAACCTCTTCACTTTCAGCTGGCGTTTCTTCAGTTGCAGCAGGAGCTTCTTCAGTCGCTGCTTCAACTTCTGGAGCTGATTCTGCAGGTGCTGGTTCCTCTGTTGCAGGTTCTTCGGCAGGTTTTTCTGCTTCTGCTTTTGCTGCTTCCGCCGCTGCTTTTGCTTCCTCTTCTGCTTTTAATGCAGCCTCTTCTTTAGCTTTAATTCTTTCTTGCGCTTTAGCTTTTGGTAGGTGTTTTTTAGTTTTCTCAGTAACTTTAGGGGCTTCCATCAGTCCTAGATCAGACAAAATTCTTTGTACTCTATCTGTAGGTTGTGCTCCTACTTTTAACCAATGTTCAGCTCGTTCTTTGCTAATCACTACTCTTTCTTTATGGTCTTTAGGGACCATAGGATTAAAGTTTCCAATCTTCTCAATGAAATTACCATCACGTGGCGCTCTTTCATCTGCGATTACTATTCTATAAAAAGGTCTCTTTTTCGAGCCTCCCCTTGCTAGTCTTATTTTTGTTGCCATGATTTCTCCTTTCTTATTTTATTCAATCGTTGGCATTTGGTTGCCGCCTAAAAGATTTTTAATCTTATTGGCAAAACCGGGTTTTTGAGCCTGTTTCATCATTTTTTTAGTTTGCTCAAATTGTTTTAGAAGTCTGTTGACTTCATGAACCTGTCGTCCAGAGCCCGAAGCTATTCTTTTTTTTCGAGATGCTTTTAAAATATCGGGATCAGAACGTTCTTGTTTGGTCATAGATCGAATAATTGCAATTTGATGATCGATAATTTTCTCATCCAAATCTGCATTTTCCATCATGCTTTTAATTTTCCCAACACCGGGCATATATGACATTAATCCCGACATGCCGCCCATTTTTTTCATTTGTAAAAATTGTTTTAACATGCCCTCCATATTAAATTTACCACTCATCATTTGAGCTTGGAGGTTTTCCATTTCTTTGTTGTCAAAATCTTTTTGCGCTTTTTCAACTAAAGAGACCACGTCGCCCATTCCTAATATTCTGGAAGCTATACGATCAGGATGGAATACTTCAAAATCAGTAATATTTTCACCAGATCCAAAGAAACGAATTGGCAATCCTGTTTGATATTTTGCTGAGAGGGCCACCCCTCCTCTAGGATCAGCATCAAGTCTGGTAAGAATAAAACCCGTAAGTGGGGCTGTTTGATTAAAAGCCTCAACAACACTTAATGCTTGCTGGCCCATCATAGAGTCAAGAACAAGAAGGTTTTCTTGGGGCTTTGCTAATTCATAAATAGTTTTTAGCTCTAATAGTAATTCTTCATCGGTACTAATTCTACCTGAGGTATCAATAATAAGTATGTCAGAAAGGAGCTTCTCACTTTGAGCAAGAGCCGTTAGAACTATATCTTTTACATTTTCACTTGAAGGTTCAATAAATTGAATATTATTTTTTTGGGCCAATACTCTTAATTGCTCAATCGCCGCCGGTCTTCTTAAGTCAGTAGATACTAGAGAGACTGTTTTATTGAGAGTGTTTTGACAATAATATGCCAATTTTGCTATTGAAGTAGTTTTACCAGCACCTTGTAGACCACACATCAAAAATACAGATGGTTTATTTTTAAAATTTAATTCACTGGTTTGGCTGCCCAAAATTTCAGTTAACTCATCACTGACAATTTTAATGATTTGTTGACCAGGCTGAACATTTTCGATTACTTTTTGCCCGAGAGCTTTTTCTTGAATATTTTTAATGAGATCTTTGGAAACTTTTAACGAGACATCTGCCTCTAATAATGCGACTCGTACTTCACGAAGTGTCGTCTCTAAATCTTTTTCACTAATGGCCCCCTTATTAGAGAGACCTTGGAATATTCCGGTTATTTTATTTGTAATATTTTCTAGCATTTAAAAAATAAAAAAAATCGACGGATGAAACTCATCGGCCGACTAAATTTTTCTTTATTAACGAGTGGTTTTATATCACTATAGCCGCTCAATGAAAATACCTTTTATTAAAGCTCACGGAGCAGGAAATGATTTTGTCATTATCGATAAAAATGTTGATATTATTAGAAAGTCAAAAAAAATGATCAAAAAACTCTGTGATCGAAGGTTTGGTATTGGCTGTGATCAGTTAATTTTGTTAAAGCAATTAGGGCAATATCATCAAGTGTTCTTTTACAACTCAGATGGTTCTCTTGGAAAAAATTGTGGAAATGGTCTTCGCTGTGCCTACAAATATTTAACAGAAATTAAAAAAAAGAAGAACGTTGTCATTAAAAGTCAGAAGTTTCTTCATTTCGGTAAAAAAATTGGCAATGAGTATCATATTAACGTGGGTGAAATTTCCTTGGATTGGAAAAAAATTCCATTGAGTAAAAAGATGGAAACACAAAATCTCCAGTTTAAAAAAATTAAAATACCAGGGGTTATCAAAATTATGACAGCTAATATTGGCAATCCTCATTGCGTTGTCTTAGTAAAAAATATTCAATCGATCAATCTAGATTTGCTTGGCCCTCAATTAGTAAGCCATGCTTATTTCCCCGAACAAGCCAATATTACTTTTGTTCAAAAACTAAATGAAAAATTAGTAAAAGTTTTATTTTGGGAAAGAGGAGGAGGGCACACACTGGCATGTGGTTCTGGTACCTGTGCTACGGCTTTTGTTCTTCATCATAACCATTATGTTGGTTCTAAAATCAAAGTTTTAACTGAGCAGTCACAGTTAGAAACCGAAGTAGAAAATAAAATGGTTTCCTTAAAGGGACCGGCAGAGATTGTTTATCATTCCACCATTAATCTCGTATGACAAAGGTGGTTAATTTTGGTTGTCGCCTCAATAACTTTGAGGGTAAAAAAATCGAAGAGTTAATCCCTCAACAAGATAATATTATTGTCATTAATTCCTGCGCAGTTACTAATGAAACAGAAAGACAAGTGCGTCAAACAATTAGGCGAGCACGAAAAGAAAACCCTGATGCTAAATTAGTGATGACAGGGTGTGCGGCACAGATTTCCCCTGATGATTATAAATCCATGCCGGAAATTGATTATGTGATTGATAATATCAATAAACTCAAACAAAAAACATGGAATGAAATATTAGAAGATCATCAAACCACTCCTTTTCTGGAAGATATATTTACAAATCCTTTAGATGTAGATCCCTCGCTTCAAAATGAAAATTTAGGGGTTCGTGAAAGCCTTGTTATTCAACAAGGATGTAACCATCGTTGTACCTTTTGTATTATACCTTTTGGGAGAGGAAATAATCGTAGTTTTGATGCCGCTTATTTAATTGATGAAGTAAAAAGACATGTCGACAGCGGGGTTAAAGAGATCGTTTTAACAGGTGTCGATATTTCAGACTATGGTAGTGACTTTGATAATCATTATTGCATGAGTCTTTTAATTAAAGATATTCTCAAGCAAACGTCACTAGAAAGATTAAGATTATCATCGATCGATTGCGTGGAAGTAGATGAACATTTTTTTGAAATATTAGGCAATGATCGCCTCATGCCTCATTTGCATTTAAGTATTCAATCCGGTGATGCGATGATTTTAAAAAGAATGAAACGTAGACATAATCCTGAAGATGTTAATAATTTTATAGAACGTTGTCGTAAGGTTAGAAAAGAAATTACTTTTGGAGCTGATATCATAGCAGGATTTCCAACAGAAAATGAAGAAATGTTCCAAAATACTTATAATCTACTAAATGATAATCAAATTTCTCACTTACATATTTTTCCTTTTTCCCCAAAAAAAAATACTCCTGCAGCAAGAATGCCTCAATTAGAGAAATCAATTATAAAAAAACGAGCTCAAGATTTAAGAAAGTTAGGTGATCACCTTTTAAGTTCTGTTAAATCAAATTTAATTGAGCCAAGAAAAATATTGATAGAAGAGCTTAACACCCATCATATTGCTGGATATGATCAAAACTACATCAAACACCAAATGCCCATGATAGGCATGTCACTCGGGGAAATAGTGACCACAGAATGTTCTTTTTAAAAAAAATATTTCAAAAAAAACTTAATGTTGATGAAGTCGAGGATTTGCTTTTTGAAAGTGGTGTAGAGCCAAAATTTGCTGATCTTATTTTAGAAAAAATTAAAAACTCAAACTCCAAAGAAGATGATTTAAAAACACTCATCAAAAAAGAATTAACTGAACAATTTCAAGACAAGGAATTTGGTAATTATGAGCCCCTCGAAAAAAGTTTATTCGTGATTGCTGGGAATAATGGGTCAGGAAAAACAACATTTATTGGAAAATTTATTCACTATTTTCAACAAAACTCTTTAAAGCCGGGAGTTATAGCAGCTGATACCTTTCGTGCTGCCGCTATAGAGCAATTAGAATTTTTTGCCAATAAATTTGAAATACCGATTGTCAAAGGGCAAGACAAAGAGGATCCCTCCGCCGTTGTCTTTAGAGGCATAGATCAATTAGCTGATTGTGATGTCATTATAGTGGATACATCTGGTCGACAGCACAATAACAAAAATCTCATGGCCGAATTGGAAAAACTATCAAATGTCATTAAAAAGAAATCTGAAAAATTTAATCACGTTTATAATTTACTTACAATTGATGCAAATACTGGTCTCGCATCGAAACATATTATTCAAGGGTTTCAAGATAGTATTCATCTCAACGGTATCATTGTAAATAAAGTAGATAGTAATGCAAAATATGGGGCTCTTTTATCCATAATGAACGATTTTTCTATTCCCATTCTTTTTGAAGGATATGGGGAAGACATGAGTCATTTAAGAAAGTTTCAATTTTCTGAATATTTAGATAGACTCTTATAAATAAAATGAAACAGCTTTTCGAATTTTTTCCTCTAATTGTATTTTTTGCTGTTTATTATAAATCAGATAAAGATTTATATCTCAGCATTGCAGCTGTTATCATTGCAACATTAATCTCTCTTGTTGCTCTCTATATTAAAGAAAAAAAAGTTTCGACTATGATGTTGGTGAGTACAATAATTTTAGTGGTCTTCGGTGGACTAAGTCTGTTCCTAAAAAATGATATCTTTTTCAAAATGAAACCAACGATCATCAATGCGCTCTTTGCCATTGTCTTAATTGGAAGTACTTTTATAAACAAACCCGTTTTAAAACTTCTTTTAAACTCCTCCATGAAACTAACGGATCAAGGATGGTCTTTAATGAACAAAATGTGGTCTGGTTTTTTTATTTTCCTTGCGGTGCTCAACGAAATTATTTGGAGAACTCAATCAACTGATTTTTGGGTTAACTTTAAAGTATTTGGGATCATGGGCATCACCCTTGCTTTTACGATTATTCAAATTCCCTTATTGAAGAAACACTTTATCGGAACTATTGAAGAGCAATAATTCCAGGTAATTCTTTATCTTCTAAAGCCTCTAAAAAAGCTCCCCCCGCCGTAGAGACAAAATGATAATGATCAAAACTTACTTCAGCGATATTAATGGCAAGTAACGTATCACCTCCGCCAATCACTACTTCGCAGGATGAATTAGCAAGAAGATGTGCTAATTTTGTTGACCCTTGAGCAAATCGAGGGTCTTCAATCATTCCCAATGGACCGTTCCATAAAACAATTTCACTTCTTTGCACCAATTGTTCTAAAAGCTCAATAGAGTGTTTAGATAAATCAAAGATACTAAATTGATTTTGATCACTTAGATGATCTATGGGCAATGATCGCTCATCATTTAGGACAACATCTGTTGGTAGATGAATTTCACAACCTGTTTTTTTTGCTAATGTATATATCTCTTTGATCATCTCTTCCGAGCCCTCTTCTAAAAGGGATTGGCCAACCGCTATGCCTTGATGTTTTAAAAAATTATTTGCCATTGCCCCTCCGATGAAAATATTAGAGCAAGATTGAGTTAGAGATAAAAGTGTTTTGATTTTAGTTGAAACTTTAGAGCCTCCAATAATTGCTAACTTTTTTTTGGTAGAACTCTTAATATCATTAATTGCGTTGACTTCCTTTGAAAAATTTAAACCTGGAGCAGAAAGAATGTTTTTAGCCATTTGATTAACTGATGCATGACTTCGATGAGACGCAGAGAATGCTTCGTTGACGAAAAGATCTAATTCATTTGTGATTGATTGACTAAAAACTTCATCATTTTTTTTCTCTCCTTCAAAAAAACGAATGTTATCTAAAAGTGTAATTTTATTTATGCTTGCATTAAATTGCTTTAGACCATTTTGCAAAAATTCTTCGTAAGGCAAAAGTTGAATTTCATAGCCTAAAACATCAGAGAATTGATTAATTAAATTAATGAAGGAAAATTTTTCATCGAATAACTCTTTGGGTCGTCCAAAATGAGAAAGCAATAAAATCTTACATTCATTTTTGAGAATAAAATCAATCGTATCTTTAGCTCTCAATAGCCTTGTATTGTCAGTGATTTGAAATGAGTCATTTGTTGGAACATTGAAATCAACCCTAATGCCTACTTTTTTTATATTTTGAAAGTTAATTTCGTTAAGATTTTTCATAGTTGTTCACAATTATTTAATGATTTTCCACTAGATTGCTACCACTATATATAGTATAAAATATGCCATAAGGAGAACTATATAGAGTAGGTTAATAATATGTCTTGGAATCAACAAAAAGTCGAAGATCTTAAAAAACTTTGGAACGATGGTGTTGCAACGAGCCGAATTGGCGAGCAACTTGGATTTACTAAAAATGCTGTAATTGGAAAAGCATTTAGACTAGGACTTGAGAGAAGACAAAATTCAAGAAAAAAAACAGCCTCAACTCAACAATTCTCCTCCACTACTATGTATCGAGAAACAAGTGTCTCTGCCGCCACTCAAACAGCCTCTAAAAGAGAAGTAACCCGCAGAAGAGAAAAGTTCAGCTTTAAAAAGAGCATTGTGGGCACTGGAAGCTTTAAGTCCTGTCAGTGGCCAATCGGTGATCCTTTAGAAGAGGGTTTTCATTATTGTGGTGGTCAAAATATTCCTACGAAACCTTATTGCATTGAGCACTACAAAAAAGCCTACAATGTAGATGAAAAGTACTTGGATCGTCTCTTAGATTTTTTACACGAAAAAAATTAATTTTTATAAAATTCTGCTAACGCCTTGATGTGGCTAGGTAAAACCTCGCAGCATCCACCCAGAATAGACGCCCCTTCATTGCGGCATTTTTCTGCAAAAGAAATAAAATTCTCATCATTAAAATTTTTATTTACACCCAAAGAGTCTATTGGATTACTACCAGGATTTATTTTCCATCCATCAGGAATATTGGCAAATGCATTTACTTTAAAACCAAAAGGAACGCCAAGACTTTGAGCTTGTTCTATAACGTTTAATACTACAGGTTGATCAGTGCAAGCCACAATGAGTCCAAAAATATTGTTTTGATCAATAATAGATTGTAAAGACTTAATGCTATTACCATCAGCTAACAACCCATTTTTTTTGACATGAACACCAATTAAAATTTTTTTGTCTAAATGGCTAAGGGCCTTTAAAGCAATTTCTATTTCTTCAATGCTTGTTAGAACGTCTAGATAAAAAATATCTATATACTCACTCAAAATATTTCCTGTTAGCTGAAATTCATTAAAGACGTCCTCTTTTGATAATTCAAAGTTAGCCATATAGGTTTGATTGCGAGTAGGAACTGATCCTGCAATTAATACATCCTTATAAATAGCATTTTCCTGTTTTGCTTTTTTTGCCAGACGACCTGCAGAATGCATTGCTTCTTCAAATTTGTCTAAAATATTATTCTCAGAAAAACGTAATTTTCGAACGGTAAAATTATTTGTTGTGATAACTTTTGCTCCAGCGTTCATAAATTCTTGGTGAGCATTAATAACCATTTGATGTAAAGAGCTATCCAACAAAGCAGTAGCAGACCAAAGGGTTCCCCGAGAGATCATTCCATGTTTAAGTAGCGTTTGACCCATTCCACCATCAAGTATCAATGGTTTTTGATTGTTAAATTTAAGTTCCATAATTTTTATTGGCGCGCTTGGCAGGAATCGAACCTACGGCCCCCAGATTAGGAATCTGATGCTCTATCCTACTGAGCTACAAGCGCATTGTCTTCTATACTTAGTTTTATTAATGCATAAAATACATTTAATGAAAAAAGATGCCAATGAGTATTTATTCAACGAAGCTGTAAAATACTTGGGTAAATATCCTGCAACTCGAAAAAAAATCAAAGAATATCTTCAGAAAAAAATTAAAAATAAAAAGACTTATACTCGAGCAATTTTCCCAGAAGGAATCGATAAAGAGGAAATGATTGAAGGAATAGTAGGGCGTTTAGATGAGCTAAAAATAATTAATGAGGATCACTTTATTGAAAGTATGTTTCATTATTATCAGCAGTCTTTATTTTCTATTCGAAAAATAAAAAATAAATTATTTCAAAAAGGCTTTGACTCAAAAGTTATAGATGAATTTATTAATCAAAAGTTTCATGAAAATCCTGAATTAGAAATTGAAATTCTTAAACAATATATTGTTAAAAAAAAAATAGCTGGCTTAGAAGAGTCTGAACTTAAAAAAAAGCTATATCAACAAAGCTTTAGTGAGAATTCAATATTTAGAGTGATAAAAGATTAAACTACTTAGAAGAAGGGGCTTCAATAGTTTTTGCTGCTTCTTCCGCATTAACTGGAGCGGCCGTTTCAGCGACTTCTTCTTTTTTCGGCTTCTTAACTAAGATTTGTTTTCCGCGATACATACCGGTGCTTAAATCGATATGATGAGGTCTTCTTAGTTCGCCCGATTTTTTATCTTCTGCAAACGATTGTGTTCCCGCTCTGTGATGAGAGCGTCTCATGTTCCTTTTGGAAGGAGTGGTTTTCCTTTTTGGTACTGCCATAATGAAGCGATAACATAATAAAAATTTGTATAAATTACAATAATAATGTATAAATCTGCCCACTATGTCAGAAGAAAATATTGATTTAGGTCATAAAAGAACCTGTCCTCATTGTAGTGTTAAATATTATGACTTCTACCAAGATGAACTAGATTGCCCTGAATGTGGCAAAACCATCGAGGCAGTTAACATAATGAAGCCTAAAAGAGGAAGAAAAGCTGGAGTTACTATCTCAACTGCCCCAACAAAAACTGTTAAAGAAAATGACGAATTAAAAGATTTAATCGATGAAACTGACGATAGCGCCGTTGCCACGGATGAAGACGATAGTGATAATCTCGCTGAAGATATCAGCCTAGATATCTCAAAAGACAAATCTGACGACGAAACAGTCTAAATTATCTTTTATTCAGTATTTCTAGAACTCTAGAGGAGGCTTCCTCGAACTTTATATCTGAGGAAATAGCAAACTCTCTCGTGTAACGCTCAAAGGCAACTTGAAACATTTGTCTTTCACTATAAGACTGCTCTGTTTGATCGTCCTTTCTAAATAAATCTCTCACCACTTCAGATAACTGTTTTATGTCACCAGAATTAATCTTTTGATCGTATTCTTGCGCTCTTCTTGACCACATTGCTTTTTTAATTTTTGGTTTTTGTTTTAGAATAGACAAAGTTCTTGTCATCGAAGGTTTGCTTGTAATATTTCTTAAGCCAATTAGTTTAGCTTTTGCAAAAGGAACTCTAATAGTCAATTTATCTTGAAAAAATTGAATTACGTATAATTGCTCTTCCACTAAATCATATTGGAACTTTTCTATTGTTAAGATTCTTCCTACCCCATGAGTAGGATAAACAATATTCTCTCCTGCTTTAAACTCCTGAGGTACAACAATTTTTTTTATTTTAGGAGCTTTAGGGGTAACAATTTTTTTAACTACTTTTTTAACAGTTTTTTTAACTGCCTTTTTGGCTATTTTTTTTACAGCTTTTTTTACAACTTTTACTACTTTTTTAGTGACTAATTTTTTTTTTGTAGGTGTTTTTTTCACCGCTTTAGTTTTTACTATTTTCTTTTTTGTTGCTTTTTTTGTTGTTGCTTTTTTTTTGGCAGGCATTATTCGGCTCCTTTTTCGCTAAAATATTTTTCAAATTTATTCTCTATACCCTCAAATTCTTTGGCATCCGCGGGCGACTCTTTTTTAGATTTAATATTGGGCCAGATTTGTGAATATTTTTCGTTCACATCAAGCCATTTTGTGCCATCGTCTAAATTATCTGGGATAATTGCTTCAATTGGACATTCGGGTTCACAGACACCACAATCAATACATTCATCAGGATTGATAACGAGCATATTTTCACCCTCATAAAAACAATCGACAGGACACACCTCGACACAATCCATGTATTTACATTTGATACATTTGTCATTTACTAAATATGTCATAGGGAGTCTTTTACTCTATTTCTAATTAATATAAAGTCCTTATCTTCCAGTCCTAGTAGCGTTGATAAGGTTCTGACAGTTGAGGTTTCTAATTGATCTTCAACTCCATCGACCATCAGCACTTGCCAACAAATAAGGATGATATCCATTCTTTGTTCATACGATAAAGATGTCTTTAGTCGTTGAGAAAATTGTGAGAGATCAGTGTTATAATGTTGTTTTTCAGCTAATTTTGAAAATTCTTGATGATTAACATCTTTTGGAATTTGAAAATAATATTCCACTAGCTGTGCCGATAAATCAATTTCTTCAGGGGAAATTTCATGATCTGCAATGATAACTTCATAGATAAGATTATAAAGATCCTCTTGGAAGGTATCTTTCTCAGTTTTTTTGGGTTCGTGAAAAGATTGAAAAAATTTATTTATCATTAATATCTTTTAACTGATTGAAAGGATTATTAAATAATTTTTTTGGCGGAGATTTTTTTTCTTTTTTATTCTTTTTAGCTTCTGGTTTATTTTGTTTATGGGAAGTAGGTTTTTTATTAATTATTATTTTTTTTGAGATTAAAAGATCGTTTTCTTCAATTTCTTGGACCAAATAAGATCTCTCGTTTAAAATTTCAATGAGTTTATCTTTTTTGATGCCCAGCAAATTAGACAAATCCATTGGGAGTGAAAAAGGTCCTCTATTTTCTCTTTTAAAAAGCTGTTTTTCAAATTCATTAAAGATGTCTATTCGGATTAATAAGTTATTTTGAAAGATAAAACCCAAAAACGCAATCAGATCTGTATTGAGAGAGGGCTGCCCGTTCAATGTAGCGTTGCCATCTTTGGGAATATAGAAATCAATATTATAATTTTTTGCATAAAAAATATTCCACAAATAAAACTTTAATTTCATAAGCTCTGGTCTTATTAGCTCGCTATTAAAGATAGTATTTTTTCCTAATCTAAAATTAAGTGAATGAATTTCTTTTCTTTTGGCTTCTTCGATCTGTTTAAACTCATCTAAAATATTTAATTGATAAAAATTGTATTGATTTTCAATTAACTTAAATATGAAACTTCTCTCTTCTGAAGTTGAATTAAATTTTTCTAATGAAGAAGATAAATTGACTTTTTGTAAAAATGTATTGGCAAACCATGCTTCAGTTTTATTTAATATTTGCTCGGCTTGGTCTGGGTGAATTATATTATCATCGTAGATAGCCGTAATTTTGGGTTTTAAAATTTCATGTCCCTTAGAGAGAATTGCAATATTCGCATCTCCCCAGGCGATATATAAATTTGTAAATTGAGCTTGATCATCAAATTCAGGTTTAAGAGATAAACTTTCATCGGGCGCTAATAAAAAATTTTCTAAATTGATAGTCATGTTTTGGGAAATTTGTTCTTTGATTATTTTTTTGTAATTATTATTTAAAATGTCATTAAATTTTTCATCAAAGAAGATTTTAAAACCAGTAATTACTCCTACTTTTTCGTCTTTAATCATAACATAGGTGCCATTACTTACTGAAATATTTTTTTCGCTAATATTAAGGTTTTGCACGACCTCGCTTTTATTTTTATCAACAAATTTCTGCATTAAGCTCTGATGTATCTCCTCTGAGAGTTTATCCTCAATGCTTATAACTAAGTCTATCCATGAATTATTTGGTATCCATTGTTTTTGATTAGTAATGTAAAGCCATATTCTTGTTTCATTGAGAGTATAAATTAAATCATCAATGCTCCCGGAATAATCTTTTAGTCGATCAATATTTTTTTTAAGAAATAATTCTGTTAACAACCAATTATTCTTTTTTAATTCAATAAAAATTTCTATTAAAAGAGAAGTGTGTTTTTCTTCGGAAATACTTTGGTAATCTGGAATGCGGCAAACATCCCATAATTGCTTAAGGGAGTCAGGCGTATCAAGCAGGGAAGATATTTTTTTATTATTCAAAATTGAAAATAAAAATTTTTGATCCTCTGCATCCTTTTTTAAAATTAATCTTTCATGAGTTGGTTGTTTTTTTAAGGATTGAATTAATTCATAAGTAGATTTGAAAGAGAGTAAATGATTTCTCCAGAAAATTTTTCTGACAGGTTCAAAACGATGAACCTTGATATTTTCTATAATCTCCAGATTAGTAAACTTAGCACCAAGGGTTGATCCAAAATATCCTGATTTTGTGTACCTTCCAGCACGGCCAGCAATTTGCGCCACCTCCATATCGCTTAAAGGTCGGGTGTACTTTCCATCAAATTTCTCCAAACTTGAAAAATAGACTTGATTAATATTAAGGTTCAGACCCATTCCTATCGCGTCTGTTGCAACAATATAATCTACCTCCCCATCTTCATACAACTTGACTTGGGAATTTCTAGTTTTCGGACTTAAAGCTCCAGCAACTAATGCAACGCCTCCTTTGAGGCTTCGGATTTGTTCAGCTATTTCATAAAGACCTATTAAATTAAATGCAATGATTGCCGATCGAGGTTTAAGATTTTGAATTTTTTTATGTCCGATAAAATTTAATTCTGAAAATCGATTTTTAAATTTTATTTCTGCATCAGGAATTAATTCTTTGATAATTTCTTCCATAGTAGTGGATCCTAAAAAAATTGTTTTTTGTTCTCCACGCGCATAAAGGATTCGTTGAGTAAAGATGTGGCCTCTTTCATAGTCTGAGGCCAATTGAATTTCATCTACACAAACAAATTCAAAATAACCTTCTGGCATTGACTCGACGGTACAAAAAAAATACTTAGCATCTGTTGGAATAATTTTTTCTTCGCCAGTAATAAGTGCAATTTGATTAATTGGATATAATTTACAAGCTTTATCGTAGTTTTCTCGCGCTAAAAGTCTTAATGGGAACCCAAATACACCACTTTGATAGGAAAACATTTGCTCGAAAGCATAAAAAGTTTTACCAGTGTTTGTCGGTCCTAAAATAATTTCAACTTGACTCATAATTACAAAAAAAAGCTAAACAAATAAAATGTTGACTTAATGTAATACTTTTTTAATGTTTTTTTTAGTAAATGAATATTTTTAAATATTCGTTTTATACTTGCTAGTAAGTATGAAAAGTAAGGAGGCTATAATGGCTGTAAAAAAGAAAAAGGCTGCCAAGAAAAAAGCAGCTCCTAAGAAAAAGACTGCTAAAAAAGCAGCAACTAAGAAAAAAGCTGTAAAGAGAAAAGCAGCTCCAAAAAAGGCTGCAAAAAAGAAAGCAGCACCTAAGAAGAAAAAAGCCACTAAGAAAAAAGCTGTAAAGAGAAAAGCAGCTAAGAAGAAAGCTGCGCCTAAAAAGAAAGCAGCCCCAAAGAAAAAAGCAGCACCTAAGAAGAAAGCTGTGAAGAAAAAAGCGGCACCTAAGAAAAAAGCTGCTCCAAAGAAAAAAGCAGCACCTAAGAAGAGAGCTGCTCCAAAGAAAAAGGCTGCTCCTAGAAAAGCAGCAAAAAGAAAAGCTACTCGTAAGAGATAGTCTTTATAAGTTTTAAATATTTAAAACTAAAAAAGCGGGTTATAATCACCCGCTTTTTTTTATGATTGAAATCAATAATTTATCTTTTGCCCGCGGAAATTTTTTAATTTTTAAGGATGTCTCTTTCACCGTTAAATCGGGTGAAGTGATGATTTTAAGGGGGCCAAATGGAAAGGGGAAATCAACTCTTCTTTCAAATATTACTCAATTACTGGACCCTTTATCGGGCGAAGTAAAATATCAGGGAATTAAAATTGATAGTTACATTGCTAGTCAGTGCTTTCTCTATCTCGGTGAAAATCATTTTGCTTACGATCAGTTATCTTTAAATCAGAATATCGATTATTGGCTATCCATACATAATGTTAATTTCAACAAAACAATCAGAGATCAAAGTATCAAATTTTTGTTTGGAGAATTAAATTTAAATAAAAAGTTTTATCAGCTTTCTTTTGGTCAAAAAAAGAAATTACAACTTTTATTATTAATGTTAGTGAATAAACCAATTTGGATATTAGATGATCCATTTAATGGTCTCGACAATGATACTATTGTCAAAATCACAACATTGTTATCCAAAAAAACTGAAAACAATGGAGCGATTATCATTGCCAGTCATCAGAACTTGGCTATTCCACATAGAACTTACGAATTAGTATGATTAATAATTTCTTTAAACTTTTAGTTAATGAATTTTCTTTAATGATTAAGGGGAGCATATTTACTTTTGTTTTATTTTGTTTATTAATGATTGCTTCTTCAATTTTTTCTCTAGCTCTAAGACATATTTCATTTGATATAGAAATCCCCTTAGCCTTTTTATGGATAATGATTTTTTTTATATCATTAATCAAAGTGGAAAAAGTATATGCCTCTGATTTTTCTGAAGCCAAACTTCAACAGTATATTCTTTCTCCTTTTGCGCTTGAGATTATTATTTTTGTAAAAAATATTATGATCTATCTTAATTTATTATTTTTATTTTTTATTTTTTCACCTATCATTTTAATTATCTTAAACATTAACTTATCATATCTTATTTCAATCAATTTCCTTCTTGCGCTTTCTCTCCTAAGCATTGTTTTTATTTCCTCAATGACTTCATCTATTACAATTTCTAGAAATAACAAACTTTCCATTACAAGCGTGCTCACGCTTCCCCTTTTTGTGCCTATTCTTATATTTTCAATGGCTATTACTGATGTTATTGATATCGATATCAATAAATTATATTTATTTTTCTTTGCTTATTTTTTATTAAATTTGGCTTTTTCTCCTTTACTAACAAGCTTTGCTCTGAAAAAACTATCTGTCTAATGTTAGCGATTACTCCTCAAATGATGTCGAATTTTTTTCACTCTATTTCGAAATTTATTGTTTTATTAACAGTTATTTTATTTGTGGTAGCGGGCGTTCTTATTATTTTTTTAGAAAATGATTATTATCAAGGAATTTCCTTTAAAATTATGTTTATCCATGTGCCAGCTGCCTGGCTGTCCCTATTAATATTTTTCTCCATGGGCATTAGCAGCATCATTGGTCTTGTATTCAAATCTCCAACATCCTTTACAATTTCAAGGTCATTGTCTCCCATTGGGTTGATTATGAGCATAGTTGTATTAATTACAGGTTCGATATGGGGAAATTTGACATGGGGCACCTATTGGGTTTGGGATGCAAGACTAACATCAATGCTCATTTTAACTTTTATTTATCTTGGTCATTTGTTTTTGCTTTATTCGTTCGAGCATTTCCAAAAAGCAGATTTTGCAGCTTCAATATTAGCCATTATCGGAATGGTAAATCTCCCAATTGTAAAGTTTTCAGTTGATTGGTGGACGACACTTCATCAAGGAAGCAGTGTTTTTAAAATCGGAGGTCCAAGCATGACAACAGACTATCTCATTACCCTAATGATTAGTTTTTTTGCTATTTTATTACTTTCGTTCTATTGGTTCACAAATATTTTTTATATTATTATCGAAAATAGACGCATAGAAAGAGCAAAATTGTTAAATGACTAGCCTCCAATTTGTAATTTTTTGTTATATTTTTTTTGGCACAATTTGTGCTGTGACAACGATTATAATTACGCTGCTAAAGAAAAAAGTCTTTAATAAGAGCAGTGCAAATCATCAAATTAAATAGGCAAATTAAAAAAAGATTAGTTTTTCTTTTTATTATTTTTTTCTGTTTCGCTTTTTCAATTTTTTTAATTAGTTATACCTTAAAAGATCAAATTGCATATTTTGTGTCACCTACAGAATTACAAAAAATGAATCTGGATTCTAATAAATATCTAAGGGTAGGCGGGTTAGTTAAACCTAACTCATTAAAATTTCAAAATGAAAAATGGAACTTTGAAGTAGAAGATGAAGAGGGAGGTTCAATAAAAGTAGAGTTTTCTAAATCTTTACCAGGACTTGTTGAGGAAGACAAAGGAATCATTGTTGAAGGGTATATGGGTAAAAATTCTATTTTTCTCGCTGAAATAGTTTTAGCTAAGCATGATGAAAATTATATGCCTCAAAGCGCCATTGATAAAATGAAAAATGATGGAATTTGGAGAGGGAATTAATTGATTTCTCTTCTAGGTAATTTAAGTTTCTATCTTACTCTATTTTTTATCATTATTTTTTATCTTGGATGGGGAAGAAAAATATTTTTAAAAGATCAAGTATTAATGAATATTATTTATCTTGGGGGCATTGTTCCATTTATCTTTTTGGTCATAGGTTTTACTATTTCTGATTTTAGTATACTTAATGTTATTCAAAATTCTTATATTGATGACCCATTATTTTTTAAGATAACATCTGCGTGGGGGAGTCATGAAGGCTCAATACTTTTATGGATATTTCTCATCAATTTTTTTGGTTTTATCTTTCTAAGGTCAAATAATAATTTTCAAATTCATAAACAAATTATATTTATTTCTTCTCTGTTCATTTTATATCTTTTATTAAGCTCTAATCCGTTTGTTTATATTGAAAATTCTTCTGAAATAGTTGGGTTAGGTCTCAATCCAATATTACAACACATCTTATTTGTTATTCATCCACCCACATTATTTCTTGGCTATATAGGGCTGATAATTCCATTTGTATTGGCTAGTCACATATTGATTTCAAAGGATTTTTCCCAAAATTTGTATAAACAAATGCTTTTTTGGGCCAAAATTGCATGGTTTTTTCTGACATTTGGAATTGTTCTTGGATCTTACTGGGCTTATTCAGAGCTGGGTTGGGGTGGTTGGTGGTTTTGGGATCCTGTAGAAAATATTTCTTTAATACCCTGGCTTTTAAACACAGCCCTTATTCACTCCCTACAAGTTTCAATAAAGAATGATCAATTAAAACTTTGGTCACTCAACTTAGCTCTGTACTCATTTATTGCAGCAGTGTTTGGAACATTCCTGGTGAGATCAAACTTGATTGTCTCTGTTCATAGCTTTGCCACTGATCCTTTAAGAGGTCTTTTTTTAATTGTAATCATTGGTTATCTTCTATTAGTAACAATAAAATTAAATATCAAAAGTGCATTGCATTTTAATCAAGATACTTTTTCATTAGTTAGCAAAGAAAGTTTTCTTCTTTTAAATAATATTTTTTTTATTGCTTCAGCTTTGACAGTTTTTATTGGAACTATTTATCCTCTATTTAGTGAGCTATTTTTTGAGTCAGCAGTGTCTATAGGAGCACCCTACTATAACTTTGCCTTTAATATACTTATGGCCCCAATTATTTTACTAATGGCATTTGCGCCCCAAGTTTCATGGAATAAAAACGAAAATAAAAATAATAAAGTTTGGATTACAACTTTGATTACTAGCGCAATATCAATTATTTGTTATTTCTATTTTGAAAATATTTATTTTGCTATTGCTAGTTTTGTTGCATCTCCCATCATCATTCAAAGTTTAATTGTAATTTTTAAAAAATTTCACAAAGATCTTCGCTTTTATTCTCAATGGCTTGCTCACTTAAGTATTGCCATTTTTATTATAGCAGCTGTTTATACAGAGCAGTTTGATCAAGAAGAAAACTTTATTTTTGAAAAAAATGGAAGCAGTCAACTATTGATGAGTAACAAGAATAATGTGTATCTTAAAAATATAAAAGACACTTCATATTCAAATTATCAGGAAATTTTAGTAGAACTATCAATCCTAAATGATGAAAAGGAATATATTTTATCCCCATCAAAGAATATTTATCAGCCATCAGGCCAAGTGACGAATGAAGTGAGCACTGTTAACCAATGGTTTCACCAATATTATGCAACAATTTCCTCAATAGAAAGTGACCGAGTTGCAATCAATTTGGTATATAAACCAATGATTAATTTACTTTGGATAAGCGCAATTATGCTAGTTTTTTCAATATTTCTATCAATAATTAAAAGAAGATGAAAAAGAGTTTAATTATACCAATTATTGGCTTGATCATACTTGGCGTCAGCGCCTTTTTATTTTTTAATAAAAATGAAGAAAGAGATAATAAAAATGTAACTTTGCCCTCCTCCCTTTTCGAAGCGGTCGATTTTTATGACATGAAACCCCTAAATCAAAAAGAATTGGACGACTTATACATTGTTAATTTTTTTGCTTCTTGGTGCAAACCTTGTTTAGCAGAACATCCCTTGCTTATGGAACTTCAATCTAAAGGGATAAAAATAATTGGTATAAATTTTAGAGATGATGAGGAAAACTTTGTTAAATGGATTAATGAACATGGAAATCCTTTTTTTCATATTATTCGCGATGATGGTTCTATTGC
>JAXOVD010000012.1:0-22785 GCA_036937365.1 Alphaproteobacteria bacterium
GGCTGACTCGACATATAGAGGAGGAAAGTGAAACACCGAATCAGCCCCCGCATGAATGCTAACTAAACAATAATACGTAATTTAAGTTAGTCAAAGCTGACCCCATTACATAAAATTAATCAATGTCATTCAAATCGCTATTTGCATATAGTTTTCAGTCTTTTTATCTCGCAGGAAGTTTTCTGCTTTTATTTATTTTTCTACCCAGTTTTTATAATTTATCGCTTGGTTTCGCTCTTAGCACGGTTGGTATCATAATACTAATTTCGAGGGTTTTTGATGTTTTTTCAGATTTTTTTATTGGCTACCTTACTGAAAAAAGATTTATCAAAGGTTTGCCCAAAAAAAACCAGATCTTATTGGGCATCTTTATTTTTATTCTTTCGATTACAGGTCTGTATGTTATTCAACCAACCAATTCTTATTGGTTTATTTTTTATTACAATCTAGCGCTTATTAGTTATTCAATTGCAATTATTCCTTATGACTCAATCGTCATAGATCAAAAAAAAATACAACACCGAAGATTTTATGTTGCCGCAATCAAAGAAATTTTCACTATTCTTGGTGTTTTAGCAGCACTAATTATTCCTACGGCCCTATCTCAAATATTATCAGTTGATTTATTAAATCAATTGGTAATCAAGATAACAGGTTTAATTATTATTCTTTTGGCAATGATGGGCTCATTGCTTTTTTATTTTTTCTTTGAAGAGGATAATCATTTTCATTCTAAATTAATTTCTCTCAAAGAGATTAAGTTTTATTTAAATCAAAATAAAAAAATATTACCATTTGCAGTAATCACTTTTCTAAATTTGCTTGCTAATAATTTTACTGCCAACTTATTTATTATTTTTGTCTCCACATATTTAGGTCTTGCAAATTATGCAGGCCCCCTTTTAATTTTATATTTTTTGATTACTCTTATTTCTACACCGGTTTGGTATTATTTTGGGAAAACGTTTTCAAGTATGTTCCTTCTGCAAACAGGAACCATCATTACAATTATAGGATTTTTCTTTGTCATTTTGACAAATGAAAATAATTGGCATTTATATCTACTGGTTGTTTTGATTACAGGTTTTGGAGTGGGCATAGACTTGATTGTTCCCCAAACAGAGTTAGCCGAGATTCTTGATCAAAATACTCAAAATCGATTATCTCAAATTTTTACGGCATTATTCTCGATGATCCGTAAAGCTGCTATTGGTTTAGCGGGAGGTATTGCTTTAACGGGTTATGGATATTTAGAGAGTAACAATATTGTTATTTATCAAGGCTTTCCCAATATTATGATCTTTTATTTTATCATCCCCATAGCAATTAAAGTGATCGTATTAATCTTAGTTATGAGATATAGAAGTAAATTCCATGTCTCAGCTAGAGAGTAAAAAACACTTAATTTATATTTTAGGAACCTTTGCGTTCTTCTTATTTACGATTGCTGACACAATTATAAAATTAATTGGAGATTTGTATAAAGATACAGTTATTTTTTCTATTGCAAGTTTTTCTGCAGTCATTCCAGTTTGCATTTATCTTTTCTATCGACAAAGTTTAACGGAAATAAAAACGACAAACTATAAGCTTCATATCGTTCGGGGGATTTTAATGACGCTTACTTACTATTTTATTGTAAAGGGCATTATCCTTTTGCCCTTATCCATAGCCTATCCTATTATTTTATCTGCACCTGTTCTTTTATCAGTCTTAGGTATTATAATCTTAAAAGAGTCTGTAAATTTCTCCAAAATTTTTTCGCTCGTACTTGCGATGACCGCAGTTTTTTTAGTTTCAGGATTTAGTTTGTCAGAAGGATTTGATGCTCAGGGAGTTATATTTTTAGTTTTAGGGGTGATCGCATTAGCCTGCTTAGATTTTTCTGTAAGAGTTTTTGGGAAAGATGAGAGAACTATGGCGCTTACTTTTTATAGTATGCTTTTTTCTGGGGCTGTATTTTTAATTTTTTCTTTGAATCACTTTGGAAATATTTTACTAAAAGATCTTTTAATGATGATTAGTGCTGGTCTAATCGATGGCGTTGCAATGATGATTTTAATTTACTCTTTAAGAAGAATAGAAGCTTCTTTTTTTAGCATTACCCATTATTCACAAATTATATTTGGCATTATAATTAGTATTTTTATTTTTAATCATTACCCCTCATCAATAGAGCTTTTGGGAGCAGCCATGATTATAATTTCTGGTTACTTAATTTATGCTAAATTAAAAAAGTTAAATTGACTGGTTTTGCATCGGGTAGACAGCACATCCTGAAATTTTCCATCTTCCCTCATCTTGAATTAAAGAATAAGTAGCCAAAAAAGACTCATTTTTCTGAGATATTACTTGGAGTTGATGATAAATAGCCCCCTCATAATACTTGGCTTCTAAAAAATAAAACTGTTTGGGATTGTATACCGGCTCGTAATAATTTTTGACCATTGACATAAATTCGAATGGGTTAGTAAATTTCATTTTTATCAGTGGAGCGGCGTAGGAATAGGCTAATTCAGCATTTTCATCGAGAAAGGCTTGAATTTGGCTTTCAATGACAGATTGAGTTTCGCTAAATTCTTTTTCAAAAGATGTTTCTGATTTAGCTAAACCAGATAAACTTAAGATCGTAATAATGATTAATATTAATTTTTTTAAATACACAAATATTTATATGAAAGATTATAATAATTAGATGATAAAAATTTTTTTATCCTTTGTTTTCCTCATATTTGCAACTAATTCCAATGCAGATCAGAATAGCCCTCAATTAGATAAATTATTTGAAGATTTATACAAAGTTCAAGACCTAACCCAACAAAATAAAATTGTTTCTAATATTTGGTCTGAATGGATGAAAATAGATAATCCTGAATATCAGAAAATTATGGATATGATCCCATATTTTTTTCAGACAAGAAATTATGACGAAGCGATTGACGCTTTATCTTATGTCATTGAACAAGAACCTAGTTTTTCAGAAGCTTATAACAAAAGAGCTACATTTTATTTTATGATGGGCGATTTTG
Source organism: Alphaproteobacteria bacterium (assembly GCA_036937365.1). GTDB lineage: Bacteria > Pseudomonadota > Alphaproteobacteria > HIMB59 > HIMB59 > HIMB59. The sequence continues at coordinate 3,030 of JAXOVD010000012.1, forward strand.
AAAATTCTATGAAAGATATTGAAGCTACTCTTGCTTTAGAGCCTCGCCATTTTGGTGCTCTAGACGGTATGAGCAGAATTTTAATTAGCTATCAAAAATATGAACAGGCATTTCAAGTGTATGAAGAAATGATGAGCTTAATGCCCAATGATATAACCTTGCATATGAAAATGGATCGTCTCAATAAACTTATTTTTGATGACGCATAAATTATTTTCAGGGAAGATAGATTTTTTAAATTAAAACTTTAATGAATGGGCGTAATAATTTTAATCTTTGAGTTTACAAAACCCCTAGCCACCTCCTCCTCGACAAAGTCTAAACCCAAGCGGCCAAGGGAGACAACATACTAGTAGAAAAAATTAATTGAGGGAACATATTTTTCACTAGAATTTTATTGAAAAATAATAGTTTTTTCTTTTAATGATATTTTTTTCAAATAAGAATAGTCTATAAAATCAATTATGAAAAATAAGTTCAGCACTAAAGTAATTCATTCAGGTCATGGTTCTGATAAAGAAACAGGAGCGGTAATGCCTCCAATTCACTTGTCTTCTACCTTCCGTCAGCGTAATCCTGGAGATTTTCAATATGAATATGCTCGAACCAAAAATCCAAGTCGAGATATTTTAGAAAAATTATTAGCCTCTATTGAGTCAGGCGAACAAGCATTTGCCTTCTCTTCTGGTATGGCCGCGATTGCAACAGCCTGTGATTTATTCGGGGAAGATTATCATGTGATTTGCTCCGATGATGTATATGGGGGCACAAGAAGATTGTTTGATAAAGTTAAAACTAACATTGAAGTGACCTATGTTGACTTTGATACCAATGTGAATTGGGACGATGTTGTTACGGAACGAACCAAGTTTGTTTGGGTAGAGTCACCTTCTAACCCATTAATGAAAATTATTGATATTAAAAATACAGCTGAAATCGCGCGAGGGTTTAACCTGCCTGTTATTTGCGATAACACCTTTGCTTCTCCTTATAATCAACGCCCGTTAGAACTGGGAGCAGATTTAGTTGTGAGCTCTTCTACAAAATATTTGGGGGGACATTCAGATATTGTTGGCGGCTCTATTGTCATTAAGGATATAGAGAAGTATGGGGAAAAAATAGCTTACTTACAAAATGCAGTGGGAGCTATTCCATCACCTTTTGACTGTTATCTACTGACACGCAGTATCAAAACACTTTCTGTTCGAATGCAAAAGCATAATGAAAATGGAGAAAGGGTTGCCAGTTTTTTAGAAACCCATCCTAAAATTACAAAAATTCATTACCCTGGAATAGATCCAAAATATAAATCAATCGCATCCCAGCAAATGAATGGCTATGGAGGAATGATGTCTATTGTTCTTGATACGAACTTAGAGGGAGCAAAGAAGTTTCTTTCAAATTTAAAAATTTTTACACTTGCAGAAAGTTTAGGGGGCGTTGAAAGCTTAATCGAACATCCTGCGATTATGACCCATGCATCAATTGATAAAAAAATTCGAGATACTCTAGGTATTTCAGATAGTCTTTTACGTCTATCCGTTGGTATTGAAGATGCAGATGATATTATAGATGATTTAAAACAGGCTTTAGATACAATTTAAACCATGAACAAATCGATGATTGATTTAATCGGAAACACTCCTTTAATCAAATTGAAATATCCATCTGAGTTGACCGGTTGTAATATATACGGAAAAGCTGAATTTATGAATCCGGGGGGCTCGGTAAAAGATAGAGCTGCTCTGGGTATTATTCAAAATGCAGAAGAAAAAAAACTAATTGAGCCTGGGGGCACGGTGGTTGAGGGTACCTTCGGTAATACGGGTATTGCATTAACTATGATTAATAATGCACGAGGTTATAAAACAATTATCGTGATGCCAGAAGCGGCGTCCCTAGAAAAAAGAGATATTTTAAGAAATTTAGGGGCAGAACTTAGAATTGTAGAAGTAAAACCGTATAAAGATCCGGGTAATTATCAGCATATTTCAAGACGTTTAGCCGAGGAGTTGCAAGCAAAAGGGGAGGGCTCTGTGATTTGGGCTAATCAGTTTGACAATACTGCAAATTATCAATTTCATGCAAAAACCACTGCTAAAGAAATATATGAGCAATTAGATGGCAAAGTCGATGGATTTACTTGTGCGATTGGAACGGGAGGTACTCTTGCGGGAACATCCGTAGGATTAAAAGAATTGAACCCTAATATCAAAGTGGCATGCACGGACCCGCAGGGAGCCACAATGTATCGTTACTTTAAAGACTCCGTTTTAGAGGTAACCGGCGATCCCTCTGAGACAGAGGGGATAGGACAGGCACGTGTTACAAAAAATGTGGAGGCTTGTTTAATTGATATGGCTTATCATATTACCGATAAAGAAGCTTTTGAGCTTCTATATAAATTGATTAAAACTGAAGGTTTGTTTTTAGGAACAAGCTGTGGCGTTAATGTTGCAGGCGCTATTGAAATGGCAAAAGAAATGGGCCCTGGTAAAAACATTGTTACTATTCTATGCGATGATGCGTATAAATATTTTAGTAAGATGTTTAATAAAGAGTTTTTACAATCAAAAAATTTACCTATTCCTGATTGGATTTAATTTTATTAAAGAACAATATTCTTTTTAGGGTATTATCTTTCAAATAATAATGATGATATAAAGCGCCAATAACGTGCAGAATAAACATTACTAAGATAATTTTGCCCAATGACTCATGAATAATATGAACATAATATTTGAGATCAATATTTTTGCTTAGAATATCTGGAAAGAAGTTTCCAAAAAAAGACACTGTATCTCCTTGTAGATTTGTTAACAAGTATCCTGTAATTGGAATTAAAAAAAATAAGATATAAAAAAAAACATGAATAAGAGTCGCGAGTTTCATAAAAATCTTTTTTGATGGTAATGGATCGGGCTTTATATTTACCCACTTCCAACAGACTCGAATTATTGCTAATAAAAAAATCAAAATGCCCAAACTGTTGTGCAGCATTAACACTTCATAATAGTATTGGAAGTTATGTTCTAAATTCAGACCTAAGACAAAAGTAACAATTAGGATAATTGCCATTAGCCAATGAAATAGGATACTAACAAAACCGTAAGTATGATTTTTATTTAAAACAGGCATGACCAATAAAATAATATAATAAATGAATTAATAAATTATGAATATTTATTAATTATGATTTCTTATTAGAAAAGATTATATTGATAATATTTACTTATCATTGAATTAATTAATGGAGTTATAAATAATGAGACTGCTAAAAAATATTTTTATCTTTTTTATCTTTTTGGTCGGCACATTAGAGGCAAGAGATTATATAATCGTCCAATCTACAACAAGTACCGCTAATACAGGACTGTTGGACCTTTTAAGTGAAAAGTTTTTAGAAGAAAAAGGAATTGAGGTCCGCGCTGTTGCCGTAGGCACAGGAACAGCTATTGCGAATGCTAAAAAAGGCGATGGCGATGTGTTAATGGTTCATGCAAAGCAAGATGAACTTAAATTTGTCGAAGAGGATTTCGGAGTTGAAAGATTTGATCTGATGTACAACGACTTTGTGATTGTTGGTCCAAACAATGATCCTGCAAATATTAAAAATGAAACTGAAATTAGCGGTGTGATGAAAAAATTATCTTCACCGAGCTTTAAGTTTATCTCTCGCGATGATAATTCAGGAACCCATAAAAAAGAATTATCTTTATGGAACATAATTGGTATTCAGTCACCCGATCATAGTTCTTATATTAAAACAGGAAGCGGAATGGCAAATACCATCAATGTTGCTGCGGAAATGCAAGGTTATGTCTTAACTGATCGAGGAACGTGGATTTCATTTACAAATAAAAATGATTTAACAATATTATTTGAAGGGGATAGCGCCTTATTTAATCCATATGGAATTATTGCCGTCAATCCTAAAAAATTTCCTCATGTAGAGTTTGAAAAGTCTCAAGAATTTATTGACTGGTTATTGGAAGGAACAGGAAATGATCTGATTAAAAACTATAAGATTGATGGTCAGCAATTATTTTTTACCTACAACTAGAATGAATTTGAGTTAAAGTTAATCTATTATTAAAGAACCCCTTAGGGGGCTCTGCTAAAAAATGATCGAATTATCAAAAGTCCTAGAAGCTATTAGTATCTCTTTGCATGTAAGCTTTGTATCAACTTTATTTGGCTTCTTTCTATCTCTATTTTTTGGTTATTTAATTGCAACTCAAGAATTTCTTTTTAAAAAATATATTGTTAGCATTTTGGGATCTTTAACCTCTATTCCTCCGGTTTGTGCTGGGCTTGTTGTATATTTGATAATAAGTCGTTCGGGTCCTCTCGGCTGGATGGAGCTCTTGTATACCCCATCAGCGATGATAATCGCTCAATTTATTATAATTTTTCCTATTATGACCACTTTGATTATTAATTATATAGAGCAAGAATATCCTCCGTTAAAAGAGGAGCTCCTTTCATATGGCGCCTCTCAAAGAGATATTCTAATGCTGATGATTATAAATCAAAAAGGCATTTATCTTACTATCGTATTAATAGGATTTGGCAGAGCTATTAGTGAGTATGGTGCGGCAGCAATAGTAGGGGGCTCTATTGATCATGTGACTCGTAATATGACGGCTATGATTGCGCTAGAAACAGCCAAAGGAAATATTATGATTGGAGTAATTTTAGGAGCAATTTTAATTTCTTTATCTTTGCTCATTTCTTTTGGAATAAATTATTTTAAAAAAAATGATTAAATTAGAAAATATTAATTATCAAATAAATCAAAAATTAATACTTCAGGGCATCAATTTAAACATAGAGCAGGGCAGCACAACTGTCATAATGGGAAAAAATGGTTCGGGCAAATCGACTTTACTAAAAATACTCAATCAAATTATTCAACCAACATCTGGTCTTTTTCAGTCTTCATTAAAACAACCAATTCCTATGTTGTTTCAAAAACCTTTAATTTTAAAAAATACTGTAAAATATAATTATCAAATACTTCATAAAATAAAAAAATTTCAAATGAATACATCATGGTTTGATGAGTTTAAATTATCAGCACTTGAGGACCAGAAAATGAACTCTCTCTCTGGAGGAGAAAAGCAAAAATTATTCCTTGCGCGTTTAATGAGCTTTGATCAGTCAACCATATTCTTGGATGAGCCTAATCAAAGCTTAGACTTAGAAAGTGAAAAATTGTTAACAAGCTTATTGATTCATGAAAAAAAAAATAAAACAATTGTTCTCACCTTACATGATTTTGAGATAGCTAAAAAAATAGGAGATAATTTTATATATTTAGAAAATGGTAAAATTTTAGTACAGAATAGCAGTCAACAATTTTTTAATCATTTTTCCTCTTAGTTCATGTTAATCTACAAAACATACTGATCGTAGAATAAAATAGTATGAATAAACTAATAATTATCTTTGTGTTTGCTTTTAGCACTTTGCTAGCAAACGATGTAGTTCATCAAAGACAGGAGTCAATGCAAGACTTCAATAAATTGATGAGATCTGCTACCCAAATTTTAAAAGATGGCGAAACCGAAGAATTAGAAGATATTTATACTAAGATAGAGTCTATAATGATTGAATATCCTAATCTTTTTCCGAATGATAGCTTTGAGGGTAAAACCAAAGCTAGTCAAAATATTATCGAAGATAGAGATGCATTTGTTAGCATCGCTCAAGATACAAGCGAGATGGCCGCTCTTGCGAAGATCGCAGCAAGTAATAACGATTTAGAGGCTGTACAGCAACACCATCAAAATCTTTTTGGCAGCTGTAAAAGCTGTCACTCTCGTTTTAAAAATTAATCAGTATAAATCTGGTCCTGTTGGAATAATCCCATTGGGATTGATAGTGGGATGACTTCCATAATAATGAGTTTTAATGTGATCAATATTGATAGTGGGTTTAATTTTTGCATTCGATTTGATCGATTGTAAATACCGATTGATGTTGGGATAATCAATTATTCTTTTTTTATTACATTTAAAATGCCCAACATAAACGGGATCAAATCTTAATAAAGTTGGAAATAAACGAAGATCACATTCTAACATTTCATCTCCAAGCAAATAAGAATTTTGTTTAAGCATTTCTTCAATTTGATCAAGCGCTGTGAACAATTTATCTAATTCCTCTTCGTAAACAGATTGTTTTGTTGCAAAACCTACTTTGTAGACGCCATTGTTAATATTGTGATAAGTAAAGTCATTAATCTCATCAATTTTTTTTTGAAATTTTTCTGGATAAAAATCTAAATTATTATTAGTAAGCTCATTAAAAGAATAATTGAACATTCTGACAATCTCAGAGGACTCGTTACTGACAATTGTTTGCTTTCTTTTATCCCATAGAACAGGCACCGTCACACGCCCTGAGTAGGTTGGATTAGCTTTAAGATATATTTGATAAAGGTACTGTTGTGAAAATAAATGATCAGCAGTTGTACCAGGAAAACTTTCCTCAAAAGTCCATCCATTTTCTAGCATATATGGATTAACAACACTGACAGAAATATGATTATCTAAATCTTTCAAACTTCGATAAATAAGCGTACGGTGAGCCCACGGACAGGCTAAAGAAACGTATAAGTGATACCGACCACTATCAGGTGTAAATTCAGTATTGAGATCAATAAAATTTCTAAATTGAGCTTCTGTTCTGATAAATTTTCCGCCAGATTTTTTGGTGTCATACCATTGATCAACCCATTTTCCATCTATTAAAAGTCCCACAAAAATAAACTACGATGATGCATTAAAATAGATTTAAATAATATAGAGTTTGTTTTTATCAATCATTTTAATCTTCTGCGCATTCTTTAATTCTGTGATCCCTCGACTTACAGTTTCGATTGTAAGTGCCAAATAATCTGCAATATCTTGCCTGCTCATAGGTAGGCTTATAGGATTATCAGGAAGACCAATTTTTTTTCTCTGTGCAGAAATATTTTTAAAAAACTCCATTAGGCGATCTTTTGCATGAAGTTTTGCAATAATGATTGATTGTTTTTGCATAAATTCTATTTCTTGAAAGTTTCTTTTTAAAAGCTCTTTAGTAATCTCAGGAGAACTTTTATTAAGTTCATCAAATTCAGAAATAGCAAAAGAACATATTTCGGCATCACCTATAGTCTCAGCTGAATTTAAATAGGTATCTTGATCTGAAGACAGACCCATAAAATCCCCAGGGTATAAAAAACCCATGATGTGCATTCGTCCATCATCAAGAAGTCGATAAATCTTCACATTGCCTGAGCGCACATTGAAATAATTCTTAACAGGATCTCCTTGGAAAAAAACCGGCTCCTTATCTTTATATATTTTAGTTCTTTTAAAGGAGTCTACTTTTTTAACTTGATTATCGTCCATTTTACCACAAATAGAAAAGCGTTTTGCGGAGCATAAGGAGCACTTAGCTAACTGACTTTGTTTTTCTACTTGTTGATTATAAAGATCGTTTTTTTTCATCTAAATTTAAAGATTAACAAATTGAAATTTTTTATCAATCGTAGCTCAGTTTGGTGACTTTTCCGCCAAATATTTTATAAGCAAGCACAGTATATCCTAATAATGCTGGGAGCGTTATGCACGCCCCAATTAATAAAATAATTAAAGAAGATCTATCAGAAGCCGCGTCTTGAATAGTCAAAGTCGTGGGTATTATATAAGGGTAAAAACTATAGGCTAAGCCAATAAAACATAATAGCGATATTATGATTGTTAACATAAATGGAAGAAGCGAATGATCATCTTTATTTTGGGGCATTTTTAAAAACAAAAAATATCCCATCATAAAAATTAATAGGCCAGTCAAAATAGGGATTGGAGATAAAAATAAAAAGTTAGGCATAGAGAACCATTTAAGAAAAATATGTTGGTTAGCAATGGGAGTACCAAGAGAAACCAAAGCAACACATAAAACAGCACCGATTAAAGAAACACGCGCCCACTTGATAGCCTTGATTTGTAAATCACCCTCTGTTTTATAAATTAACCAATTTGCTCCAATTAAAACGTATGCAATAGTTAGACAGATAGAGACCATAATTGAAAAAATAATACTTAATACGTTCTGATCAAATCCAGTAATATAAAAACCAAGCATGTAGCCTTGCGATAAGGACGTTAGCAAAGAACCGCCAAAAAATGCAAAGTCCCAAAGGTGTTGTGTTTGAGGTCGGGATTTAGCACGAAAATCAAATGCGACCCCGCGAAAGATTAAACCAGCTAACATAAAAAAAATTGGTATATATAAATTTCCAAGAATAATTCCATGAGCTTTTGGAAATGCTACCAACAGTAATCCAACCCCAAGAACCAGCCATGTCTCATTGGCATCCCAAAAGGGCCCAATAGATGCGATCATTTGATCTTTGTGTTTGCGCTGGGAGGGGATTATAGAAAGAATGCCTACGCCCAGATCATATCCATCTAAGAGACCATACAGCAACATCGATACCCCCATTAAAAAAGCAAAAATTAATGGCAAGTTATCTAGAAAAAAATCCATAGATTAAGAGGCCACTAAATTTCTTCTTTGTCCTGTTTTTGGATCAATGGCTGTATTGAGCCCAGTATTTTCCCTTCCCGCTAGATAAAAAATTGTTGTGATAAATGCAAGAAGTAAAATTGAATAAATGACTAGATATCCAATAAGAGAAAATCCGATATGAGCGGCAGGAGTATTAGTAACAGCGTCCTCGACTCTTAATATCCCACTTACTAAATATGGCTGCCTTCCAATTTCTGTAGTATACCACCCAGCCAAAGTTGCAATCCATCCAGAAAATGTCATTGCAATCAGAATTTTTTTTAAAACATTTGGAATTTGTTTTTTTCTAAAAATAAAGTAGGCAGCAGTCCAGGATACTAGCAACATCAATAATCCCATTCCTACCATTATTCGAAAACCCCAAAAAACAGGACTAACAGGAGGATGTTCTCCTATAAAGTCATTTAAACCCTTTACTTCACCATCAAGTTCATGAGTTAATATCAAGCTACTAATTTTTGGTATACTAATTTCAAAATCATTTCTTCTTTTTTCTTCATTAGGTAGTGCAAAAAGCACTAAGGGTATTCCAGTTTGGGTATCCCAATTGCCCTCCATTGCGGCAATTTTTTGAGGTTGATGCTCTAAGGTGTTTAAACCATGCATGTCACCAACAAGAATTTGAATAGGAATGACCAAAGCAGCGACTGATATTCCAAATTTTAAACCTACTATCGCAGAATCTTCTTTTTTAAGTTTTAATATTCGAAAAGCAGATATGCCTGCAATTAAAAAAGATGCTGTTAAAAAAGATGCTAATAATTTATGTGTAAAACGGTACGGCATAGAAGGGTTAAAGATGACCTCAAGCCAATTAGTTACAAACGCTTCACCATTGATAATCTCATAGCCTGATGGTGTATGCATCCAGCTATTAAGTACTAAAATCCAAAACGCAGAAAGGGTTGTTCCAATCGCAACTAAAGCAGTTGCGGTTGTATGCAGCCAGGGTTTAACTTTGCTAAAGCCAAAGAGCATAATGCCTAAAAAAGTTGCCTCTAAAAAAAATGCCGTCAATACTTCATAGCCCAATAATGGTCCAGCAATATTACCTACTGTATTCATAAAGCCCGGCCAGTTAGTTCCAAATTGAAAAGACATTGTAATTCCACTTACCACACCCATCGCGAAGCAAAGAGCAAAAATCTTAGTCCAAAAAAAATATAAATTAATCCACTTTTGATCGCGGCTTAATTGGAAGCGAATTTTAAAAAACAATAAAAACCATCCCAAAGCAATGGTTATTGCAGGGAAAAGAATATGAAAAGAGATATTAGCAGCAAATTGTATTCTGGATAGCAATAAGACGTTTTCCACATTTTAAAATTATTTAAAAAAACACATGAAACAATTGAAAAAAAGTAGCATTTGAATTTTTGATTTATATCAAATTGATTTATGAATATGTTTTCTCTTATAATTAAGAAAAATTTGGAGGAATGATGCACCAAGATAACCATTATGATATTATTGTTGTAGGTGGGGGTTGTGCGGGCTTAACTGTTGCTACCCGATTATATAAGTTAGATAAAAACTTAAAAATTGGAGTTATCGATCCATCCGATACTCAAAACTATCAGGCAGCTTGGACATTAGTTGGCGCAGGCTCTTTCAAGCGTTCAGATACTCAAAGATCCATGAATGCTATTTTCCCAAAATACCTTTCTCGTATTAAAGCCTTTGCCCAGGAATTTTTTCCTGAAAAAAATACAATCAAAACCAATGGAGGTGAGTATACTTATGATCAGTTAGTTGTTTGCCCAGGTTTGAAAATTGACTTTGCTGGCATTGAAGGCTTGGAAAAAAGTCTTGGCAAAAATAATGTTTGTACAAACTATTCTGCGGACATGGCTGAGTATACATGGAAAAGTTTACAATCCGTTAATGCCGGTAGTAATGTTTTATTTACAGAGCCAGGTATGCCCATTAAATGTGCCGGAGCTCCTCAAAAAATTATGTATTTGGCATCAGATTATTTTCGAAAAAAAGGCCAATTAACAGACGTTAATGTAGAGTATTTTTGTGCAAAGCCTGTTATTTTTGGCGTTGCGTATTTTCAAAAGCCCTTAGAGGATATTTGTGACTATTATGGTGCCCAAAGAAATTATCAACATAATTTAATTGCCATTGACGGTGATGCTAAAGAGGCAACCTTTAAAATTGTTCAAGAAGGATCAGATAAAAAAGAAGTAACCAAAAAATTTGACTTCATTCACGTTACCCCTCCACAAACAGCCCCTGATTTTATTAAAAACAGCCCTTTAGCAGATGATGCTGGTTGGGTAAGTGTTGATCAAGGAACATTAAAACATACAAAATATGATAACATATATAGCTTAGGAGATGTTATGAATGCTCCCAATGCAAAAACAGGAGCTGCCATTAGGAAGCAGGCACCTATTGTTGCCCATAACTTGATCTCAGATCGCCAAAAAAAATCCGACTACAAAAGATATGATGGATATGGAGCCTGCCCACTGACAGTCGAATATGGAAAAGTCATGTTAGCGGAGTTTTGCTATGGAGGTAAAGTTTCTCCGAGTTTTCCACTAGACCCTCGAGTGCCTAGATCAAGTTATTGGTGGCTGAAAAAGAATATTTTTCCATTCCTTCAATGGAATGTCATGTTTAAGGGGCAAGACTGGAACTTCCCAGTTCATAAGCCTTTAGCTTTATAAAAGGTTTCTTTAAATTTGATTTAAATCAATGCACAAAGACGACTATGTGTTAAAAATTTGACTATGATATTTAGACAATTATTTGACCACACTTCATCTACATATACTTATGTTGTTGCAAGTAGGAAAGGGGGAGAGGCGTTAGTCATTGACCCTGTATTAGAGAATGTTGAGCGTTATATAAAACTGATGGAAGAGCTTGATTTAAAATTAGTCAAAGTAATCGACACTCACATTCACGCCGATCATATCTCTGGAATGGCCGAATTAAGAGACAGAACGAACTGTATTACGATAATGGGAGACGCGACTCCTAGCGATGTCGTTTCTATGCAAGTCAAGGATAACGATGAAGTGACAGTTGAGGGAATTAAGCTAAAAGCATTACATACACCTGGTCACACTAATGACTCATATAGCTATTTAATGAATGATAGAATTTTTTCTGGGGATACGCTTTTAATTAGAGGAACAGGAAGAACAGATTTTCAAAATGGAGATCCATATGATTCATATAACTCCATCTTTGAGAGACTATTAAAACTTCCCGAGGAAACATTATTATATCCAGCACATGACTATAAAGGAGATACAGTTAGCACTATTGGAGAGGAAAAGAAATTCAATCCACGTCTGCAGGTAAGCTCTGCAGAAGAATATGCAAACATCATGAATAACTTAAATCTTCCGGATCCAAAGATGATGGATATTGCTGTGCCAGGAAATTTAAAACTTGGTATTGACCTTAATAGACAAAAAAACACAAACGGTCTTACAGTAGATGAATTTAAAAACGCAATCACCAATGATGAACACATTTTGCTTGATTTAAGAGAGAATAGTGAAATTCATCATGATGGAAGCATCAAGAACTCTGTTCATGTCCCATTTGATAAAATTTCTGACTACTTGATAAAAGAAAAAGAAAATCTTCAAGGAAAAAAAGTTTTAATGTATTGCGCAGTAGGTCACCGTTCTACTTTAGCTGTACAGGTTTCAAAATCCTATGACTATAAAAATTGTTATCATTTAATGGGTGGGATTAATAATTGGTCAGCACAAGGTAACCCTATTGAGAAGAAAGATCATCACTGATGGGATTTAAATCTTTAAGCGTAGAAGATACGGCACAATCTATAAAAGATGGCTTAATTATTATTGATGTGAGAGAGCAAGATGAGTACGACCTGGCTCATTTAGAAAATGCCATTTTGGTTCCACTCTCCACAGTGAGCGCTGAGAAAATTAATGAATTAAATCCAACAAACAAAACGATTTTAATTCATTGCAGATCTGGAAAAAGATCTAAGGTTGCGGCCAATGTTCTTTTAAGTCAGGGTTATTCGGGGGAAATACTAGAACTTGATGAAGGTATTAACGCTTGGATTGAGTCTGAACAACCCGTGATTTCTAATATATAAGTGTTTATTCTAGGTCTTTTAGGAGCCTTTGTGATGGGCTCCGTTTTATCTTTATTGGGCGCAGGTGGATCAATCCTGACAATGCCTGTTCTGGTCTATTTATTCTCTATTCCCGCTGTTGAAGCTACCAGCTATTCATTATTAATTGTGGGCTTAACCGCCTTGTTAGGATCCATTGGATATTTTCGTCAAGGCACCATTGATATTAAAACAGCAATTATTTTTGGTATCCCCTCTATTCTTGGGGTGCTTTTAGCAAGGCACTATTTACTCCCATCCATTCCTAGCGAGTTTAAGTTAGGCGTCCTTATTACAAAAGACTTTGTGATTATGTTTGTATTTTCTGTCTTGATGATATTGGCAGCATTGATGATGATGAAAAAAAATCAAAAGAAAAGCCATACTCAAGATATTCCTAAAAATAAATTTTTCTTAGTTGTCCTGGAAGGATTGGTTGTCGGGGGTGTTACTGGATTTGTTGGGGCGGGGGGCGGTTTTTTAATTATTCCTGCTCTTGTTTTGTTAGCTGGTTTAGAAATGAAAATAGCCGTCGGGACCTCATTAATTATTATTGCTCTTAAATCGATTATTGGCTTTGGAGGAGATTTAATAGGGGGCTTTCAGACAGATTGGATATTAGTATTTTATATAATGAGCGCCACTCTTGTAGGGGTACTTGTTGGAAATTTTTTATCTCAAAAGTTTACAGGAGAGCAACTAAAAAAATATTTTGGAATAATGGTATTGGTTATTGGTTTTTATATTGTCACGGAGCAAATTATTAACCTTTAGCTAAAAATAATTAGTCGAAATCATATAATAGACCATATAGCCAACTAGTCCTAAAACCAGAATTATGAGAGGGATGGTTGATATAGTAAAGGCCTCGCGAAACTTTTTATTAAAAATTAATAAGCTCGCAATTAATAAAATAAGTAAAATTATTACTAACCTAATCATTTTTATATTATCTTTATTTTAAAAATTTTTACTATTCTATAACAGCTATTTTCTCTATAAATAATGATACATGACCACGAAAATAGCAATTGCTGGTGCTAAAGGCAGAATGGGAAGAAATCTGATTAAATCAGGTTTATCAAATAGTCATACGGATATTGTTGGGGTATTTGATATTTCTGAAATAGAGCAAGTTTTTTTAGATGAAATGAATTTATCCCATGAAATAGCCACAACTAGAGAACATTCCTTTGAGAGGGCCGATGTCATTATTGATTTTACCTCTCCAAAGGCCTTATTTGCTTTCACAGAGAGCGCCGTTGCAAGCAAAACAGGCCTTGTTATTGGAACGACGGGCTTAGAGGAACAACATTTTAATCTTTTAAAACAAACAGGAAATTCCACTAGGGTTTTTTATGCGCCTAACATGAGTTTTGGGGTAAATTCTTTTTTTAACATTGCAAGAAAAGCCGCCTCTTATCTAAAAAATTTTGATATTGAAATCATAGAAACGCATCATCGCTATAAGAAAGATGCTCCAAGTGGTACAGCCATTAAACTAGGAGAAGAAATAGTAGAAGAATTAAATTTGTCTAAAGATCAATTCAATTTTAATCGCCAACAAAATCAGCAAGAAAGAAAAAAAGATGAAATTGGGTTTTCTTCTATTCGTGGGGGAAATATTCCTGGAGAACATACAGTAATCTTTCATGGAGAAAACGAGAGCGTTGAATTAACCCATCGAGCTTTTAATCGAGAAATATTTGCTGATGGCGCAATTCAAGCTGCAATTTGGTTATCAAAGCAAAATAGTGGTTACTATACTTATAAGGATATGCTCTAAGATAAACGAGATTTATAACGTTCAATAATTTTTTTTAATTTTAACCGGCGTTGTGGACTTAAAAACCTAGCGAATGCATTTTTCTTTCCGGCATAATGTACTGATAGATTATCTTTGTTATTTTTTAGACTACTCCAATGTAAATTATAGCTTTGATCATCTTCTATCTCGTGATCTTTTAACTTTTGAATTCTTATTTCTTCTTGATTTAAAATAATTTTTTCTCTTTTCTTCGCAAAATTAAAATAAAGATAGGTACAGAAAACTAAAATTAAAAATTCAATAATCCCAAATATTAAAATAGGCCATGCGCCCACAATAACAAATCTGACCCCCATAAAAAAAATAAGGCCTCCTGTAATAACTAAAAAAAGTATTATCTGTTTGTGATTCAAACTTTTGTTTGGTTTAATAAGCAACTGTTTTTTCATCGTGAATACATCAACAATAAATCAGATTTTTTCCAAATTATCAAAAGCTATTCCCGCTCCACAATCTGATCTTCAATATGTCAATCACTACACATTATTAGTTGCAGTTGTTTTGTCAGCTCAGTCAACAGATGCCCAAGTCAATAAAGCCACGAAAGATCTTTTTGCAAAATACGACTCTCCTGAGAAAATTGTAAAATTGGGCCTTCAGGGAATTATTCCATACGTAAAAAGCATTGGACTGTTTAATTCGAAAGCAAAAAATGTGATCGCTCTCTCTCAAATACTTATTGAAAAACACCATAGTAAAGTTCCAGAAAATTTTGATATGTTATGTGAATTGCCAGGGGTAGGCCGAAAAACAGCTAATGTGGTGATGAGCGTTGCTTTTGGACATACTACTATTGCAGTGGATACGCATGTTTATCGATTGTCTCGAAGGTTAAATCTGAGCCTAGGAGAAACACCTGATGCCGTAGAAAAAGATTTAATGCAGATTGTGCCAGACCAATACAAAAAGACAGCTCATCATCTCCTGATTTTGCATGGGCGATATACTTGCAAGGCCCGAAACCCCGAATGCGATAAATGCGTAATATCGAAAGAATGCATACATTTTTTGAACGTTAAATATGGAAAAATCAAAAATTTTCTATAAAACATTTAGGGATCATTCACAATGAGAGAAATTAAAAAAATTCTAATCGCCAACAGAAGCGAAATCGCTATTCGTATTTCCAGAGCGGCGACTGAGCTAGGCTATAAAACCGTTTCTATTTATTCGTATGAGGACCGTTTTGCTTTGCATCGTTTTAAAACTGATGAAAGTTATTTGGTTGGCTCGGGATTAGGACCTATTCAAGCCTATCTTGATTATAAGGGGATTGTACAAATTGCCCTTAACTCTGGATGTGATGCGATTCATCCAGGTTACGGCTTTCTTTCAGAAAACCCAGAGTTCGCTGATGAGTGTGCCAAATATAATATTTTATTTGTGGGACCCTCATCAAAAATTATGCGTTCTTTAGGAAACAAAGTAGAAGCTAAAAAAACTGCGGATAAAGCAAAAGTTCCTACAATTCCTTCCACTGGACCCTTGCCCCGAGACATAACAAAATGCAAAGCCCTTGCTAAGAAAATAGGCTACCCAATTATGTTAAAAGCCTCGTGGGGCGGAGGTGGCCGTGGAATGAGGGTTATTCGAAAAGAAAATGAATTAGAGAATCAAATTAACACAGCACGTCGAGAAGCCAAAAGCGCTTTTGGCAAAGACGATGTTTTTTTTGAAAAATTAATTGAAAAAGCATTTCACGTTGAAGTTCAAATCATTGGCGACACTCACGGTAATATCGTTCACTTATTTGAAAGAGACTGTTCATTACAACGAAGACATCAAAAAGTTGTCGAGCGAGCCCCAGCTGCTTATTTAAGTGATAAAGAGCGCGAAGCAATTTGTGAGTCGGGCGTGCGTATTGGCAAACAAGTCGATTATTCTTGTGCGGGCACCGTTGAGTTTTTAATGGACGCCAAATCTCGGGAATTCTTTTTCATCGAGGTAAATCCACGTGTTCAAGTCGAGCATACGGTAACAGAAGAAATTACAGGTATTGATATTGTAAAGGCTCAATTTCTTTTAGCTTCGGGTGCTAAAATCGGAGACGGTATTTGTGGCGTTCCAGAACAGCAAGACATTAAAATGAAAGGACACGCTATTCAATCACGTGTTACCACAGAAGATGCAGCTAATGATTTCGCTCCCGATTATGGGAAAATAACCGTTTATCGCTCCGCAAGTGGCCATGGTATTCGATTAGATGCCGGTACAGCAGCAACAGGAACTGTCATCACCCCTTATTATGATTCTCTTTTGGTGAAAGTTTCGGCCAAAGGCCAGTCTCCGTTAGAGGCCAAACAACGAATGAATAGAGCCCTGAGTGAGTTTAGGGTTCGAGGTGTGAAAACCAACATTCCTTTTTTATTAAAGTTAATTAATCATCCAGGCTTTGATAAATTTGATTACCATACAAAATTTATTGACAGCGAAAAAAGCTTATTTGAGTTTTCAGGAAGAAAAGATAGAGCCTCAAAAACATTAAACTTTTTAGCAGAAGTGATTGTAAATGGTAACACTGAAGTTGCAAATCGTCCTAAATTACGTGAAACAACTCCTGCAAAATTATCTGATTTTGGAATCGCAAAATCAAAAAAAGCACAACAAGCAGTTGGCAAAACGTTTAAACAAATTTTAGATGAAAAAGGGCCCCAAGAAGTTGCTCAAGCCGTTTTAAAAGAAAAAAAATTACTTCTGACTGATACAACTTTTAGAGATGCCCATCAGTCTTTAATCGCAACCCGAATGAGAACCCAAGACATGTTAGGGATCACTGATTTGTACGAAGAGAGATTAAAAAATTTATTTTCTATCGAGTGTTGGGGTGGTGCTACTTTTGACGTTGCTCTTCGTTTTCTTAAAGAAGATCCTTGGGATCGTTTAACAAAACTTAGAGAACAAATGCCATCAGCATTGCTACAAATGCTTTTTCGGGGATCAAACGCATTAGGCTACACTAATTATCCAGATAACATTTTAAGAAGATTTATTCAGCTATCAGCAAAGTCAGGCATTGATGTATTTAGAATTTTTGATGCGCTTAACTGGATTGAGAACATGCAGGTTTCAATTGATGAAGTGTTAAAGACTGGAAAAATTTGCGAAGCATCAATTTGTTACTCTGGTGATCTTTCTTCACCTTCCGAGAAGAAATATACCCTTGATTATTACTTAAAAATGGCTGAAAAATTGGAAAAAATGGGTATCCATTTCCTTGCTATAAAAGACATGGCAGGTCTTTGTAAGCCTAAAGCTGCAAAAATTCTTTTCAAAGAACTTAAGAAAAATATCAAAATTCCAATCCACTTTCATACCCATGATACAAGCGGTAATGGTGTTGCTACCTTATTAAATGCTTCGGATGCAGGGGTGGATATTGTCGACGTTGCGATAGACTCTTGGTCAGGTTTTACTTCACAACCAAGTTTCGGTGCCATGATTGAGTCTTTAGATGGTAATGCTCGAGACCCTAAAATCTCATCTGCAGTTGTTCGAACAGCTGCAAATTACTGGGAGGGTGTAAGAAAACAATATCAGCCTTTTGAAAGTAAAGTGAGAACAAGCATGTCAGAAGTTTATCTTCACCAAATGCCAGGCGGGCAATATACAAATTTAAGAGAACAGGCACGATCCATGGGGATTACGGATGAAAGATGGCCTGAGCTTGCTTCGATGTATGCCGAAGTAAATAAAATATTTGGGGATGTCATTAAAGTTACGCCTATTTCGAAAATTGTGGGTGACATGGCAATTTATATGCTTGCAAATAATATTCAAATTGAGGATGTGCTTGATCCTAAAAAAGATGTTGGCTTTCCTGCCTCTGTTATAGAATTTTTCAGTGGTCGATTAGGTCAACCTTATAAAGGTTTCCCAAAAGCACTTCAGAAAAAAATACTAAAAGGTAAAAAACCAATCAATTACCGATTTGGCTCCAAATTAAAACCCCTAAATATTAAAAATCGAACTGCAGAATTAGAAAAAAAATACTCCGAGTCTATTTCTGAAAAAGATACTTTATCTCAAATTTTCTTCCCTGAGGTTTTTGATGAGTATATGAAGCATCGACAAAAGTTTGGCAACACAAGTGTCATTCCTACTTCTAATTACTTCTTTGGAATGAATACAGGTGAAGAAATTTATGTGTCGATTGAGCCTGGAAAAACACTCATTATCAGGTATTTCACTTTGAGCGAACCAAATGAAAAAGGTTTTAGAACTGTTTATTTTGAACTCAACGGACAGCCTCGCTCCGTCGATGTAAAAGACAATTCTATCGCTGTTGATGATTTGGCGAAAGAAATGGCTGACCCAAGCAATATAGAACATATTGCAGCTCCTATTCCTGGACTCTTGGTAGATGTCGCGGTTACAGAAGGTATAAAAGTTCAAAAAGGCGCTAAGCTCTGCACTATAGAAGCCATGAAAATGGAAACCGTGATTTATGCTGATCAATCAGGAACCGTGGAAAGGCTTTGTGTAACAGCGGGTGAAAATATCGAAGCCCAACAATTATTATTTGTTATAAAATAAATTTCTTCCTTTCATTTATATGATAATTTTCATTTGTGCTTAAAAAAATTATAACCGCAAAACATCGAGGTTTTTGTGCTGGCGTTGAACGAGCCGTAGAAATTGTTGAGAAAAGTTTAATTAAATACGGCGCTCCAGTTTATGTTCGCCATGAAATTGTGCATAATAAATTTGTAGTTCATAATTTAAAAGAAAAAGGAGTAATTTTTGTGGAGTCTTTAGATGAGGTTCCTCAAGGAACAAAACAACCCGTAATCTTCTCTGCCCACGGGGTTGCCCAAAGAGTTATTGAAAAAGCGAAAGACTATAATCTACTTTTTTATGATGCCATCTGCCCACTGGTGAGCAAAATTCACAAAGAAATCATCTTATTAGAAAAACAAAACTATCAAATTATTATGATTGGCCATGAAGGGCATCCGGAGGTAGAGGGAACAGCGGGCCAGCTGCAAGACATCAGCAAACTAACACTAGTTCAAGAATTAAAAGATGTCGATCAATTGTATTTTCCTGCTGATCAAAAAATAGCTTATATCACTCAAACAACACTTTCAGTGTTTGATACACAAGAAATTGTGGATGCATTAAAAAAAAGATTTCCTGATATTTTAGCTCCCAAAAAATCTGATATCTGTTACGCAACATCAAATCGCCAAACCTCAGTTCAAGAGATGGCCAAAACTGTTGATGCT
>JAXOVD010000013.1:0-21960 GCA_036937365.1 Alphaproteobacteria bacterium
ATTGGGGGGTTGGTTACTTGACTAAAATTCTGTTTGAAAAAACTGTGAAGACCTCGATATCTTTCTGTAAGAACGCTCAATGGAGCGTCATCCCCCATAGAGCCAATTGCTTCTTGGCCTGTTTTTACCATTGGATCTAAAATTAAATCGAGTATTTCTATGGAAAGATTGAATGATTTTGCTTGTTGATAAAAAAAAGACTCTGTTTGTAAAATAGGTTGTTCAACTTTTTGTGATGCTAGTATTGAGTCTAGTTGGACTGTTTTTTTATTCCAATCTGAGAAATCTTGACGATTACTTAAAATATTTTTAAGTTCTGCACTCTGGTAAAATTTTTTCTCTTTATAATTAATGGCTACCAACTCACCTGGGCCAACGCGACCCTTTTTCAATATATCTTTTTCTTCAATGTTAATCATTCCAACTTCTGAGCCCGATATTAGTAAACCGTCATTAGTTAAAATATATCTAAGTGGCCTTAGTCCATTTCTATCCATTCCAGAAATTATCCAATCTCCAAAATTTCCACAAACGGCAGCAGGACCATCCCATGGTTCAATAACGGCATTACAATAAGCGTACATATTCTTTAGCTCTTCAGAAATATCAGGACGATTAGACCATGCCTCGGGAATAATCATTGATTTAGCCATAGGTAAATCACGATCAGTTTGAACTAATAATTCAAATGCAGCGTCTAAAGAGGCTGAGTCAGAGGCGTCAGAGTCTAAAATCGGCTTTAGATCATTAATTCTTTCATTGAAAAAAGGATGAGTGATTCTTGGCTCATGGGCACTCATCCAATTAAGGTTACCTTTGAGAGTATTAATTTCTCCATTATGCGCCAACACTCTAAAGGGCTGCGCTAAAGACCAAGTAGGAAAAGTGTTAGTAGAATATCGTTGGTGATAAATAGCAAATTTAGATTTGAAGTCTGAGTCTAATAGATCAGGATAAAATTCAGATAGTTGTTCAGCTAAGAACATTCCTTTATAGACGATTGTCTCAGTTGATAAAGAGCATATATAAAAATCATTAATGCTTAATGCTTTGATTTTATTTTCAATTCTTCTTCTCGTTAAATAGAGCTTTTTTTCAATATTCTCATGAGAATCTTTTGGAGCAAAAATAATCTGTTCAATCTCTGGTTTGGTGTAGTTTGCCTTTTCACCAATAATTTCAGTGTTTACCGGAACTTGCCTCCATCCATACAAACTCATACCTGCTTTGATGATTTCATATTCGACTATAGCTCTGCATTTTTCTTGAGCGCCAAAGTCTCTTTTTGGAAGAAATATCATTCCTACTCCAAGTAAATTATCCTGGTCAGCTAAATGACCTGTTTTAGTAACTTGTTTACTAAAAAATGAGCGAGAAACTTCAAGCATAATGCCCGCACCATCTCCAGTTTTACCATCAGCATCAACTGCCCCTCTATGAAAAACAGCTTTAAGGGCCTCTACTCCTTTTTCAACAATGTCTCTTCTGGATTCACCATTAATTGAAGCAACTAACCCAACACCACAGTTATCGTGCTCATAACTGTCTTTATAAATATGATTTTTTTTTAATAGCTCTCTGTTCTTGATAAAATTTTTAATTTCTTGGCTCATTATGATGCTTTCTTTTTAACTAAATTATGTTCCAAATATTCATGAATTGATTTAGCCACCTCTCTGCCATCGTGTATCGCCCATACCACAAGCGATGCTCCTCTAACAATGTCTCCTGCGGCAAATACTTTTGGGTTACTAGTTTGAAACTTTTTGAAGTCTACTTTTAAAGTATTCCAGCTAGTTAATTCTAAATCGGTACCAAAGTTTTCGTTAAGATTTTCAGGCTCAAATCCAAGAGCTTGAATAATCAAGTCACTTTTAATTTGTTTTTCGACGCCCGTATCAATCGGCTTACGTCTGCCTGTTTCATCGGCCTCGCCCAATGCTGCCACTTTATAAGCAAGACTTGAGGCAGATGTATCTTGTGAAATAATCTTAGAGGGAACAGAAAGCCAATTAAATTTAACACCTTCTTGTTCGGCGTTTAATACTTCTCTTGCAGATCCCGGCATGTTTTCTTTATTTCTTCTGTAAAGACAAGTAACTTCTTTTGCTTTTTGTCGTATCGCTGTTCTTACACAGTCCATCGCCGTATCCCCTCCTCCAATGACAACAACATGTTTATCTTTAGCATCTAAAAATTTATTTTTAGATGGGGTATCTCCTAACCCGACTCTGTTACTTTCAATTAAAAAATCTAGAGCTGGTAGAGAGTTTTCAATATTCTTAGTTTCAATATCTAACTGTCTAGCTTTATAAACGCCAGTAGCCACAAGGATTGCATCATAATCTTTTTCAAGTTCTTGAAAGGATATATGTTTTCCTACTTCTTTATTAAGATTAAATCTTACGCCACTTTCGGTTAGCCATTCGGTTCTTCTTTCCACAACACTTTTGTCTAATTTAAAATTCGGTATTCCATAAATCATTAAACCACCAGCTCGATCGTTTTTTTCAAAGATATCAACTTGGTAACCCTGCTTAACTAAGTAAGTAGATGCCGCCATACCCGCTGGACCCGACCCAATGATAGCAATTTTTTGATTTGTAGTATGAGCAGAATTAATTTTTTCTACCCATCCATTTTCCCAAGCCATTTCAGTTAAATACTTTTCAAGATTACCGATAGTAATTGCGCCGAAACCTGCTTGCTCAATTACACAATTTCCTTCGCATAGTCTATCTTGAGGACAAACCCTTCCACAAACTTCTGGAAATGCGTTAGTAGAAGTTGAAATTTCGTAAGCCTCTTTTAGTCTTCCCTCGGCAATGTATCGAAGCCAATCAGGGATATTATTGTTAAGCGGACAGTGAATTTGACAGAAGGGTACGCCACACTGAGAACATCTCGACGATTGTTCGACAGATGTATTTTGATCAAACTGTCTATAAATTTCTTGAAAATCCTTTATTCTTTTTTCAGGTTCTGTTTTTTCAGGATTCTGTTGATTTTTTTTATGAAACTCTAACATAATGATAAATTATTACTTTTTTCACATAAATTCAAAAAGAGTAAAATTTATATTTGTTAAAAAAAACAAAGTAAATATTTAATTGATAATAATTTATGACTACTGATTATCTTTTTTATAGTTTTTATTCCATTATTCAGGGTATTACTGAGTTTATTCCTATCAGTTCAAGCGGTCATCTAAATTTACTTGAATTATTATATAATAAGAACGACTCACGAAATTACTTATACGAAACAACAGCACATTTTGCATCTTTGCTAGCATTGATTTTTTACCTCTATCGGCACAACCATCTCGCATTTCATAATATAAAATTAAATTTTATTCCTATTACACTGGCAACAATTCCAGCAATCATTGTTGGGGTACTAATGAAATTTTATAACATCAGTTTTTTCAGTCTTCAAATAATTGGCTATACTTCTATTACGGGCGGTCTACTTCTTTACCTTTCAGATTTAAAATTCTTTCAAGTATTAAAAATTTCTAATACCAAAACAAAGTTTTTAGTAGCAGGATTATTTCAATGTCTTGCTTTTTTACCTGGTTTTAGCAGGTCAGGGAGTTGCATGATCGCTTTCAGAATGATGGGGGAAGATCGAAAAAACTCATCCGTCTTGAGTTTATATTTGGGTATGCCTATTATTTTAATTTCATTTTTATCAAACCTAGCAGATTTAGAAGAAATTAAATTTGATTTTAATCTATTAATTATTTTAGTAGTGACGTTCGTTTTTGCTTATCTAACCCTAAAGCTTTTTATTAACTTTATAAATAACATCGGATTCAAACCTTTTGTCATATATCGACTGATATTTGGTTTATTAATTTTAACCTTGCTGGGCTAAACTCTATCAATAAATTTTTTGAGATATTGAGTTGTTACTAATTTCATATTTGATAAATCTTTTTCGATAATTTCAGTAACTTTTTTTGAGCCACCCTCGTCTATACTATTATGAGATAAGGTTACATACTGATCATAAGTGAAAAGAGGTTTCGGTAGTTTCTCCATGATCTTACCTTGAAGTATCGCGAAAAAAGGAGGGATGTTTATAAATCGCTCTTTTTTTTGAAGAGTGAAAAAAATATGTGAAAGAATTTCTTTAAAGCTAAAAACCTCTTTTCCTACCGCAGCTATATTTTGATTTTTATATTGATCAAACTTACTCATTAAATTCGTGATCATTAATGATAAATCGTTGACATAAATTGGTTGGAATTTTGTATTCCCTTTTTTAAATAGAGGAAGAAAAGGTAAAATTTTTGCCATTCTTCCAAATTGATTAATAAAATTATCCTCCTCTCCATAAACCACACTTGGTCTGATGATTATGTAATTGTTGTTATTGCTTTGAATAAACTCTTCTCCCATTTTTTTTGAAACCAGATAATTAGATTTACTGTGGTAAGTGGAGCCTAAACTTGAAACATGAAGAAAGGGTTTGTTATGCTTTTCAGCGTAAATGGCAATTTTTTTAGGAAGTAAAAAATGTGCTAACTCAAAAGAAAAATTATTTTTTTCATAGAGAAGGCCAATTAAGTTGATAACAACATCACAGTCTTCAATTAATTTTTCAATATTATCTAAATTATGAATATCAAATTCAGCAACATCTATTTGGCCAATATCGCCAGATAAGATATTTCTCTTCACCCTGTTTGGATCTCTGACAGGACAAATTAATTTATTACCATTGGCCAACAATCTTTTAGAAAGGCTCCTGCCTATAAATCCAGTAGATCCAAAAATTAAAATGTTTTTATTTCTCATTGCCTTATCTATCTTATATAAATATATGTCTTACGATGTCAAATTATCAATTATTCCAAAATGACCTACCCCTTCAATCTTTAAAATCTTTTAAAGGGGATATAACTATCGATACTGAGACTTTGGGGCTAAATGTCAAAAGAGATAGGCTCTGTTTAATTCAGTTACGCAATGAGTCTAATAAAAAAGTTTACCTTATTCAATTTGACCAGAATATCTCATCAGCGAATTCCAAGAATATCAAATCCCTAATGGAAGATAAGTCCTTAACCAAAATTTTTCATTATGCTCGATTTGATATGGCGGTACTTAAAGAAAATTTAAATATCAATGTAAAAAATATTTTTTGCACAAAAATAGCCTCTAAACTTACCCGCACATACTCTTCCAGACATGGTCTTAAAGATCTTGTTAAAGAAATACTAAATATTGAATTAGACAAAACTGAACAAACTTCTGATTGGAGTCAGAAAAAATTAACCAAACAACAAATCCAATATGCTATGAATGATGTGCTTTATTTAAGTGATTTAAAAAAAAATTTAGAGTCAAAACTATTAGAAACAAAAAGACTTAAAACTTTTAAATCAATCATGAGTTTTTTAGAGACTAGAGTAGAACTTGACTTAATGGGATGGGAAAATACTGATATTTTTGCACATAAGTAATTAATGAATAAGTCACAAATTCTAAAGTCAGCAAAAGAAGTTCTAAATATAGAGTCAAAAGCAATCAATGACTTAGCTAAAGGTCTTGATGATAATTTTTTCAAAGCAATTGAAAGTATTAAAAACTTAAAAGGTAAATTAATAATCTCTGGTGTAGGAAAAAGTGGAAATATCGCAGCCAAAATTGCAGCATCTTTTACCTCTACAGGAATTCCTTCAGTTTTTCTTAATCCAGTTGATGCCAGTCATGGAGATATGGGTATAGTAAGAGTTGATGATATATTGATTGTTCTCTCAAACTCTGGAGAGTCCCATGAACTCAGTGATCTTCTCGATTTTGCCAAAAAACAATCAATCAAGATTATCTCAATTTGCTCAAATAAAAAAAGTTTATTAGCTAAAAACTCCGATATAAACTTAATACTCCCGCCCCATAAAGAAGCAGATAAATTATCTACCATACCCACAACCTCTACAACTATGGCCTTAGCTCTTGGGGATGCTCTTTGTTGTTGTTTATTAGACCTAAGAGAGTTTGACAAGAAAGCATTTAAGCTCTTACATCCTGGAGGAAAAATAGGAAAAAAACTAAAAACGCTCTCAGAAATTATGGATACTGATTTGCCTTTAATTGAACAAAATAGCTCAATAATAGATGCTGTACTTGAAATGACTGAAAAAAAATATGGCTGTGCAGTTATAATAGATAACCACAAAAAAATTAAAGGTATTATTACTGACGGTGACTTAAGAAGAGCAATAAAAAAATTAAATATGTCGGATAAAGCTACTTCAATAATGAATAAAAAACCAGTTACAGCGACACCAGATCTATTGATTTCATCGGCAATTATGTTGATGAATAAAAACTCAATTACGAGTCTATTAATAGTAAAAAAAAATATCCCAATAGGAATTGTTAATTTAAAAAATTGTTTAGAAAATGAGTAAATTTTTAAAAGAAAATATTTTTAATTTTTTAATTTTTCTTTTACTAAGCTTGCAGGCTTTTATGTATTATTATGATAATAGACCCTCTTCAAAAGTTTTTAGTCAAAAAAGTATGTCGGTGGAAAATTTTTCAAGTATTGTACTAAGTAAATCTGGCTTAACAAAAATTGGCTCTGATAAGCTAAATAAAATTGATGAAGATCAATTTTTCCTTCAAGGTAAATCTTATTTAGAAAACAAGAAATATAAAATTTATGGGGAAGACATATCTATAAACTTAATTGAAGAGATATCCCATAGTAAAAAACAAGTTCAGGTTATAAACTCTATGGGAACCCTTGAAGCTAATGGATTTAAAAATATAGACTCAGAGGGTAAAATATATTTTGATGGTATTGTTATTTTTAAAAGTCATGAATAAATTTATTTTTATTTTCAGTTTATTTTTTTATTTAAATTCATATGCGGAAAGCACTGTCAAAGCTGGAGATAGTTTAATTTGGGACTCAGAAAACCAATCTTATACTGCAACTGGGTCGGTAGAGTTTAGTAATGATACATTTATTGCTTATTCTGAAAAAATGATTGCACAGTATGTAGAGCAAGGCGGTAAAGAATTATTTACGATTGTTGAACTTTTTGAAAATGTAAGGATTGAGCTAAAAGATGAGGTATTTTTGGGCGATTATGCAATCTACACAAGAGATGATAACATTATCACCTTAACTGGAGAGGTATCCATTCAATCTCCAACTAGGTTACTTAAGGGTCATGAATTAATTGCGGACATTGATAATAATAAAAGAATTTTAAATTCTGCAAATGATGAATCGCTAGTGGAAGTTCTTTTAGAAAACAATGAAAATAATTAAACTTCAAAACATTAATAAAAACTTTAAATCCAAACAAGCGCTTAAAAAAGTTAATTTAGAATTCAATAGTCAAAAAATTAATGGATTACTTGGCCCTAACGGTAGTGGAAAAACTACTCTTTTTAATATTATTGCTGGCTTCCTTCCGCCAGACGAGGGTCAAATTTTTTTAGATGAAGAAGATTTAACCTTTCTTAGTTTAAGCAAGAGGTCCAAATTAGGAATTTCTTATCTACCTCAAGAGCCCTCAATCTTTAGAGATTTGAGTGTCTACAATAATATTTTTGCAATTGCTGAATTATTTCACTCTAAAGCTGATGCCCTAAAAGTTACTGAAAATCTTATAAACCAATTTTCTCTTCAAGGATTTCAAAAAACTCAAGGAAAACTTCTATCCGGAGGTGAGAGACGAAGAACTGAAATAGCCCGAGCGCTCGCAAGTAATCCTAAGTTTCTTCTATTAGATGAGCCATTTGCAGGTATTGATCCTATCGCGATTGAAGAAGTAAAATCCACTGTCGCACTTTTAAAAAAAATGAATATCGGAATTATCATTACTGACCATAATGTTAAAGAAGCGCTAAGTATTGTCGATTATGGGTTTATTATTTATAACGGTGAGATTATTAAATCCGGCACACCTAAAGAAATCACAAGTGATAAATTTGTTAAAAAGATATATCTAGGAGAAAATTATCAATAAAAATATGGCCATTAATTCAAAAAAACTTATTAAAGGCATTTATTATCCCCCTGGTGACAAATCTATCAGCCACAGATCTCTTATTTTAACTGGTCAAGCCGTGGGTCAATCAGAAATTTCAAATTTGCTGGAAGGAGAAGATGTCATGAACACTCTCCTTGTAATGCGAGATTTAGGTGCCCGGATAATAAAAAAAAATGGAAAATACATCGTATTTGGTCTGCCGCCCGGAGCATTATTTCAACCAAAAAAACAATTAGATTTTGGTAATTCTGGGACAGGCATTAGACTTCTTGCGGGTTTGATTTCTTCTAACAATATCAAAGCTACTCTCAAAGGTGATAAATCTCTCAGCAAGAGACCGATGAGAAGAGTTACTGATCATTTAAAAAGAATTGGGGCATCCATAGAGTTAAAAAAAGACTCCTTTCCTCCTATAAAAATTAAAGGGGTGGGTGATGCTATCCCACTAAGTTATGATATCAAAATACCCTCTGCCCAGATTAAAAGTGCCATTATGCTCTCCGCTTTAAACACTAATGGCTTAGTTAAAATAAAAGAATTTAAATCTACACGAGATCATACGGAAAACATGCTTAAAGCAATGGGTTATAATATAAAAGTCAAAGAAAATTCAAAATACCGTTTTATTGAAATGAAAAATGATAAGGATCTAAAATCTATTAAATTAAATATCCCAGGAGATCCTTCTTCTGCTGCTTTTTTTATAACCGCAGCCTGTCTAAAACCAGGCTCAAAATTGATAGTCAAGAATATGTTGTTTAACAAAACAAGAATAGGATTTTTAAAAACACTAAAAAAAATGGGTGGTGATATACAAATTTCAAATAAAAGAAAAATTAATAATGAAGTCATAGCTGATCTGAAAATTAATCAAAAAAAACATTTAAAACCTACAATTATAAAATCTGAAGAAGTTCCGACTCAAGTGGACGAAATCCCTATTTTATCTATAGCGGCATCATATGCTAGAGGCATATCTATCTTTAAAGGCTTAAAAGAACTAACTGTTAAAGAAAGTAACCGTTTACTCCTAATACATCAAAACTTAAAGGCTATGGGTGTAAAAAGTGAAATTAAAGATTTTGACTTACATATTCACGGAGATACTAATTTAAAAAAGGGTGGTGCTAATATAATTCACCATCATGATCACCGAATTGTCATGTCTTTTTATATTGCAAATCTAATATGTAAAAAGCTTAATAAAATTGAAGATAAATCGAGCATAAAAACTAGCTATCCAAGTTTTTTTAAGCATATTTCCAAGCATATTCATTAATTATCTTGAAAAAGAGTCAAAAAACTCTAAAAAAACCTAACTAATTTGAAAGGTAAACAATGACTTATGATATCTAACGACGAGTATAGCAAACTGCTAGACCAACAATTCGAAACCAAACCAAACATCTCCGCAAACAAAATAATTTCTGGAACAATCCTTAATATAAACGATCAGCATGTAACTGTTGATATTGGATATAAAAGCGAAGGGCAAATCCCTCGAGAAGAATTTCTTAATACTGGATCTTCCGATGACCTCAAAACTGGACAAACAATTGAAGTGTTTGTTGAAAAATTAGAGGATCGAGAAGGCAATGTAAAAATATCTCATGAAAAAGCCATTAAAATGAAATCATGGGAAAAACTCCAAAAACTCTATGACAATAAAGAAAGAGTAAAAGGTTTCATAGTTGGCAAAGCAAAAGCTGGTCTTTACGTCAAAATTATGGGAACAAATGCCTTTTTACCGTTAAGTCAAATTGATGTTCGTCCTGTGAGAGATGTTAGTCATCTAATCAAAACCGAAGAAACTTTTGAAATTCTTAAAATGGATTATTCAAAAGGAAATATTGTAGTTTCTCGTAAAGCAATTTTAGAGGAAAAACAAAAAGAAATAAAAAATGAAATTTTAGTAAAATCTAAATCTGACTCTGTTGTCAATGGTCGTGTTAAAACATTTACTGACTATGGTGCGTTTGTTGATTTAGGTGGTATTGATGGCCTCGTTCATCTAAGTGATATTTCTTGGAGCAGAATAAGTCATCCTTCTGATGTTTTAGAAGTGGGCAAAAAATATGACTTTAAAATTTTAAAAGTCTCCGATGACTCAGACAAAATTAGCCTTGGTTATAAACAATTAAAAAATGATCCATGGGAAAAGATTGAAGATAAGATTACTTCAAACGAAATATATGATGGTAAGATTACTCATATCACTGACTATGGTGCTTTTGTTCAATTAACGGACAAAGATCTTGAAGGTCTTGTTCACTCTAATGATATTAGTTGGACAAAAAAGAACATTCACCCTAATAAAATTTTGGAAATAGGATTTAATATTAGAGTAAAAGTCTTAGAGATCGATAAAGAAAAGAAACGTATTAGCTTAGGAATTAAGCAAACTGAGCCGAACCCTTGGGAAAATATTCTAAATGAATACAAAAAAGAGCAAGTCATTGATACTGAAATCAAGAATATAACTGAGTTTGGAATATTTGCTAAACTCAATGATAATATTGACGGTTTAGTTCATAAAAATGACCTCTCTTGGACTGACTCTAATGGGGATCGAACACTTAAAAAATATCAAAAAGGTCAAAGTATTCAGGTAAAAATCTTAGAAATAGATCCTGAAAAAGAAAAGATTAGTTTTGGTATCAAACAATTAACTCCGGATCCTTTTTATGAATTCTTTAAGGATAAAAATAAAGGAGATATCGTTTCGGCTACAATTACCAAAATCAGCAATAATGGTATTGATGTAGAAGTAGCAAGCTTTATTGAAACTACTATTCGAAGAAAAGAATTATCAAAAAATAAAGAAGAACAAAATATTTCCCGTTACAATGAAGGTCAAAAAATTGATGCTAAGATTAGCTCCATTGATTTGACTAATAGAAAATTTGCCCTTTCCATCAGACAACTGGAAGTTGATGAAGAGCAAAGCCTATTAGAAAAATATGGATCCAAGTCCTCTGGTTCAGTTTTAGGAGATATCTTAGGTAAGGCTTTGGATGAAGATAAGGGCACCAAAGCAGAATAAATCCGATCTTCTTAAATCCTTTTTGCAATCAGAAACTGATTTAACTCCACAGATCAACGAAGCTATTTTTGATAGGTTCTTTGGTCTGTTGGAAGAATATCTAAATCAACATCTCACCATTGAACTTCGAAACTTTGGAGTTTTTAAATCCAAGCTAATGCCCTCTCGATACGGCTCAGACCCAAGAAATAAAACAAAAATATACATTCCATCTAAATGGAAAGTGGCCTTTAAAGCGAGTGAAAGTTTAAATAAAAAATTAAATGAAAAAACTTAAAGCTTTTATTGCACTAGACGCTTCTAATAATGAGAAGAACATAAAAGTGGTTAATAAACTTCATAAAACGGTCTATGGATTTAAGGTTGGTTATCGATCATTTTACAATAAAGATGCAAATAAACTTATCAGCGAAATAAAACGAAAAAAATCAAGATTATTTCTTGACTTAAAATTACACGATATCCCCAATACCGTCAGCAGTGCTATAGACTCATTGAAAAAAATTAATCCAGATTTCTTAACTTTGCATATTTCAGGCGGGGAGGAAATGCTAAAGGCTGCTGTAAAAAATATCAAAAAATTGAATATGCAAACTAAAATTTTAGGAGTGACCTTGCTGACCAGCTTAGATAGCAAAGATAGTCAAAAAATTTATGGGGAAAGAGACCCTAATCAATTAATTAAAAAATTAGCTTTGATTGCCAGTAATGCCAAAATTGCTGGATTAATTTGCTCCGGGCAAGATTTAAAATCTTTAGAAAGCTTCCCAAAGCTTCTCAAAATAACACCAGGTGTTAAACTTTTAGACAGACAAGATGATCAAAAAAGAGTTTCGTTTGTTCATGACGCACTTAACGAAGGTGCCCATTTTGTTGTTATTGGTAGAGAATTAATTAACGCAAAAGATCCAATAAAATTATTAAATGAATACAAAAAAAAATATGAAAATAAAAATTTGTGGACAAAATAATCCAAGAATTATTGAACATTGCCTTAACCTTCCCATCGACTACCAAGGTTTAATTTTTTATGAAAAAAGTCCAAGAAATATCAGCGTTGATACACTTAAAATAATTAAGCAATATTACAGTCAGTTCAATAATAAGTTTGTTGGGGTTTTTGTAAATCCGACACTGCATGAAATTGAAGAAAAATTAAATATATTTGATTTTCACACCATTCAACTTCATGGTAACGAAGATCAAAAATTCATCAATGAAGTCAAAACGAAATTTCAAAAACAAATTTTCAAAACCCTTTCTCCCGAGGCATTAATTGAAAATAATTTTTCTAATGTCGATTACTTTTTAATTGAAGGAAAGCCAGAAAAAAACGAACAGCCTGGAGGAAATAATAAAACTTGGAATTGGTCAGAATTTTCTAACCCCAAAAAACTTCCTTTTATCCTTTCGGGGGGATTGAATGAGTCAAACGTATTAAATGCAATTAACTTAACAGGGGCAGATTTTGTTGATATAAATTCTGGTGTAGAGGAAAAAAAAGGTGAAAAGAACCTTTCATTAATTGATCGTCTCGTTTCATCTCTCAAATCAAATGAAAAATTATAATCAACCCAATACCCTTGGTCGTTTTGGCGAATATGGAGGAATGTATGTTTCCGAAACTTTAATGCCTCTTTTGATCGACTTAGATCAATCTTATCAAAAAATTCAAAAAGATAAAAAATTTCAAAAGGAATTAGAAGATTTATTTAAAAATTATGTGGGAAGACCATCAGCTTTACACCATGCCAAAAATTTATCAGCATACATTAATGGTCCTAAAGTTTATTTTAAAAGAGACGAACTCAATCACACCGGTGCTCACAAAATTAATAATTGTCTTGGCCAAATTTTATTAGCAAAAAAAATGGGTAAAACCCGAATTATCGCTGAAACCGGCGCTGGTCAGCACGGAGTTGCAACTGCCACCGTTTGTGCATTATTTGGATTGCCTTGTTATATCTACATGGGCTCAAAAGATATAGAACGTCAAAAACCAAATGTTTTTCGAATGAAACTTCTGGGGGCGAATATCATTCCCGTAGAGTCAGGAAGTAAATCCCTCAAAGATGCAATGAATGAGGCGCTCAGAGATTGGATTAAAAATGTTCGAGACACTTTTTATATTATTGGCTCTACCGCCGGTCCTCACCCGTACCCAAAAATGGTAAGAGACTTTCAGTCGGTAATTGGAAAAGAAGCAAGAGAGCAAATCTTAAAAATAGAAAAAAAATTACCTGATTATCTAATTGCTTGTGTAGGTGGAGGTTCTAACGCAATGGGGCTGTTTTACCCGTTCTTAAATGATAAGAAAGTTCAAATTATTGGAGTTGAAGCAGCAGGCAAAGGGCCTAAAACCAATCAAACAGCAGCAACCATGACTTCGGGAACCCCAGGTATTTTGCATGGAAGTTATAGTTATGTTCTTCAAGATAATGATGGGCAAATTAAAGAAGCTCACTCGATCTCCGCAGGATTAGATTACCCAGGTGTTGGGCCTGAGCATTCACACCTAAAAGATATTAAAAGAGCAAAATACTTCGGTGTAACAGATAAAGAAGCGCTTCATGCCTTTCAATTATGTTCTAAGCTAGAAGGTATTATCCCGGCACTGGAACCATCTCATGCCTTAGCGTATTTAATCAAAGCCTTTAAAAATAAAGCCAAAGGAAAAACAATCATTCTAAACTTATGTGGACGTGGAGATAAAGATTTATTCACCGCGGCTAAGGCAATTGGATTTGATGCAGATGAATAAACTCGACTCCCTTCCCTCGAAAAATATTTTATCCCTTTTTATGACCTGTGGTTTTCCCACTCTATCCCAAAGTCAAAAAGTTTTTGATGAGATACTCTCGCATCAACCTGATATTATCGAATTTGGATTACCGTTTTCAGATCCCATGGCTGACGGGCCAATAATCCAAGAGTCTAGTAAAATTGCCTTAAAATCTAAAATTACTACTAAGCAATCTTTAAATCTGATCGCTCAACTGAAAAAACGCAATGACAAAACAGCTTTTGTGATTATGTGTTATCTCAATACCGTTCAGAAATATGGAATTCAAAAATTTATTAAAGAAATTAAAAATGTTGTTGATGGCCTCATTATCGTTGATCTTCCTTTTGAAGAAGAAAAACCAATAAAAAACATTCTAGATAAAAACAATATTCACTTAATCAAACTTATCTCCCCCATGACCGATCAAAAAAGATCTAAGAGACTTCTTAAAGAAGCAAAAGGTTTTGTTTACTATATCTCCGCTACAGGCATTACTGGATCGAATAAGCTTGATTATCCCGAAATCAATAAAAATGTGATGGCGTTAAAAAAACAAACAGATATTCCTATTTTGGTGGGTTTTGGTATCAAGTCAAAAAAAGATGTTATTTCCATATCGAAAAACACCAAAGCAGATGGCGTAATTATTGGCTCAGCTTTAATTCAAAAGTATTTTGATCTTAAAATGGATTTTAAAAATTACATAATTTCTCTTCGAAAGTTTATAAAAGAGGTTAAAATTTAACTATGAATTGGCTGACTGATTTTGTTAAACCAAAATTAAATTCTTTAGTAAATCGCAAAGATCCCCCTTCAGATTTATGGACAAAGTGTGGATGTGGGGAGCGGATGTTATATGTCAGTGACCTTAAAGAAAATTTACATGTTTGTTCTTATTGCGATCAGCACATGTACATTGACTTTGAAAGTCGATTTAAGCAGCTCTTTGATGATGAAAAATTTGAGATCATTGATATTCCTATTGAAAATAATGACCCCTTAAAATTCAAGGATCTAAAAAAATATACCGATCGACTCAAAGAAGCCCAACAAAAAACTAATCAAAAAGATGCTGCCCACGTAGCAACTGGCCAAATTGGTGGAGCTACTGTTTGCATATTTCTATTGGATTTTAAATTTATGGGGGGAAGCATGGGTCAGTACGTCGGTGAGGCTTTTAAAATTGGCTGTCAAAAGGCTGTGGAATTAAATTGTCCCTTTATTTCTATCGCAGCTTCAGGGGGTGCCCGGATGCAAGAGGGATTGGTGAGTTTAATGCAACTTCCCAAAACTGTTGCGGCGTGCAATCTCTTAGACCAAAAGAAAATTCCCTTCATCAGTATCTTAACGCATCCAACAACAGGCGGCGTGAGCGCCTCCTTTGCGATGCTAGGTGATATTATTATCGCTGAAAAAGGAAGTATGATTGGCTTTGCTGGTAAGCGCGTTATTGAAAAAACCATTAATGAACAATTACCAGAGGACTTTCAAACGGCCGAATACCTCCTTGAACATGGGATGATTGATATTGTGGTTCATCGAAAAGAGTTGAGAGAAACTCTATCCAAAGTTTTATCTTTTCTTAAAAAGTAATATTCTTGAAAGATCCAATTTTTCAAAGGCTTTTACAGCTTCATCCAAAATTTTCAGATTTATCTCTGGGTCGAATTAATCAATTATTAAAAAAGATTGGTTTTAATGAAAAAAAAATACCCAAAGTAATTCATATTGCAGGAACCAATGGCAAAGGATCTACAGCGGCCATACTTAAATCCATTCTTAATCAGCATGGCTATTCAACCCATGTTTATACAACCCCGCATCTCGTCGACTTTAATGAGCGCATTCAACTCAATTCTAAAAATATTTCGAATAAGAAATTGCTAGAGTATCTTCGCTACTGTGAGCAAAAAAATGATGGAAAACTCATTACTTTTTTTGAAATTACCACCGCGGCCGCATTTAAAGCCTTCCAAGACCACCAAGCTGACTTTTTAATTTTAGAAGTAGGATTAGGAGGAAGATTTGATGCTACCAATATTCTCAAACTACCAAAATTCGCTGCGGTGACTCCTATTTCATTAGACCATCAAGATTTTTTAGGAAACTCTCTAAATAAAATTGCTTTTGAAAAGTTAGGCATACTCAATCAGAAAAGTATCAATTTTATCAATAAGCAAAAACCCAGTGTCATGAATTTTATTCATTCAGAACTGAAAAGAAGAGGTTTAAGAGCTGAATTCTTTGGAGAAAATTGGAGAATTAAATCTAATGCTTATTTATCAAACAATATCAAAATTGATTTATCTTCTCTCAACCTTCAAGGAAAACATCAAAAAATCAACGCAGGTCTTGCCATCCATGTGGCTCAACATATTCTTCAAAATAAATTCGATTTGCCTCAAACTCAAAAAGCTTTAACACAATGTCATTGGCCAGGAAGAATGCAGTCAATTACAAAGGGTTTAATCTTTCAAAAGCTTAAAAATTTTAAAGATATTACTTTAGATGGATTTCATAATATTGATGGCATGAACACACTCATACAAAATCTTCCTAACAATCGAAAAATTTTGATTTGCTCATTTCTTAATAATAAAAAATATACTCAAATGCTCACTAAACTCTCTGAGCACTTCCAAAAAATAATAGTGGTTCAAATGAATGAAGAAAACTCCATTACCAAAAAAGATTTACCAGCCAATCTAAAACTAATTTTTTGCTCTTCTTTGGAAAATTCTGTAAAGACCATTAACCAGTATTCTAATTCTCTAACATCTATCTATTTTGGTGGTTCTTTATATTTTATTGGAGAGTTTTTAAAACTGAATCAATCCAAGTGAGATTTAATCATCTTTTAATTACACTTTTTGTAATGTTTTTATTTGGGAGTTCCTATCCCATTGGAAAAATAGGTCTTAATCAAGAGCTCTCGCCTTTAGTTTTTTCCCTTATTCGCATTTTAATGATGGTCCTTTTTCTTTTTCCCTTTTTAAGACTCGCTAGCATCCATAAAACTAATTTTAAATTTGTTTTAATTTACGGTGCTCTCATGGGACTAGGACTATATCCCTTCATGTACCTTTCATTAGCGCATACCACCTCTACCTCCTCGATGATCCTAGTGATGCAATTTTCCATTCCCTTTGGTGTTATTGCAGGATCGATCCATTTAGGAGAAAAAGTATCTCAGAAAAAATGGTTGTTAATAGGATTGGTTCTCTTTGGATTAGCGATCATTTGTTTTGATCCGATTGTCTTGCAATCCCCTTATAGTTTAATGTTAGGGTGTTTAGCTGCCATTTCATATGGGCTGGCTTCGATGATATCAAGAAAACTGGCCGATTTTAGTGCTCTTGAGGTAAACGCCTGGATGGCTGTAACCACATTGCCAATTATGATTTTGCTAACCTTCATTTTTGAAAATCAAGAATTTAAAATTATATTACAGCATTCCTGGTGGGATTATTTACCAGCCATCTACACAGGAGTAGTGGTGTCTTGTGGGGCCCAAGTATTAATGTTTTGGCTTTATAAACATTACAGTGTGCAAACTGTTTTGCCTTTCTATAGTTTATTTCCTATCTTTGGAATTATACTAACCATTATTTTAATTCAAGAGCCGCTTTCTTTTTATATCGTTGTAGGAAGCATCATTGTGATTACTGGAAATTATTTACTTCAAAAAACTAAATAATTAACAAAAAGTATCAATCGTTAAGGTATCTTGAAAGCTTAGGCGGTTGGGATAATTTTGTTTTATAAAAGCAATACCTTCTTTTATCTCTTCTTCATTAAAATCTAAAAGAACAGTCATGTATCTATTTGTGATCATTGTTAAATACTCTTCTAAAGAAATTTTCACATGATAAGTAAAGTTTTGAGTCTTAAGTAATCTAAAATTTTTATTAAGCTCTGCTAATAAAAGATCATGGCTACCTATTGATAATTTTAATTTATTTCTCATTAAGGGAAATTGGGGAATTTCTGTTTGCTCATTCATGTGAATAAATACAATTTGCCCATTGTTGTTGAGCTGCTCTTTAAGCTCGGAGTAAAAATATTCTCTTTCATTTGAATTTAATAAATGAAGTACTTGTTTTAAAATTACCAAATCAAATTTAGTATTATTTTTCTGGAGAAAAGAATTAATAGAAGAGTTAATAATTTCTATCCTCGGGGAAATAGAATCTTCGTGCTTTACCGGCTCAACTCCTACAGGTTTGTGAATAAAATTAACTTTATTAGCGAGCGACTCGAGAAGGTATCCCCGACCACATCCCACATCCAAAATATTTTTTTCTTTGCTGATCTCTAAAAATTCAATTAATTGGTTAGATAATTCTTCAAAGTATTCTTTAGAGGACAGCCAAGAGGATTTATCCCAGTTATAGCAAGGACTATTCATTTAGACCGCAAAATAATCTACTTTGGTGAAAAAATATTCACAATTATTTTAAAATTATTGAAATTCAATGCTTTTTTTATCGTATTTTTTATTAATCCAATATGGTTTGAGGTGGGTAAAAATAAAGGATTAACCTTAATCCTCCAAAAAACCATTCTTGTGGTATTACTGCAAGAATGGTTCTCCAAATTCATACTTTAGACCTATTTTTCCAGTATAAAAAAATAGCAGCTAATTCATAAATCAAATACCAAACCTGTCTCATTACAGGCAAGCTTAGTATTCGAGATAATGTTCTCCAATTTTTCATTTGGGACCACATAATTAAAAAGGACTCTGATCCTGAATAGAGAGTTCCTTGATAGTAAACATGCATTCGACGAAAAAGTTTATCTTTAGATAAATTAGCGACGTGTTCATCTTTTATTTCCGAGATATCGATATACTCAATTTCATTTTTGATTTTTTTATAATGATTAATTTCTGCATTACAGATATTACAGGAGCCATTAAAGTAAACTTTCATGATGATATGAGAGGCGGTTGACTACCTTTTTGAAATAAATCATACCCTTTGATGACGGCAGGGCGCTGTAAAATTAACTCATACCATGCGCACAAATGAGGATAATGATGTAATCCAATATCGTGAATATTATGACGCGCAATCCAAGGAAAAGTTGCCATATCTGCAATCGTATAATCTCCCGCGAGGTATGTACGCTTTGATAAATGTTCATTGAGATTTTCATAAATTGTTTTAGTAATTTTAAAAAATCTTTCCTCACCGAATTGACTTTTTCCCGGATGGTAATGATGGAATTGATGATGTTGTCCAATCATGGGGCCAATGTATCCCATCTGCGCCATTAACCATTGATTGGTTAAATCTTTGTCTTGTCCATAAAATTGATCTGAAAAATTTGCTAAATATATTAAAATTGCACCCGACTCAAAATAACTTTTTCCAGTTTGTGAATTTTTTAAAACAGGTATTTTGCTAAAAGGAGAGATTTGCTTAAAGTCTTCTTTAAACTGATCTCCTTTTCCAATATCTATCAACGTAACTTTATAATCAGCATGTATTTCCTCGAGCATAATTGAGACTTTGCGGGCGTTGGGGGTATCATCGGCAAACAACTCAAACATTTAAAGGATACTTGTCAGGTATTTATGGACAAAATAACCCGCTATTAAAAGGATTATACCTAAACCATAAATCATCCAAAAATTCATATTAAAATTTTTGGCAAAAAAGAAGGGAACAAAAAACAAATAAGACACAGGAACTCCAATCAAAATACTTTTAGCAAACAAAACCGTGTTTTCTGTATTTTTGTGCTCCATGTATGAAAATGCAATTGCAATAATACTGGCAATCGGCAGGGCAATGATGAAACCAGAGAGTTCAGGTTTTTTTCCAGATAGCCAACTCGCAAATGCAATCACGAGAGCTGCCAATAATACTTTTGATAAAAAAACCATGACCCTACTTTAAACTGAACACCCTGAAATTAAAGATTTCTTTCTGGTACCAGAAAAGTTGTTGAGGCCCAAATGCTGTGCCAGATAGGCTCTTTTTTTTCAGGATTTCCTTTTTTGGGATAAATAATCACCGAGTCCATGAGATATTCTCTACCCTCTTCAATCACAAATTCTATATATCCTTTTTCATTGGTCTCGTAGTACTCTATTTTTAGATCTCCTCTGTTTTTTCTAGAAAAAATTGTGACTAATTGATCAGCCATGGGTCGTTTTTGATAAAATAAATTGGCGCTAATCTTGTCTGAGTTAAGATCATAGGGATTGTCGTTTAATACAAATTCAAATAGTAAACTGGTTTTTTTATCTTTTCCTTTTACGCCATTTAGCGCTATGAGCGATTTAGCGTAGCGGCGATAACTTTCTATAAAGTATTCTTCAGGATAACCGGCTTGAAGATGCTCTTCGATGAGATGCGCATAACCCTTTTCCTTTACAAAATCTTGAAATTTTTGAAATTTTTTGTAATCCACCAGTTTGTCTTTGGTTTCATGATAGATAATCACTAGGTCTGAGAATTTTAGTTTCATATCAACTGCCGGGACATCGCCAATAATTCCCTTAACATCAATCTTTTTATTTTTTGTCCCCGATAAGATTTGAAATGTTTCAAAATCATTCTCATTAAACATTAACGTCATCCCCTCAAAGTTTTCCCCTACTCGAAGATGGGCTTCTAGGTGATTAGTGGGCAATGAATATTGGGTTGGCTCAATCCAAAACTCAT
Organism: Alphaproteobacteria bacterium; assembly: GCA_036937365.1. Taxonomy (GTDB): domain Bacteria; phylum Pseudomonadota; class Alphaproteobacteria; order HIMB59; family HIMB59; genus HIMB59. Next base: position 20,529 of record JAXOVD010000013.1, read on the forward strand.
GGGCGGATACATAGTTGTAAGAAATAATTAATAAAAAAAAGGAGAGAATTTTAAAAAAAAATCGTGTAAAGATCTTTGTAATGCGCGCGTTGTTGTTTGCCATTCTTTTTTTCTTTGCTACTCCCGCGTATTCCCATGAAATCAAACCTGCCATAGTTGATCTTATCATCTCCGATGGGCTTGCATCAATTGATTTTAAAATTAATGCAGAACAGGTCTTAGCGAATGTAGATGCTTCGATTTACCAAGACACCAATGACTCACCTCAAGCAGAACTCTATGATCAATTTCGCGCCAAGAGCGAAGAGGATTTAAAAAATGACATTCAACAAAATTGGAACCTCTTTCAAGAGCAAATTTCTCTCAAAGGGATTAATGAGTCCTCCCGTCTCGATTTAATCGATATCTCAACGGATCCCGTTGTAAATATTGAGTTACCCCGCGATACAAACCTTTCCACGCAGATTGCTTTGAATGAAAATTCTTTTACGGTTCAGTTCAAAAATACCTTTGGACCTGTCGTTATTCGTCAATTTGAAGATTTCGAAAAAGAAAACATGATCTACTCCTCTTACCTTCAGCCAGGGCAAGAGTCTGAGGAGCTTTCCGTTAACAGTGCATCAAGCGTCGGTCAGATAATCATTGAATATTTAATCTTAGGGATGGAGCACATTGTGCCTAAGGGGCTTGATCATATCCTTTTCATTTTTGGTGTTTTCTTTTTTGCTGTGAAATTAAAACCTTTGCTTTGGCAAGTCACAATGTTTACTTTTGCCCACTCTCTCACTTTGATTTTAGCAAGTTTAAAACTCGTCTTTATTCCCGCCTCCATCATCGAACCCCTCATTGCCCTTTCAATTGGGTATGTGGCTTTAGAAAATATTTTTCAGTCAAACAACAATAGGTTTCGATCTAGGAAATATGTTATTCGCTATATTGTCATTTTCCTTTTTGGATTAATCCACGGATTAGGCTTTGCATTTGTTTTAGAAGATATTGGTTTGCCAACCGGTCAGTTAATTTTAAGTCTACTCTCCTTTAATATTGGAGTTGAGATCGCGCAAATTGGGCTGGTAGTCCTTGCCTTTATGATTATGTATTGGCCCTCCCAGCAAGCGTGGTACCGAAAGCTGATACAAATTCCCTTCTCCTTACTCATTGGTTTAGTGGGAATTTACTGGTTTTTTGAGCGAGTCTTTTTTTAGTAGTTTGTTTTAATACTATCTAGCACTTCTAAATTTTTATCTGTAATCACTAATTCCCCCGAGCTTGGATAATACCCCAACATCCCGCCTATAATCACATAATGCGTCACAAGAATTAGGTTTCCTTCGCTGTTATCCCAATCAGCAATCAATTCTTTTAATTCCCTCATTTGCTGTTGGTGGTTTTGGCGATACTTTCCCTCAAATGTGGAATTGAGAGCGCTGAG
>JAXOVD010000014.1:0-21619 GCA_036937365.1 Alphaproteobacteria bacterium
TACATCTCAATTTAACTGGTCTAATAATACAAGAAGGTGGATGGAATGGGAAAATTGGATCAAATATGCAAAACAAAATTACCAATTAAATCTCAAGTACGGGCCAAAATTTACTGATTACAATTTAGCCCTCCAATGTGCCATTGCTGGGCAAGGATTTATTTTAGGAAGTACTCCTGTACTAAAAGAAATTATTAATAAGGGGTTGCTTATTGACCCATTCAATCTTTCAATCGAAACAGATCTTGGTTACGATATTGTTGTAACTAAAAATTCCTATGTAAAAAATGAAGTGAAGAACTTTATTGAATGGATTTTAGCAGAAAAAGAAAAATCTAGCTAAGCTCTAACTCTTGATTTAGTTGGATCATAAAATGGGAATGCTATAACTTTCGCTTTTATTCTTTTTTGATGTCCGTCTAACTTACCTATTTCAACCTCAGTATCAATTTCACTATAATTTACATTCATACGACATAATGCAATATTCTTATTTAAAACTGGAGATTTCATACCACTAGTAATAATTCCAATCTGTTCTCTTCCGTTGTTTCCAGGATGCACACAATCACCATGACCACAGATTTCATTTCCTTCAATCTCTAACCCAACAAGTTTTTTTTGCGGATTGGCCTTTCTTTCAATTAAATTAGTTTTACCTATAAAGTCATCTTCTTTTGATTTAAGAGGTACCGTGAAACCAATACCAGCTTCAAAAGGATCTGTTTGATCATCGAATTCATAATTAGCAAAAATTAATCCAGCCTCAATTCTTACTAAATCTAGGGCATCAAGGCCCATGGGAGCTATATTAAATTCTTTTCCAGCTTCCATAACCGCATCCCAGACTTCTGTTGCTTTACTAGGATGACAGAATATTTCATAGCCTAATTCACCTGTATAACCAGTTCTAGAAACCATTAGCGGAATACCATCTAAGGTATTAAGTCTTGCGACTGTAAATCTAAACCATTCAAGATCTTTAAGAGGTGTTTGATGGGGAGGAGTCCAAATAATTTTATTAAGAATTTCTCTACTTCTTGGACCTTGGACTGCCACATTGTGTAAATTATCTGTAGATGATTTAATCCAAACTTTTAAGTCCATTTCTTTCGCTTTATTTCTTAACCATTCTCCACAATATTCATCTCCACAAATCCATCTAAAGTTATCGTGGGTCATTTTAAATACGGTACCATCATCTAACATTCCACCATGTTCATAGCACATAGCAGTGTAAACCACCTGACCGACTGAAAGTTTTCTAATATTTCTTGTACATGTTCTTTGTAGTAGTTCTTCCGCATCTGGTCCTCGAACTTCAAATTTTCGAAGAGCAGAAAGATCCATAATAATTGCCCTTTCGCGACATGCCTCATATTCTTGGAGAGCTCCATAGTTGTTATAATTTGAGGCTAGCCAAAAACCTTTATATTCGACAATGTTCTCAGTGAGAGAAGCGACTCTTGGATGGAAGCCCGTCTCTCTGGTTAATTTTGGTTCTGCATCTGCTTTCATTCTATATGCTACTCCTTTACTAAAAGGCTTATTAGGCCTATATATTCTTACAAAAATATCTGTGGGATTCCAACCATTAGCAGCATCCACATCATCTGGGCATGCGGAGGAAACACAAACTAAATCTTTCAATGCTTTAAACATGACATAATCACCGGGCCTCGACCAAGGTTCGTCAAAAATTAGCGCGTTATTAGCATCAATCGCCGTATTATAAAATAAATTAATCGCTCCCCAACCAAGTCTTTTTCTTAAAGTGAATTTATCAAGAACTTTATTAAAATTATCTGAACAATTGGGATGGCCAAAATATCCTAAATCATCATAAAACTTAGATGTACATGCAGTGCCAAAAGTATCATGACGACCTACAGTATCTCTATAAACTTCGACCATTGGAAGTTGATTTTCATCATAATATTTTGAATGTAATCCAGGTAAAGGATATGCGCTGCCCATTAAATATCTACTGTTAGTTGTATCAATAGATAGCTCTTTTCCCTGTTGGAGTTTATCAGCATCAAAAGCCATGAAGTCTGAACATTGACGACCATAGATGTCAATAATTTGAATAAAATCGCCTTCTTTCACCTCGTAGGATGAAGCGGTATATCTATTTACAAAAATTTCTTCAACCGGATCCATTAATGGGTCAGGAAGTAAAAATTCTCCTTCGGCTCGTTTTCTAGCTCTTTTTACTATAACCCTAAGCTCTGATGCAGGAATATCATCATGCGTAATTTCAAAATTTCCAGGAGCTGAGATAATACAAATCGCTCCATCTTGAAAGTTAAACTCCTCAATTGAATTTGCCTCAGCATTTTTTGAAAAAGCTAAGATAGATTGATCAATCTCATTAACTTCATGCCCTAAAAGTCTTAATTTATTGGATGCTATAACAGCTGATTCATCAAGGCTAGTTAGAATTTTTTTTGTCAAATCTCCGCTATGCTCTTTTTTATAACCAATGGGAGAAAGATCGCACTTTCCTTTGGTGTTAAAAGTAATAATTTCTGCTTGCTGTAAACCCTCCAAATTAATAATCTTCACTTCATCATTGGGTTCCATTTTTAAAGTAATTGATCCCCCTGGAGAGACTAGATAGTTTTCTAAATCATCACCTAAAACGGGCAATCCTGGTTCGTAGGGTTTTGTTAGTCTTGGTATTATCATCTAGTGAGAAATTTTTGAAAAAAGATTTAAAACTATTGCCCCGATTACTATTAAAGATAAACCTACAATCCCAGCTATATCAATTTCATTCTTAAAAAAGAATATTCCTAATAAGGTAATTAAAAAAATTCCAAAACCTGCCCAAATTGCATAAACGTATCCTACTGAATTAAATTGATTAAGACATTTTGATAAAAAATAAAAGCAAGCAGTATAAGAAACAGCCATCACAGCGGTTGGAATAAGTTTTGTGTAACCATCAGAAAGCTTTAAGGCCATAGTCCCGATAACCTCTAAAATAATAGTCAAAAAAAGTAAAAAATATTTTGACAATTAATCTATACCCAGAGCTTTTTTTCTATCTTCTGCCCATTTTCGAATTATTACATCTACTGAAATTGCAATAAAAGAAACAAAGATACCTAAGGTTAAAGCAAGACCAGCTCCATCTGATCTAGATAAAGCAGAGAAGATGATTTGACCTAAGTCCTCAGTGCCAATCAAGGCGCCTAAGATTACTAACTGTAAGCCAAAAATTAAAGTTTGATTAACACCCAACATCATATGAGGAAGTGCAATCGGAATTTCTATGTTCGCCCATCTTTGAAATTTATTTACACCTGACATTGTTCCTGCCTCATGTAGAGAGACCGGGACACTTTTCAGTCCCCATACAGTGTATCTAGTGGCGGGAACGGTTGCGTAAATAATTGCGGCAATTAAAACCGATGTATCGGTAATGTTAAACAAGAAAATAACAGGTATAAGATAGACAAAAGAAGGGAAGGTTTCAAAAAAATCACAAACAGTTAATACAATGTCTGCCCCTTTTTCAGTTCGCCCAAAAAAAGATCCGATCAAAAGACCATTGATAGAGGCCATGATTACAGCGAAAGTTGCCATGTACATTGTAATTAAAGCTTTGTCCCAATATTCTGAAAATGCAATAAATAGAAGCATTCCACCTACAATAGCCGAAATTCTTACCCCTCCAACTATATACGCTACTCCCATAGCAAGAGTGAATGTTGCTATAACCGGCATCCCAAGATAAGCCATTTTCATAGGGACCAAAATATTTATAATTAAAAATTTATTGAATGCATTAAGGGTAAAAAAGAATGTCTCCCAAACCCAATCAACTGCAGCGTCGATTTGAGGACCAATGGTTAAACCCTTCTCAATAGGAATAATATAAAGATAATTAATTTCATCAAAAATAAAGGTTCCTAAATAAGCAACGATAGAAAATACAATCGTAGAAACAAGAAACCAAATCCAATATTTATATTTTTGATAAAAATTTAAATCAGCAAAATAATCTCTTTGTAAATTTGCCCAAGCGCGAGTGAAACGATCCAATACAACGGCAATGATAACTATACTTAGTCCTGCCTCTGCCGCTTTACCAATTTTCAAACTGTTCAATGCTATCTTTAAATTTAGCCCCAATCCTTTTGCGCCCACAAATGAAGCAATCACAACCATTGCAAGACATTGCATAATGACTGTATTGATACCATTAAGAATATCTCTTCTAGCTGTTGGGATTAAAACTTTAAATAATAATTGGCGTTTAGTACAACCACTCATGATTCCGGCTTCAACTACCTCTGGTGCTACCTTTTTAAGACCTAAAATAGTATTTCTAATCATGGGGGGTGTTGCTATCACAATTGTTGCTATTGAACCTGCATGATCACCAAGTCCAAACAGAGCGATGATGGGGACAAGGTAGGCAAATTGGGGAAGTGTTTGCATTATATTAAGCATTGGTTGTAAAGCAGTCTCAACTTTTTTATTCAGATAACCCCAAATACCAAGAGAGAGACCAATGGTAAAACAAATAGGTGTGGTAATTGCTACAAAAGAAAGTGTTTCAATTGATGGCACCCATTGGCCAAAAACAGCAATATAAAATGTTCCTATACCTCCAAGTAGGGCCAGTCTAAAACCACCAAGTTTGTAACCAAGGATTGCCGTTCCAGCAACAAAGGCAGGCCATGGAAAAGCAGGAAAACTTATGTTATTTTTAGTAACCCAGCTGTCACTAAAGATTAACTTTAATGTTTTGGTTCCACCTAAAAGAATCTCTCTTACAAAATTTACTTGGATGGTTAGTAAGTTGGAAACAGCTTTTGTAAATTCTCTAAATGCTGCTTTTTCCTCGTACATTTCAAAAACAGGATCCCAGGTTTTAAGAGGAAACCAGTCATATAAAGCTTTATAGATAACGTCGTTAATGGCTTGTGGGAAACCGGCAAAGAGTGCGGGCAATCTCCAAAAAAAATTATTTTCATTTTGGGGAATGAAAAAATAGAGAATAAAAAAAATTATTATTAAAAAAATAAACTGATTACGTTTACTAGTAGTAATGAAGTTACTTTGAGTCACCGAATAAAACTTTAATAACTTTTTGAGAATTGATCGAACCTACTATAACATTTGTTTTAGGGTCGATAACAATTAAAGGAACCGAGCTATTTAAAATTTTCTCTGCTTCTTTTTCAACAAGTTCGTCCTTAGAAATTTTTATAGTATCGGCGATAGATGAATCAATAGGATCCATAATGGACTCTATCTTTAAAACTTTTTCTCTTGGAACTTCTTCGGTAAATTTTCTTACATATTCTGTCGCGGGGTTTAAAACTATATTTGCTGGGGTGTCTAGTTGCTCGATAATACCATCTTTCATAATCGCAATTCTATCTGCGAGCCTCAAGGCCTCATCAAAATCATGGGTAACAAACATAATAGTTTTATTCAGCACTCCTTGAAGACGAAGGAACTCGTCCTGCATCTCTTTTCTAATTAATGGATCAAGAGCTGAGAAAGGCTCATCTAAAAACCAAACATCAGGCTCAACAGCCAATGATCGAGCGATACCTACGCGCTGTTGTTGACCACCAGATAACTCTCTTGGAAAATAGTTTTCTCTACCTTTTAAGCCAACTAATTCAACCATCTCAAGAGCCTTTTGCATACTTTGCTCGGTTGATATTCCTTTAACCTGAAGTGGAAAAGCAATATTTTCAATGACACTTTTATGGGGTAATAACGCAAAGTTTTGAAAAACCATACCCATTTTATCTCTTCTTAATTCAATCAGCTGTTTGCTGTTCATTTGAGAAATATTTTCACCATCGATAAATACTTCACCAGATGTCACTTCAGTTAATCTAGATATGCAACGAAGTAAGGTTGATTTTCCCGAGCCAGAAAGCCCCATAACTACCAACATTTCTCCCTTGTTTACTGTGAAACTCGCATTGTTTACGCCAACAATACATCCGGCCTCTTGAAATTTTTTTGCATCTACTTTGCCTCCTGAATCTTGAAGGAGTTTATCCGCGTTGGATCCAAAGATCTTATAAACTGACTTACAATCTATTACTGTTGACAAAGTTTTCTCCGATATTTAGTTGCTTGGTAAGACCCCCCTAATATAAAGGGGGGCCAAAGAATGTTTTAAAAGATAAGACTATCTCATAAACTCATCGATTTGAGCGCGATGGTTAGCAATATATGCCGCAGCAGATTCTGCGTGCGTCATGCCCTCAATATCAACGTTATATGCCATCTCACCAATTTCATTAGCAGTAAATCCCATTTTGGAGTAGAACTTATATGCCTTCGGATGAGTAATAGGGAACTTAATGTGAGCAGCTTTTTTGATGTAACCTATTGGTGATCCACATCCAGTTGTCTCAACTGTTCCGCCATCTTTGATAGTACATCCGTCAAAGAAAGGTGGGAATTCGATAAATGTATAACCAGTAAAGTCTGTAAAGTTAGGAGACCAGTTAAATACTACTGTTCCTCTTCCTTCTTTTTTTGCAGCTTCTAATTCAGCCCATAATGCATCAGCACTACCAGCGAATTTAACCATCCATTTATCATCTAAGCCCAGACCCTTAAGTCTATTTGGCATAACATCACCATGCCATTCAACAGGACCTTCAAGCCATCTACCTTTGCCACCAGAGTCAGGTGTTACAAAGTTAGCTACACACTCATCTGATTTTAAAGCTTCCCAATTAGGAAGACCTGGGCATAGATTCTGTTCGATAACCCAGTTAGGTACACCCATTTCTTCAAAAGCTTGAACAGGGTGATTACCAGTATCTAAGATACCGCCCTTATCAACAGCTTCATAAAATGGCTTACCCATTGTAGACTGCCATGTTTCATGAGCGACGTGTAATTCACCTACTCGAATAGCTTCATATCTAGTTTGTGATTCTGCAGGCACTAGTTCTGTTTCGTAACCCATTTCCTGATAGACCTGAGATAACAAGTTAGCCATAACAATCTGACTTGACCAGTTTAATACAGGAATTCTAATGGGGTCTGCTGCTTTAGCTACAGTGGATAAACCAGCTGTTAAAACTAATGCGTAAAATAAAGAAAGTAGTTTTTTCATTTATTCCTCCATTTCCTACTTACAATAATAATATTATAATAAGTTATTAATCATCTACCTTGAAGTAAAAAAATTCACTATATGAAACAAAAATTATTTGAAAAATACAAAAAAATTAGTCAAAAAACGACAATAATTACTCTTTCAAATCTTATTCATAATTATCAAGCTATTCAAAAAGAAGCAAAAAATTCAACAATAATATGTGTTGTCAAAGGTGATGCTTATGGTCATGGAATGTTGGAATGCTCAGAAAAACTCATAAAAAACAGAGTAAATAATTTTTATGTTGCAAGATTAGAGGACGCACTAAAACTAAGAAAAAAATTTAAAAAAATTAAAATATTCGTTTTAGCAGGTGTAATAACAAAAGATTGCTGTATAGAAATGATAAAAAATCAAATCACACCTATTATTAATAATTTTGATCAATTAGAACTGTTCAAAAAATATAATAAAAAAAATAAATTCATTTTACATTTAGATACTGGAATGAATCGGTTAGGATTTCAAATTTCAGACTTAAAAAAAATACAAAATATAATCAACCCAAATGAAATAAGTATTATTATGTCTCACCTATCCTCGAGTGATGACAAAGATAAACTTGAGTCATTAAGCCAATTCCAAAAATTGATAAAATTTAATGAAGCATTCAACAAACCTTTAAGTCTTTGTAACTCTGCAGGTATTTTTTTAAATAAAAATCTACATTTAAACTTTGTAAGGCCTGGCAAAAGTCTTTATGGCATAAATCCATTTCCAAAAAAATCATTTGGACTCAAACCTGTGATGAGCATTTACGCCCCTATCTTACAAATCATGAGTATCAAAAAAGGTGAAACGATTGGTTACAGTAAAACTTTTAAAGCTAAAAAACATATGCAAATAGCCACTATAGATTTTGGCTATTCTGATGGATTGCATAGAAGTTCCAGCAACAAAGGAAAGGTTTTTATTAATAATGTTGCCTGTCCTATTTTAGGAAGAGTTTCTATGGATCTTGTTACTATTGATGTCTCGCATATCAAACAAAACAATTTATTTCTAGGCAAGCCTGTAGAGATTTTAGGAAAAAATCAAACCTATGAAGAAATAGCGTTAGACAATTCTACGATCGAACATGAAATATTAATTTCATTGGGAAAAAACTCTAAAAGACTTTTTTTAGACTAGTTGTACTTATTATCTTTAAATTGAAAATCCATCATTAAATCAGAACCCTCTTTGGCATTTTGATAATGAAGATCAATTCTAGTCAATATTCTAGAAAAATAAAACTTTGCAGTATCTAGTTTGTCCTTATAAATATCATTTCCAGGATCTAATTTATTAAGAAACTTTACCCAAACATATCCAACTGATAAATACCCAAGCGCTAATTGAAAATCAGAAGCTCCAGCTCTTGCATCATCAACTTTATTTTGAAGCTTGTCTCTTAACCAAGTAGTAAATGCAGACATTTTCTGAAGATAATTTTTTAAAATTACAGATAAATCATAAAAATCAGAATTTGTAGGAGTGCAATTAATTTCATTTTCAATCAAGTCAAAAAATTTTTGGATAATATCATTTTTTGAGTTACCAATTTTTCTATAAATCAAATCTAGGGCTTGAATAGCATTTGTTCCCTCATAAATGGAAGTAATTCTATTATCTCGATAAAATTGATCTAAATAAAAATTTTTCATATAACCTCTCCCTCCATGTATTTGAATAGCGAGACTAGTTAGTTCGCTGCCTAGGTCTGTAAAAAATGATTTCACAACCGGGGTCATTAGCGCCACTAAATCTGATGCATCTTCTTTTTTTTTCAAATTTTTTTCTTTTAAGCTTAGATCTGTTTGAATAGATAGCCAAAAAGCTAATGCGCGTTCACCCTCAATCAATGATTTCATGGTTAATAATTGTCTTTTGATATCAGGATGATTAATAATTGCCGTGCCATCGAGAGGATCTTTTTCATTATTTCTACCTTGTTTTCTAGATTTAGAAAAACTTAGGGCCTGTTGAAAAGCAACCTCTGACAAACCTAATCCGTGAAGACCCACTTTAATTCTCTCAATGTTCATCATGACAAACATTGATTTTAAGCCTTCATTCAAATTACCAATTAAAATACCTTCAGCATTATCAAATTCGATAGCACAGGTAGGAACTCCTCTTATTCCCATTTTATCAAAAACATGAGATGCCCTGACGTTGTTTCTATCTCCAAGACTACCATCTTGATTAATCTTAATTTTAGGAACTAAAAAAAGAGATAATCCTTTAGTTCCCTCTGGCGCATTTGGAGTCTTAGCAAGGACTAGATGAATAACATTTTCTGTAAGATCTTGGTCGCCTGAAGTTATGTAAATTTTTTGTCCTTGAACAGAATAAGTTTTTTCATTAATAGGCGTGGCTAATGTTTTAATCAAACCTAGGTCTGTGCCACATTGCTCTTCAGTAAGGCACATAGTACCCCCCCAATCTCCTCTTGCCATCTTGGGTAGATATAATTCTCTTATCTCATCCTTAGCATTATGGTAAATGCAATTATAAGCACCAATTGTTAATTCGCTGAAAAGTTTAAAAGAGAGGTTTGATGAAGACCATATTTCATCAATAAAACCACTAATTGTTTTAGGTAAACCCTCTCCTCCGTGCTCTTTTTCACAAGTTAAACCAATCCACCCTTCCTTTGTATATTGATCATAAGCTTCTTTGAAGCCGGGAGGAGTTCTCACAACGCCATTTTCCAAAAAACTTGGCTCCCTGTCTCCTACCGCGTTAATAGGAACTAATTTATCTTGAGCAAATTTTTCAGCGTCTAATAATAATTTATTCAAAGATTGATTTGAAAATTTAGGAATTCCTAAGATTTCTAATTCAAGATTGTCTTTCATTAGTGATTCATAGATGGTCACCATGTCTTTAATTGGAACAGAATAATTAAACATTTAACTAAAAAAGATTTTAAGCTATTTTTAGAGAAATAATAAATTCTTTTTTAATAAGGAGAGGCCATGAATCTAATTGAAAAACTTAATCAGGGACCCGTTTTGTGTGCGGAGGGTTATCTTTTTGCTATGGAGCGTAGAGGTTACTTGCAAGCAGGAGCCTATGTTCCCGAAGTTGTTTTAGAGCATCCCGAGGTGGTCACTCAACTTCACCGGGAGTTTATCCGTGCGGGCAGTGATGTTGTGCAAGCTTTTACTTATTATGGTCATCGTGAAAAACTTCGATTAATTGGCAAAGAAGAATTATTAGAACCTCTCCAAAAAAATGCATTAAAAATTGCTAAGGATGCTGCCAATGAATTTCCCGAACTAGATTTGATGATTGCTGGGAATGTTGCTAATACAAACATATATAGCCCCACTGATAAACAATCCCGTATAGATTGTCAAAAAATGTTTGCCGAGCAAATTGCTTGGGCCAAAGAGGCGGATGTTGATTTTGTCATTGCCGAAACCATAAACTGGACTGAAGAGGCAAAATTAGCTTTAAAAGAAATTAAAGACGCAGGGTTGATTGCTGTTGTTAATCTTGCGATCCCAAAGGGGGATAAAACAAGAGAGGGTCATACAGCTGCAGAGGCATGCAAAATCCTTGAAGATCATGGAGCTGATGTTGTTGGATTAAACTGCTATCGTGGTCCTGATATGACAATGAAATTATTACCGAGCATTAGAGAACAAGTTTCTTGTCATGTAGCAGCACTTCCTGTTCCTTACCGAACAAATGAAAAATTTCCTACTCATATGTATATAGAAGATCCTAACTGTGGTTGTCTGAGTGGGAATGTATCTCATATTGCGTTAGATGGTCTAACATGTAACCGATTTGAAATGGCTGAATTTACAAAACAATGTATGGATATAAATGTGAACTTTATTGGAATTTGCTGTGGCGCTGATCCTCATCATGTTAGAGAGATGGCTGTTGCTATGGGCAGAAAACCAATAGCTTATAAATATTACCCTGATATGACCAAACACTTTGCTCATGGTAATGAAAATACGCTTAAGGATAATAATAAAGCCGATGAATGGCTTAAATAAGTCTATTGATTTTAAAACTTTATACTAATTCGCATAGCGTTTCTTGCTCTAAAGTTGAGTTTGCTCTCGATTTTAAAACAATTGAAATAGACAAAGTTGAGGCAATCAATAACTATGGATCCTTTTCACCCACTGCTACGGTTCCGTGTTTATCAATTGATGGATTAATGATCTCAGACTCTGTGGCAATATTAGAGTTCTTAGAAGAGAAATTTCCAGAACCATCCTTGCTTTCCGGTCATCCAGATACCAATTCGAAAATACGATTTCTTGCAACCTTAGTTGATGAGAAACTAGTTGGTAGTATTCGAAAGCTTTTTGGTCTTGTTAAAGTTACTTCTCATCCATCCGATGGACTAATGATTGAAAATATTTTTAAAGAAATAGAAAATCATTTGGAAATGATCAATAACATTAGAAAAAAAGAAAAATATTTAGCTTCCGACAAAGTTAGTCTTGCGGACTGCAACACCCCAGCTTTTTTTTCTATGCTAAAGGAGTTTGAAATTCACTTTAATAGAGAGGTTATAAAGCCAAATGAAATTAAAATTTATGAAGATTGCCTTCAAACACATAAAAATCTATTTAAAGAGTATAAACGTTATGGCTTTGAGATAAGAACATGGATTGCAAATAAACTTTTGTCGTGAGTATTTGGGGTAAACTACTAGCTGGAACTTTTGGATTTGCTTTAGGGGGGCCCATTGGTGCACTTTTAGGTGTTATAGCTGGTCACAGTGTCGATAAAATCAGAGGTCAATCTAGTGACATTCAAGGGGGAGTTCAATCTACACAAGAGGTCATCACAGTTGGCGTCATAATTCTTGCTGCAAAACTTGCTAAAGCTGATGGCCATGTCACCTCTGATGAAGTTTTGGCTTTTAAAGAAAAATTTCAGATCCCACCCAATTTTCAAAGTGATGTGGGAAAAATATTTAACGAGGCGAAAAAATCATCCGACGATTATCATCAATACGCACAACAATTAGGAATGATCTTTAGAAACCAATCTCAAGTTTTAGAACAAATAATTAATCTTTTATTTTATATCGCTGACGCCGATGGAGAGATTAGCAGACCAGAAATACAGTTCATTGAAGGATGTGCTAAATATTTTGGATTACAAAGAAATCAGTATGAAAGCATTCAATCTCTTTGGCTGGATAAACAAACTAATCCTTATAAAGTTTTGGGTATTAATAAAGAAGCTAGTAATGATGAAATCCGAAAGAAGTGGATTCAGCTAAGTAAAGAGTTACACCCTGATCAATTAAGAGCCCAGGGTGTACCTCAAGAATTAATCATTAAATCTGAAGACAGACTATCCGAGATAAATCAAGCCTACGATAAAATAAAAAGTTTGCGTAAGATCAACTAGATTTTTTTTAGTTGATCAGCTTTGGATTTGCCTTTGTCTTCAACAATTTCAAATTCGACTTTATCACCTTCATCAAGGCGGTCTAATCCTGCTTGTTGAACAGCTGTAATGTGAACAAAGATATCTTTATCTTCGCCATCAGGGGCAATAAACCCAAAACCTTTTTTTGGGTTAAACCATTTCACTGTTCCAGTAGTCATTCGTATTACCTTTCTTAAATAATAAGGTTAATCAAAATCAAATCGTCAAACTAAGTTTTTTTTGGGAAACGAAATTTATTAATTCAAATATAATTAGCCTTAAATAGTACAGATAGAGTAGTATATATATTTTAATGAAAAACAATCACAAATTAACTAGGTAATTCAAGCAAATGATAACACTTAAAGATCAAAATGAGGGTTTTTCATCAGTTTACAAAATTTTAACTAATCAAAAAATTTACAAGGTTTATAACCAATCATCTTTTACAAAATTTCATAGAAGAAGATTATCCAATTTTAAAATAATTTATAATGAAACCTATAAATTAAAATTAAGTCCCAAACACAAAATCATTTCAAATAGTATTATTGAAATTGATGAATTAAAAACAGACCCGAAATTCTCTATAAACAGATTATTAAACGAAGAAAAATTATTAAAAAACTTTCTAGCTCAAATTAGGAAAGTTAATTCTATAGATAGAAGAATTATAAAAAGAAATTTAATAGATGAAATTTATAATTATATTAACAACAATTCAAGACATCAAAAAATTTATCAAAAAATTGATAAATTAGAAAAATATTTAAAAACTTATCGTCAAGATATTGTTTGCCATGGGGATTTACATTTAAAAAATATATACTTAAAAGAAAAAAGAATTTTTTTTTTAGATTGGGATTATTGTGTTATTTCCTCTCCAGGTTACGAACTTGCTATGTTTGCATATCTAGAAAAGTTGAATGAAAAACAATTAAACAAATTATCAATTTATTCAAAAATATCCCTTAGAGAAATATCACATTATTTACCTATATGTCAGCTTTTAGATTATTTGTATCTCTCAACCATATCTAAAAAAAATGATAAAAAAATAAGAAGCTTAAAAATAGAAGTTGAGAAATTTATTTTAAATAATCTTTAAAATACTTATTAGTAGATAGTTCTTTGAAAGATAAAATTTTCTCACCTATTATTTTTCCTTGATGTAAAAAAATAAAAGCATTAGTAATTTTTCTTAACTCATCAATTAGATGACTACTAATTAAGGTAAGGGAATTAGGCGCCTTTTTTGTCATTAGTAAAATATCTTCATAGAGTTTCTTTCTCAGACCTGGATCAAGTGAATTAAATGGTTCATCAAGTAATAACATCGACTTATTCCTGATTAAACACCTTGCAATAGAAACACGTTGTTGTTCACCACCTGAAAGTAAATTAACCGGAGTATTAATATCAATATTAAGAGATAGTTTTTTTAGAATATCTTTAACTATAATAAGGTTACTTGATTTTTTTTTCATTTGAGGATCGATGCCTAGTATCACATTCTCAAAAACAGTTAAATGATCGAAATTGTTAAAACTTTGAAATAAAATAGAAAGGTCTCTTTCTGAAGGTTCCAAAGCATTTAAAAAGGAGTTTTGATAGAATATTGTTCCAGATTTAGGTTGAGCAAAACCTGCAATAAGGTTGAGTAAAGTAGATTTACCCGATCCACTTCTACCTACCACTCCTATTATTCCAGTTTGAGAAACATTTATATTGAAATTAGCTTCAAAAGAGTCGAATGAACAAGAAAGGTTATCGAGTCTAAGCATTTTTATTTAATAACCTACTAGGCAAATACATGATCAAAAAAAGAAAAAATATAAATATCGATAATATAAAGAAAGCATCATCATATTTGTAATTATTATATAATTGAGAAATAAATAGTGGAATAGTTTGAAAAGAACTGTCATTAAAAATAGTTACTGAAGTTAAGTCACCCAAACTCAAAACAAAAATAGCTGAGATTATTAAAATTAATTCATTTTTAATTTTAGGAATATCAATCTTAAATATTCTTATTAGTGGTGAAATATTAAATAAAACAGAGTGTCTGTGCTCATGAAAATAATTTTGGATAAACTTACTAGATAAAAAAACAAAAATGATGGGTGTAATGAAAAAGCTGTTGATTATGGAAACAATGAGAAAATTTGAAAAAATAAAATTTAAATTAAAATTTAAATAAAAAATGACTGAAGAAAGGGTAAGAGAAGGAATAAAAAGAAGTATTGAAATAGATATAAAGATTAATTTATGAAATTTACTATTACGTTCCAAGAAAGACCTATAAACAAACAGTGTAGAAAGAGAAATTAAAACAGCCAATGAAACTGATAGAAAAGAAATCATTAAGCTATTAATAATACTATTAATAAAACTTGGTGAAAAAAATAATTGAGAATTGAAATTTAATAAACCTTTTATCAAAATGAGAAAAGGAATTAAAAAATAAATTACAATTAAATAAAATCCTAATGAAACAAAAAAATTGTTAGATAACATTATAGTAGATGACTTATTAACATTTAATGATTGTTCATAAGTTTGATTAAACATGATCAAACTAGCTAACATTAACATTAACATTAGTTGAATGATCCCAAGAGTAATACCAGAGTATAAGTCAGCATTAAAAATAATTGATTGATAAATTGAAAGCTCAATGGTCACTAAATGGGGTGAGCCTGAAAGTAAATAAAGAATTGTAAAATTACTTGCACAAAAAATTAGTGTGAGGATTAGAATAGACCTATAGCCCTGAAATAAATATTTTCTAAATTGCAACCTTACAGCAGTCAAAAAAGTAATATTATTAGATTTAAGTATTTTAATATAATTTTCTGGGAGGTTTACCAACTTTCGAAAAAAGAAATTAGCATTAAAAGCTATATTGAAATATGAAGTTACATAAATTATTCCAATAAATGAAAAAATTTTTAGTTCATAATCAATAGAAAGAAGATTGCAAAGCTTACTTAAGACACCATTTGAACTATAAAAAAAAATTATTCCAAAAGAGACAAATATTACAGGCAAAATAAAACAAAAGTTTAAAAATGCAGAGATTAACCTTTGATTTTTTCCCGAAAGATACAAAATCAGACTAAAGATAAATCCTAAAAGTGAAGAAAAAAATGTAGCTACAATAGCTTGTAAAAAAGTAAAAAAAATTGCATTTGTATGATTTGAAATAATAAAATTAAAATCATCTGGAACTTTAATGAAAAAAAAAATTCCACTAAAAAAAATAAATAAAAGAGTAGTTATATAAAAAAAATATGGAAGCCTAACGAAGTAGACTTCCATATAATTACTAAATTTACTCATTCAAAGATAATTTCCAATTTAAAATCCAACTTTCTTTTTCTGACAAGGAAGGAAAGATCTGGTCTAGGGGCTTAGGCTTTGGTGCCGCACTATAAAAGTCATTTTGAGAATTTTGAAGATCAATTACTGGATACATCCAATTACCTTGAGGAATATGTTTTTGAAAATTTTCTGATAGTGAAAATTCTAAAAAGTTTCTTGCTAATTCATAGTTGGATGCATTTTTTAAAATACCCATTACTTCAATTTGAATAGCATGTCCTTCAATCATATTTAATGATTGATAATTCGAATTGCCTTCAATTAATGAATGGTATGCTGGTGAAGTTGTATAACTCAAAACAACATCACTCTCTCCCTCTAAAAATAATCCATATCCATCAGACCAACTTTTAGATGTAATGACGATTTGATCTTGTAAATTTTTCCAAAATTCAGCCGCACCCTCTTGGTATACTTGATCAATCCATTTAGCCAAACCTAAACCTGGGGTAGAATACCTAGGATCCATTACAATTATAGAAATGTCATTTCTAGAGGCTAATTCATCGAAAGATTGAGGTGGCGTGGAAAGTTTTGTTTGATCATAGATAAAACTAAAATAACCATAATCGAATGGGGTAAAAAATTTATTATTCCAATCTAGATCTAGATTGAATTCTTTAATTTTATGTTCCAAAAATAAATCATTTCCTTCAGCTTCCTTTATTAAAGAGTCATCTAACCCTAAGAGAACATCATATCCTTCATTATTTTTTGTGAGTTTCATTCTTGATAATAGGGCTCCTGAAGACTCTGCCGTATCCCAAATTAAGTTACAATTACAAACAGATTCAAATTCTTTTTCAATGTTTGGTCCCGGTCCCCAATCTGAGTTAAATGATCCATAAGTTAGAATTTTTAGTTCCTCTTTTGCCAAAACTTGGATGGGGAGAAAAAGTATAATAGTTAATAATTTTAAGTTCATCGTTAATTCCTTTCATTAACAAGGAACCAAGATTACGCAGTGGTAGGGAAATTAACTTCCTACGCCGGCATTATCCGGTTCAGGTTCTAGGGTTAAGGAAATCCTCTCTCAGCTTTTAAATAAGCACCCCTGTTAATTAAAATATAACAGGAAGACGCATCTATTTAAAGACATATTTACTTATGAGAAAATATTGATAATTTGAATTGCAATGAAAATAATTAGTAATTTTTACGATGGAAAATTCATTACAAGTGAATCCTCAAACAAACTTTCTCTTTTTAAACCAACTACCGGCGAAGAATATGCCCAAATCCCAATTACCACACAACAAGAATTTCAATTCATCGTAAATAAAATGAAGATAGCCCAAACAGCTTGGGCAAATACTCCGATTACAAAAAGAAGTTCTGTTTTATTTAAATTTAAAAGCTTAATTGAAAAAAACTTTGATGATATTGCTCGTATAATTTCTGAAGAGCATGGCAAAGTATTCTCTGATGCTAAAGGTTCTCTGCAAAGAGGATTAGAGGTAGTGGATTTTGCGTGCGGCATTCCCCACCTTCTCAAAGGCAATCACTCTGTAAATGTAGGGACAAATGTTGACTCTTTTGATATCAAGCAACCTTTGGGCATTTGTGCTGGCATAACTCCTTTTAACTTTCCTGCAATGGTTCCGATGTGGATGTTTCCTATATCTATAGCATGTGGCAATGCCTTTATGTTGAAACCATCAGAAAAAGTTCCCCAATGTTCACTAAAATTAGGAGAATTATTAAGTGAAGCTGGATTGCCAGAGAATGTTTTAACAATTGTTAATGGAGATAAAAGCGTTGTTGATCAAATCCTCCAATCCCCTGATATTTCTTCGGTTAGTTTTGTCGGTTCTACCCCTGTAGCAAAATACATTTATACAGAGTGTGCGAAATATAATAAACGTGTTCAAGCCTTAGGTGGTGCAAAAAATCATATGTTAATTATGGAGGATGCAAATTTAGAGGATGCTGTAAATGGTTTAATTGGAGCCGCTTTTGGCTCAGCTGGAGAAAGATGTATGGCTACATCAGTTGCACTTCCCATTGGAAATATTCAAAAACCATTTATGGAACTACTAAAAGAAAAGGCATCTAAAATAAAAGTTGGAGAGTCTCTTGATCCTCAAAGTGAAATGGGACCTTTGATCACAAAAGAACATAAACAAAAAGTCTTAAGTTATATTGAAAAAGGCGTATCAGAGGGAGCATTATTAGAAATGGATGGTAGAAATTTAAACCTTCAAGGTTTTGAAAATGGAAACTTTGTTGGTCCAACAATTTTTAACAATGTATCAACTGACATGACAATTTATAGAGAAGAAATTTTTGGACCAGTCTTATCAGTTGTAAATTTAAATCATTTTGATGATGCTTTAAAAATTATTAATAATCATGAATTTGGAAATGGTACTTCAATTTATACTTCTAATGGAACTTTTGCTCGTAATTTTATGAAAGATGTTCAAATTGGCATGGTTGGAATTAATGTTCCCATCCCTGTTCCAATGGCTTTTTATAGCTTCGGGGGTTGGAAAGGGTCTATTTTTGGAGGACATGGAATGCACGGAGAAGAGGGAATAAATTTTTACACAAAAAGAAAAACTATTACCTCAAGATGGCCAGAAGATGTCGCAGGGGCTTCTCTAAACATGCCAACTATGAAATAATAAGTTTATGGATAAATTTAAAGATAGAGAAAGAGCTTTTGAAGCTGAACAGAGCCAGAAAGAGCAATCAGAGTTTGATAAAAGAAACTCAAGAAATAAAGTTTTCGCAGAGTTTATTCTTGACCATGTTGGTCAGCAGGATAACCAAGAACTGTTAAAAGAAATAATACTTTCTGATCTTGAAGAGCCAGGAGATGAGGATATCATTAGAAAATCTCTTGAAGTGATCTCTAAATATAACGGCTCATTATCAAGAGAAGATCTTTTAAATAAATTATCTGAAATATAAATAGTTAACTACCAGCTACCAGTATTTTCCATACTTAACCATGGTTCCTTTGGTTCAAGATTGTCCCCTTTTTGAAGTAATTCAATGGATATACCATCGGGGGATTTTACAAAAGCCATGTGACCATCTCTAGGTGGGCGGTTGATAACAACGCCATTATCTTGAAGTTTTTGACAAATTTCATAAATATTGTCTACTCTAAATGCAAGGTGACCAAAGTTTCTACCTCCTGAATATTCTTCCTTATCCCAATTGTAAGTAAGTTCGATTAAAGGCTTTCTATTTTGTTCAGCTAGATTTTTGTCTTCAGGGGCACATAAAAAAATTAGTGTAAACCTACCTTTTTCATAATCTTTTCTTGAAAATTCGATTAAACCCAATTTATTGCAATAAAAGTCAAGTGAGGTATCGATATCACTTACTCTAATCATAGTATGTAAAAATTCCATACGATCTAATTATCAAAAAATTAAAAGAATGTCTAATTGCATCTATTAATCAGAAAATTTAAATATAAATTACAAATATGACAAAGCGTTCTAAAATGAACAAAGACGAACAGTTCCTCCTTAAAATTGTTCAGCCCTCGCTCTTAGGTTTTATGGATGGATCCATTTCAACATTGGCACCTGTATTTGGATTTGCGGTATCAGGAGATACCAAAACAGCTTTCATGGCAGGAACTTTAGTGTCTGTAGGAGCAGGTATTAGTATGGGTCAAGCTGAAGCCATCAGCGATGATGGAAAATTAACTGGAAGAGGATCTCCAGTAATTAGAGGAGTCATTACAGGCGTAGCTACCTTTATTGGCGGCATGTTGCATACCCTACCATTTTTAATTAATGATATTTCATTAGCAAAAGATCTAGCAATTATAATAACAATATTTGAGCTTGCCTTAATAGCCATAATCAAATGGAAATATATGAAAAGCAAACTATTGACAAGCTTTTGGCAAGTCTATTTAGGTGGTGGGCTTGTGATCTTTGCAGGAATATTCTTAGAAAGAATTATTTCAAAATTTTTAACTTAAAATTGTTTATTTGCACCAAGTACAATTTGCTTTTTTAACACCCTTTCCCGATAGAAAATGTAAGAAACACTCATCATTATAATCAATCCTCCAAACAGTACATTAAGTGTTATAAATTCTTGAAAAAAAATATATCCGATCAAAAAAGACCAAATTACCGATGAGAAATCAAGAGGAGCTAATAGTGAGGCATCAGCCATTTGAAATGATTTTGTTAGACAAATTTGAGCAATAAAACCCAAAATACCTGACGCCACCATAAAAATAAGATCAATGTTTTCTGGCCATATCCAACTCTCATTATAAAAAAATAAACTAATCATAGTGCAAAGGGCGGTAAAAGCCCAAACAGATAAAATGTTATTATTGGTTAGAAGTATTTTTTTTAGAAAAATAACAGCAATGGATAAAAAAAAACTAGCTATCAGAGGTAAAAAAGAATAATTAGAAAATATTGCTGAACCTGGATTTAAAATAATAACAACTCCAATAAAACCAAAAATCACAGCAATAATTCTTCTATAGCCGATTTTTTCTCCAAGAAAAAATACAGATAAGATTGAAATAAAAAAAACTGAAGAAAAGCTAATTGTCTGCATTTCAACCAAAGGTACATATCTAATTGAGATAAAAAATAAGCTCATTGCTGTAATTCCAATGATTGCTCGACCAAAATGTAAAGGATATCTATTTAGAGATGTGACTTTGAGTTTTAAAAAATAAATAACAAAAAATAGAGGTATTAAAGCAAAGAAATTTCGAAAAAATACAACTTGAAATAAAGGAATATGATCTCCAGTAGCTTTAATACAAACACTCATGAGAACGAAAAATAAAACCGAAAGAGACTTGTAGATAAAAGCTGACATTTAAACAAAGTAACTATATTAAATATGCATGAATTTACTAATAGTTAATGGATATGACAAAAAGGGTTGGGGTAAATTAGCTAAATACAAAATACAACCTATTTGCGAATTTTATCGAGACCAATTAAAACTTATTAATCCAAAATTGAAAACTAGTTTTATCTATCCGTCTATAGATTTGAAAAAGGAATATGATGATAGTTATTTTCTTTCATTTGATGGAATTGTTTGGACTGGTTCGAGTTTAAATATTTATGACAACACAAAAGAAATTAAAAATCAAATCAACTTAATGAAAAAATTATCCAAGTTACCAATCAAGATGTTTGGCAGTTGTTGGGGTATGCAAATGTTCACAGTCTGCAATGGTGGACAAGTGAAAAAAAATTTAAAAGGAAGGGAAATAGGTATTGCTCACAATATAACTCTCAATCGACAAGGGTCCTCTCACCCACTCTATTCAAAAAAACCAAAAATTTTTGATGCTTTCGCTTCGCATGTTGATCACATAACAACATTGCCTTCGAATTCAAGAGTCTTGGCGGACAATCACTATTCTATTCAGGCGTTATCTAGTACAAAATTTTGGGGCACACAATACCACCCTGAATTCAATTTTAAATATACAGGACAAATCATGAACGCTCGTAAAAAAATACTCTTAGAAGAAAATTTATTTTCAAAAAATCAAATTGAAAAATTAATTAAAGATTTTAAAAAACCTACATCTGAGAGTTATAGTAAATCTATTTATGATTTTAAGGTAAGAACTTTAGAGTTAGCCAATTGGCTAAATTGGATAAGATCCGACTAATATATTTTTTTTAGTTCTGATACATTTTTACAAATAATTAT
>JAXOVD010000015.1:0-21054 GCA_036937365.1 Alphaproteobacteria bacterium
AATTTCAAAAGCTTCGTGAATAGTTTCAGATAGTTTATTTACATCTTTTACGAGATAATTGTGTTTTGTACAAGGTCTTGTAATACCTGTAGTATCGCACTCTTGAAAGGCATCTGTGCCAATCAAGTGTGAGGGTACTTGTCCACTAATACAAACAATTGGGATACTATCCATTAACGCATCGGTAAGTCCTGTCACAACATTAGTCACACCGGGACCAGACGTAACAAGCAATACTCCTACTTTTCCACTTGATCGAGCAAAACCCTCAGCGGCATGAACGGCACCCGCTTCCTGTCTCACAAGAACATGCTTTAAAAAATTTTGACCAAAAATAGCATCATAAATGGGAAGGACCGCACCACCAGGATATCCAAAGATAGTGTCAACCTCTTGATCCTTTAATGCTTGAAGGATGATCTCTGCACCGGAAATTTCTTGATCTAAGCTCATTGATTTAGATATATACTTATATTTTCAATTGAATCTTTAGGGAAGCTTTTTTTGTAATTAATTCTTAAATTTAGTTGACTAAACTTTTGATTATTCCACCACGTAAATTGTCTTTTGATATATCGCTTAGTGTTCTGAATGCCATCAAAAATAGCATCCTCCAGACTCATTTTATTTCTAATACAAGCCAATAGTTCTGGTAAACCATGTGCTTTATAAAGAGTTTTAGATATTTTTTTGGACTCATGTAAACTTTTAACTTCATCCAAAGCTCCAGCTTCAATCATTTTATGAAAGCGAGTTTCTGCTAGTTCATATAAATCCCGCTTTGGTTTTACAACTTGGATAACTAATGGGTTTGGTGTAATTGGAGTTTTTTTACTGTAATGATTTTCCATAATATCATTATATTCCAAACAAAATGCTAATCGATTAATTAATCTTTGCCTGTCTTTTGGAAAAATATGTTCTTGATAGTACTTGGATAAAAGTTCCAAACAATGATCTGGACCCTTTTTAAAGAATAAATTTTCAGCTTCTTGTTTAAACTGTTGACTAATACTTGGCATTTCAGAAAGACCTTCAATTAGGGATTGAATATAAAAACCCGTCCCTCCGACAAAGGCTGGAATTTTATTTCGATTATAAATATTTTGAAGAGTTTGCTTTACATCATTAATCCAATGATTAACCGAGTATTCTTGATTATTAATGTGGCCATACAGGTGGTGAGGAACTATTTTTAATTCTTTATCAGTCGGCCTATTGGATAGTATTCTTAATTGTTTATATACTTGAATGCTATCTGCATTAATTATTTCAATGTTTAAATTTTTAGATAGTTCATATGCATAATCGTTTTTACCCGCACAGGTAGGGCCTACAATAAAAATAGATTTATTCAATAATGAGTGGATTTATTAACCAAAACTCATTGCCTTCTCTAATCACTCTTAGCAATAATTTATCTCGTTTTAATTTTATGCTATCACTTACCATTTTTTGAAAAGAAGTAAGATCAGAAATTTTTTCACTCGATACTTGGATGATAACATCATTAGTCATAAGACTTTTATTATTTTCTCCCACGCTCTTAATTAAAAGACCAGAGGTTGAAGGCTCTATTCCCAGCATTTCAGCATTTTCTTGATCCAGTTCAACCAAAGTAATATCTAACTCTTCAATATAAATCCCCTCAGAGCTAGCTTTAATAGTGTTGCCTTCGTCTAATTCATCTATTTTAACAGTTATTTCGATTAAGCCACCATTTCTCCAAACACTTACTTTTACTTCATTGCCTATAGGGGTTTCAGCAACTACTTTTGGTAAATCTTTAAAAGAAGAAATCTTTTTTCCATCAAATTCGATGATTATATCGCCAGCTTGAATATTTGATTTTGCAGCTGGGCTTTCGGGGCTAACGGATGCAACAAATGCACCCTCAGTTGAGTCATAGCCTAAACTTTCCGAAAACTCTGGGGTTAGGTCTTGTATTTGCACACCCAACCATCCTCGTTTTGCTTGACCGAAAGAGATAATTTGTTCAACTATTAACTTTGCGGTATTAGCAGGAATAGAAAATCCGAGTCCCACACTCCCTCCAGTTTGCGAGATAATCATGGAATTTATCCCAATGACCTCACCGTCTAAATTGAACAACGGGCCACCCGAGTTACCTCGGTTAATAGGTGCATCGGTTTGAATAAAGTCAACATAGGGACCGCTTCCAATATCCCTGTTGATGGAAGAAATTATTCCTGAGGTAACAGTTCCCCCTAATCCTAATGGGTTACCAATAGCTAACACAATATCACCAACTCGAGAGTTGCTGGAGTCTCCCCACGTAACATTTTCAATATCTACTTTGTTAGGATCAATTTTTAACACTGCAATATCCGTTTTAGGATCAGTACCTACTAATTCTGCAGGAACTTCATCTATGCCATTATTAAAAATTACCGTTATCTGATCGGCGCCGCTAATGACATGATTATTAGTAACCACATAACCCTCAGGGCTAATAATAAATCCTGAACCCAGTCCAGTCATATTTTCTCTTTTTGGCATCTGATTACCAAAAAAATCTTCAAACATATCATTAAAGGGATGGCCTTCTGGCAACTCTGGTATTGATCCAGTTCTTCTCTCAATAATTTGGGAAGTAGCAATACTCACTACAGAGGGCAACAGCTTCTCAACAAGGTCAGCGTAGCCTCTCTCAAACTGAGCAAAAGAATTATTGATAAAAAAAAGTAAACTGAAAATGGAAAATGAAAGAACTTTTTTCATTAGTTTTCTCTTTTAAAAATTATTGATCGTTACCATCAGAGTTTTCAAAATACTCAAAGAAATCACTATCAGGAGAAATCACCATCGTTGTTGAACCGTCTTTAAAAGTATCAGCATAGGCTTCCATAGAACGAATAAATTCAAAAAACTCTGGGTCTTGTGCGAAAGCTTCATTTAGAATTGTATTTCTAGATGCCTCACCCTCACCTTTCATGATGTTTGATTGCTTTTCTGCTTCTGCAATGATCTCAATTTTTTCACGATCAGCTGTTGCTTTGATTTTTTGAGAGATTTCTTGACCTTCCGCTCTGAGAAGATTTGCTTCTCTTTCTCTTTCTGTTCTCATCCTATCAAAAACATTGGATTGTACTTCAGGTGTTAATTCAGTTCTTTTTAAACGAAGATCGACTATTTCTATTCCAAAATTATCTTGATCTTCTCGAACGTTTTCGAAAATTTCTGCCATAATTTTATTTCTATCATCTGATAAAAGATCATTCAGTTGATATTGAGCGATCACACCTCTAACAGACGAATTAACAATTCTGCCTAGCCTGTCGTTTAAAGCTAATTCTGTTCTAGTTGTTTGAAAAAATTTTAATGGGTCATTAATTACATAACGAACAATTGAGTCAACTACGATACGTTTTTGATCTCTGAGGATAACTTCTTCTTGGGCCGGATCAAGATTAAGTACCCTGCTGTCATAATAAACAACATTTTGGATAAAAGGTAATTTGAATTTTAAACCTGGGGTTTGATGGACAGCGCGTGGTTCACCAAATTGCAAAACAATTACTTGTTTAGTTTGATCTACGACAAAGAAAAATCCTGATGCAAAAAGAATGAAAAAGAAAGAAACTCCTAATATAATAATATTTTTAGTTTTCATTAGTTATTATCTCCCGATTTGTTTTTATTAAGTTCATTCAAAGGTAGGTAGGGCACAACGCCATTACCTGAGTTTTGATCGATCATGATTTTACTGGAGCCCGCTAAGACATCACGAAGAGTCTCTAAATAAATTCTTTTTTTCGTAGTATCCTTTGCTTGCATATAAGTATCTAAAACTTGGGTAAAGCGACTCGCCTCACCTTCTGCTTGTTTAATCAATTTATTTTTATAACCTTCAGCTTCCTGAAGTATTTTTTCTGCCTCACCTCGAGCTTCGGGGACAATTGTATTTCTGTAAGCCTCGGCTTGGTTGACAGTTCTTTCTTTGTCTTGTCTTGCTTTTTGAACATCATCAAACGCATCAATAACTTGACTAGGAGGATTCACATCCTGAAGTTGAATGGATTGTATTAGAATTCCAACCTCGTATTCATCTAATAATTCTTGCAATAGGGATCTGGAGTCTCTTTCGACAGACTGTCTTGAAACGGTTAATAGATCTTCTAATCTGGTCATTCCAACAACTTCTCTGATCACACTCTCAGAGATAACTTTGACCGTTTCTTCTGGATCACGAAGATTAAATAAAAATTGACCAGCGTCTTTAATTCTATAAAGAACAGTATAATCCAAATCTGAAATATTTTGATCAGATGTAAGCATCATACTCTCTTCTAATACATCTCTTTTTGATGTCCCGTTGGAGCGAAAACCAACATTAATTTTTCTAATAGCTTCAACTTTTGGAGTTAAAACTTTACCAATTGGGGTTGGGAAAAAGTAATGAAGACCTGGCGCAGTAGTACTTTCATTCCATTTTCCAAACAAAAGTTCAACTCCCTGCTCATCTGGCTCAACGCGGTAAAACCCTGTTGCGAGCCAACCTAAAACAACGAGGAGTAAAATGAAAGAAATACCTTTCATTCCCCCTTTAAAAGGTAATTTAATTTTATATTTATTTTTTAAATCGTTTAATAAATCGTCAATGGTATCTTTGTTGTTGCCACCGCCGGAGAAACCACCACCGGAGCCAGGATTATTATTTCCTGAAGATGAACCCCAAGGGCCATCCATAGCAAAAATTTTAAATTTGTTTTTGATCACGATACAATATATGTAGTGTTTAATAGATGAATATCAAGGCCTGTTTTGGAATTTCGAGCTGCAAAGGTGGTGTGGGAAAGTCAACTATATCCTGTAATATTGCCGTCACGCTTGCAAACCAAGGATACAAGGTAGGACTATTAGATGCTGATATCTATGGTCCAAGCGTTCCTACACTTCTTGGTCTTGGAGATAAAGAACCAGAAGTGAAGGATGGGAAATTTGTACCTTTTGAAGTATTTGGTATCAAAGCCATGTCCATAGGGTTTTTGGTCAATGAAGAACAAGCCGTCGTCTGGAGAGGCCCCATGCTTGCCAAAGGACTCGACGGTCTTATTAATAAGACACATTGGGGAGATTTAGACTTTCTTATTGTTGATTTTCCGCCTGGAACCGGAGATGTTCAAATTTCCATGTCTCAGAAGCTCAAATTGGATGGCACATTAATTGTGACTACTCCTCAATTACTATCCTTAAAAGATGTCATCAGAGGTATTAATATGTTTATCAAAGTAAACGTGCCTATTTTAGGTGTAGTAGAAAATATGTCATTCCTAGAGGAAAATGGTGAAAAAAAATATATTTTTGGTGAGTCCAAAACGAAATCGATGTTACTAAAAGAAAATATCTCATTAATTGAAGAGCTTCCATTTAACCTCAAGATTCCAAAAAGTTGTGATGACGGTAAACCTTACTGTTTTGATTACAAAGATGATTATTCAAAAAAGTTTGAAAATATCGCCAGTAAAATTTCGAATAAATTTAGTAATTAAGAAACTTTAATATCGAACTTATTTTCTATTTCTCTTATTTCTCTTAAAGATAACTTATAATTTGCGGGTTTAATTTTTTTATTAGCCAACTTATCTTTGAGGAGCTTAGCTCCTTCTTTGGAAAGTTGAAATGAATCCGAGCGATAATCCTCAAATGCTTCATAAGTCAAGGGAACCCATTTTTTTAAAATCTCTACCATTTTTTCTGCATAAATTTGTATTTCATATTGAGCATGGCTATCCGCACGAAGACGCAAAAAGTGCATCAAATTATGCAAGTCAATCTTCCAATACCATTGAGTGTAATAATTTAATGGAAGAGTTGTTCGAGCTAGTTCTCGGGCTAGCCCTTCTCCTTCAACATATTCATCGTTATTTAAAAGCTTACCCTTTAAAAGATCTTGATAGTCGTCATACAATTGCTCAGAATTTTTTTTGATGAGATTTTGTGCGTGCTTAGCAAAATTTTTATCCAGTGTATTGGAACGACCTTGTTTATTAGTTGTGGACTGAGACCCTAATTGATCCATTTCGGGAATATAGAATTCTTTATCTAAAACAGAATACCGAGCAGAATATTCGTTTACATTAGCGGTGCGATGTCTAATCCATTGACGAGCAACAAATATAGGTAGCTTGATGTGAAATTTAATCTCACACATTTCAAAGGGTGTGGTGTGCCAATGACTAAGTAAGTAACGAATAAGACCCCTGTCTTCTCTTAATTTCTTGGTTCCCTCACCGTATGAGACACGAGCTGCTTGAACAATAGATTGATCGGTTCCCATATAATCAATTACACGAATAAATCCATGATCGAGAATAGGAATTGGTTTGTATAATATTTTCTCTAAAGCAGATGAAGTAGCTCTTGTTGTCTTAAATTCTTTAAAATTCGGTGTTTTTACAGATTTTTTTTTCATAGGTGTTTAAATGATTCATTATTAAGACTATATTATCTCCGTTGTTTATCAACTATAGCAATAAACGCTGTATGTAATAGGTGTATCGGACTCGGGGGCGGTACCCGACACCTCCACCATAAAACAATTGGGGGTGATATAGGTTTGACGTGCTCTGAAGGATATAGTTTTTGCTCGTTGTACGCGTTTCTTCGTTATAGAAACTTTAAAATAATTGCTAACGATAACGAATTAGCACTCGCTGCTTAATCTAATTAGGTAAGCGCGGCTTTGGGGCGGCCGGGCAACAGAACGCCCCTCTATACTAATGAGTTATTTCTATTTAATCATCGCTATGACTTGTGGCATTGCTTCTAACAACTTCGCAAAAATTTCCGATGGTTACACAAAATTTGCCCCTTCGTTATTGAGCGCTTTATCGATTGTCGCTTGTGTATTTTTTCTATCTAAGGCGATGAAAATTTTACCTATGGGAATTGCCTATGCCTCTTATGCGGGTATAGTGATTATCGGCACACTTTTATTAGGAGTTCTTAAATTTAATCAAATGCCAAATATATTTTCAATCTTTGGTTGTTTTTTCATTTTGTTGGGAATTGTAATGGTCAATACTTTGGGCAAAAGTGCTTAAGTCTATTTTACTTTGTATACTAATCGCAATAATAGCCGAGTTGATTTTTTACCTTCGAAAAAGAGATGATTTTTGGAAATATTTAAGAAATAGAGTCATTTACTACACAGTCTGTATAATAGTAGTAATTATATTTTTTTAATAAATTTTATCAGATAAGTGAAAACCAATAAAAATGAACAACCACCTAGAATTTTATTTGAGAATAATGAAGTGGGTTTTGATCACTCAATCGTGAAATTTTCAGATGGCAAAAGGCAGGCTGTAATGGCTCATTATAAATTCAAAGATGGAAAAATTATTTTTATGGAAACTGCTGCCACCAATTTAGATCATTAGCTTAAAAATTTAGAAAGGTCTGGCTTAAAATAGTTCGGGCCTTTCATTACTTTTCCTGAGTCGTTATAAATAGGTTTTCCATCCTTACCTAATTTACTCATATTTGAGTTTTGAACTTCATCAAAACATTTATCTAAATCTATGCCAAATGCATGACCTGCCCCATAAGTAACATAAAGAATGTCGGTTAATGCATCGGCAACCTCTAATAAATCTTTACTACTCATTGCATTTTTTAATTCTTCTAATTCTTCTGTTATGAGATCTAATCTTAATTGGTTTGTTTTCTCATCACTAAATGATGGTTTTGTTTTTACCTCTTGCCCAAAAGTTTGCATAAATTGTTTTACTTTTTCAAAATTTGTCATGAGTCACGATTCCCTTCTCTGTGATACTCAAAAGTTATCATATCCATGAGGAAGTCGTTAATTTTTAGTAGAAAAGATAATATTTATATAATAGAAATTATGTTCCATGGCCAGATAGCTCAGTCGGTAGAGCAGAGGACTGAAAATCCTCGTGTCGGCGGTTCGATTCCGTCTCTGGCCACCACTTCTAATTTAACTACTATTGAAGATTTAATTCGTCAATAGAACGGTCATTTCTTGATCTGCTAAGTTCTAAAAGTCCGCCTCGAGTATATCCATAAACATTAGTAATGCTTAAATCATCGCGAAATTCATTTTTCAACATCCCGACAAGTTTTCGAAGAGTATTTTGATCACTAGCAACAGGGTCAATAACAACTTTGCCTGAAATATTCTTAAGTTTGATCAGCTTTGCAATTAATTGAATAGCCTCACGGTTTGTGTCAAAACGCTTTGCAGTTCCAGTATTGACGTCGATGGCTGTGAGTGCATCCGTTTTACCAAACATAATATTCCCACCACTAGGAAGTTCATATTGATGTCCGATCAGATAATCAATTTTTTCCTCAAAGTTAAAATTTTCTTCTATTTGTTCGGGGGACATTTCTTCACAAATATTTGCAAAACTAGAATCTAAACCTTCATCCCAAGTTTTTACTTTTTCAAATCGATCATGATCACTAAAAATGATTTGATCGGTATTTTTATCTGAATAATCACAGACAAAATTTTGATCAAAATAAGTATTTTGAAAAACTAAACCCTCGTCCGATAATTCTTTTGCATTCAACTCAATATCCTTCCATTGTTGGTTGAGAGATTGAAGTTCTGATTGTGCAATCTCTAAGTTTTCGGGAACTAAATTATGTCTAGCAATCAAACCAACTTCTGACTCACTCAATGCATCCATAATTTTATCTTGTTGATTGGTATCGAGATTTTTTCGAGTTCTTCGACTGAGAATAATTTCATCACCATATGGAAGAAGATTAATAAATTTACCAGTTAAAATAATATTATTGGTGAACAGATGAACCTTATCTTTAGAACCAATGCTTCTGACTTGTAAAAGGAGTGATTGGCCCTCATGAACCTTATCTCCGTTTGGAAGGTTGATACGCTTAAAGAAACCTCTTTGGTCTCCTTTGCCATAAGTAACAAATGCTCCACTATCGTTAGGGAGGATTTCGGAAATTTTTACTTTGTAAATATCTCCGATTTGAACGTCTTCATTGGGTTGGAAGCGAATATTAACCAACTCCCCTTCATTAAGTTTAACTCCACATTTGAAATTTTTGTAATTGGTAACAATAAGTTTTGTAGACACGGTATTACTCCTTTTAAAAAATTATTCATTAAAACTTTGACCTAAAAGTTATTCTGCCCTTAGTTAAGTCGTATGGTGTCATTTCAACAGTAACCCTATCACCTGCTAAAACTCTAATTCTATTTTTTCTCATCTTACCAGATGTGTGCGCTATGACTTCGTGTTCATTATCAAGTTTGACCTTAAACATAGCATTGGGTAGCAACTCTGAAACTACACCTTGAAATTCGATTGCATCTTCTTTGGACATATTCGGAGTATCTTATGTTTTGATCTTACGAATTTCAACTGATAAAGCGTGAGCTTCTAAACCTTCTTTTCGAGCTAAATGAGAGGTGGTTTTTGAAATCTTCTTTAACGTCCTATTGCCTGCATCAATGAACACAGTTTTTTTCATAAAATCATCCACGCTTAAACCAGAGGCAAATTTAGCCGTTTGATCTGTCGGAAGTACATGATTGGTGCCCATAGTGTAATCTCCAAGCGCAACCGGAGCTCTTTCTCCAACAAATACTGAACCAGCATGAATAATATTTTTCAGTAAGTCTTTTGAAAACTTTGAGTGAATATGGAGGTGTTCGGGAGCTATAAAATTAGAGATTTCATAAATCTCTTTTTTATCTTTTGCATATATCAAAAAACAATGATTTTTAATTGACTGATCAATATTTTGAATTTTAGAATTTTTAACTAGCAAGGAGATTTCTTTTTCTACTCTTTGCAGAGTATTTTTTGAAGTACTGACAACATAAGTTTTGGCATTTGGATCATGTTCAGCTTGAGCGAGAACGTCATATGCTATCCATATAGGATTAGACTTATTATTAGCAATAACCATTACCTCAGAGGGTCCCGCTGGAAGGTCGATACCAATTGTGCCAAAGAGTTGCTTTTTGGCTTCCGCTACAAATTGATTGCCCGGGCCAAAAACTTTATCAGCCTTTTTGATAGTTTTTGTGCCGTAAGCAAAAGCGGCAATCGCCTGAGCGCCGCCAATATTGTACACATGATCAACGCCGCAAAGATAAGCAGCAGCTAAAGTTAAATTTGAGGTAATTCCATTTTTTGAAGGCACGCAAAGCATGACATTGGGAACTTTTGCAATTTTTGCAGGGATGGCAGTCATTAAAACTGTTGAGGGGTACGATGCCATTCCCCCAGGAATATACAAACCAACGTTATCAATAGGATTCCACTGAATGTAAAACTTCGTATCTAATTGATCTGGATAGGAGTAAGAAGTTTTTTTTTGTTTTGCATGGTAATAGTAAATTCTTTTATATGCTAACTTTAAGGCCTGTTTGTCTTCTTTTGAAATTGATTGATAGGCGCTCTTTAAATCTTGTTTAGATAATTTAATATTTTTGATTGTAGCTTTTGAATTTTCAAACTTTTGGACATATTGAAGAACTGCTTGATCACCCCTTTTTTTTATATCCTCAATAATTGATTTTACAGTGGCAGCTACCGAGGATGAGGTTTGAAGGGATGATGTTAAGTTGGATACTATCCAATTTTTAGAAACAATTCTCACTATAATCCTTTAATTAAAAGTTTTTTTATAAAATCTTTTTTGATGTCATAAGCATAATAGCTACTAATAATTACTGTAGAAATATCGTTATTGATAATAACATTTTCATAAAGTTGGTTATCTTTAAGGGTCTGACCTGATTGTACCAAGTCTAAAATAAAATCGGCTACACCATATTTCACTGCTAATTCAATTGAGCCATTGAGTTTAATTGTTTCTGTCTGAATATTTCGCTCTCGAAAATATTGCTCAGAGATATTTTGAAATTTGGTAGCTACTTTAAAAACTTTTTTTTCAGAAAAATCGATTTCTTTTCGATCAGAAGCAATGGAAATTCGACATTTACCAATGGAAGTTTTTTGCAAAAGCACAATATTCTCAGATGAGTTTTCTAAAATATCATCGTACCCAACAAAACCTATATCCGCAGCTCCGAGGATAGTATACGAACGGATATCCGAGGGTTTAAGTTTAATAACTTTTATATTTTTAAAATTTGTATCAAAAGTCAGTTTTCTAATCTCATCATTAAAAAATGCTTTTTCCATTTCCAGCCCTCGATCGGCGAGGTATTTAACTACCTTCGTTTCTAATCGACCCTTAGGACAAGCAATAATTAAATTTGAGTTCATTTTTTCCTTTTTATGTTTACGCCACATTTTTTTAATTTTAAATCAAAATCTTCATACCCACGATCTAAGTGATAAATTCGGTCAATGGTGGTGGTGCCTTTTGCCATCATCGCGGCAATAATCAATGAAAAACTAGCACGAATATCTGTAGCCATCACCTCTGCACCAAAGAGCTCGCTTACTTTTTCAATTTCTACCGTCTTATCCTTTAATTTTAAATCGGCACCAAATCTTCGCAGTTCTGGTATATGAATAAATCTATTTTCAAAGATATTTTCTGTTACCCGTGATTTTATTCCTGTTTTCAATAATGTAGCAATAATCTGTGCTTGAAGATCTGTTGGATAGCCGGGATATTCTTTAGTGGAAACTTTTTTAATCGATTTTAAATTTTTACAACTAAACTCATACGCTCGATCTGATAATTTTTTTATTTTTAATCCCATCGATTGATAAATATTTAAAGGAAACTCCAAGTGATGTGGCTCGAAATCTTTTAAAGTAATTTTTCCTTTGGTTGCCATCGCTGCTAGAATATAAGACCCCGCCTCTACTCTATCTGGGATAACTTCATGATTTTGAAGCTCAAGATCTGCTACGCCTATAATAGTGATCGTTCTATTTTTAATGGAAATTTGTGCTCCGCAATTATTCAAAAAGTTTATTAAATCCATTACTTCTGGTTCAATAGCACAATTTTTAAGAACAGATTTTCCGTTAGCAAGAGTCGCGGCCATGACTATATTTTGAGTAGCGCCTACACTTATTTTTGGAAATTTATGATTGATGGCTTGCAGTTGTTTATTTTTTCGCTCTGCAATTACATAACCACTGCGAATAGAAATTTTCACCCCCATCAATTTTAAAGCTTCTAAGTGCAAATCAATACCCCGAGTTCCAATAGAACATCCCCCAGGAAGAGCAATTTTAAATTTTGGATATCTTGCAATCACCGGTCCCAGCAAAACAATTGATGCTCTCATTTGTCGAACGTATTCATAATCTGCAGACTTTTTTCTAATTGTAGAATTATGAACGGCAAAGATGTTTTTTTGAAAATCCACATTGCAACCAAGATCTTGAAGGATGGAGACTAAAAATCTTGTATCACGCAAGTTAGGCACGTTGCTAATCAAACAACTTCCTTTTGACAAAACTGTGGAGATCATTATTGGGAGGGAGGCGTTCTTAGAGCCTGAGATGTTAATTTCACCCTTTAAGGTAACAGGACCTTCGATAATTACTTTTTGCATTTTTTACTTAGCTGATTTTTTTCTTTTTTTTAAATTTTCTCTTAACTTCAGGGCTAATTTCTCTTTTTTTCTATCTTCTATATTTTTTTTCTTCGGGTCTTGTTTCTTCATTAATTATTACTACATAAATTATATGATGAATTTTGAAAAATATACTAATAGTTCAAAAAAAATAATTAATGCTGCCCAAAATTTAGCCTTAGGAAAAAAGCATCAAAAAATCACCCCTATGCATATTTTCTCTGAACTACTCAACAGTAATCATGATTTGATAGTCAAAGCTTTGGAAGGCAGTGACGTCAATCAGATTAAAATTTCTATTCAAAATCATTTATCAAAAGAACCCACTCATAACGGCAATGGTCAAATTTTTGCAGACCCTAAGTTAATCCAACTTTTTGAAAAGGCAGAAAAGCTCGCCGCTGAGCAGCATGATAACTATGTTTCCATAGACTCTCTTTTAATTAGCTCTATTCAATCTGATAGCAATATTGAAGATCTTATTAAAAAAGCTGGATTGAATTTAAATAAAATTCAAAGCAAAATTTCAGAAATTCGAAAAAGCTCTAAATCTGATAGTGAAAGCTCAGATGATAACTTTAATGCTTTAGAGAAATATACCATTAACGTGACGCAAAAAGCTCAAAATAGAGAGCTCGATCCAGTGATTGGGCGTGATGAAGAAATAAGAAGAACTATTCAAGTTTTATCTCGAAGAACTAAAAACAACCCTATTCTCATCGGTGATCCAGGTGTTGGAAAAACAGCACTGATTGAAGGGTTGGCCCAACGAATAGTGAATAAAGATGTTCCTAAATCCTTAGAAAATAAAGTCATTCGTATACTCGATCTTGGCTTACTTCTTGCTGGTGCTAAATACCGAGGAGAATTTGAAGAGCGTCTTCAAAACGTTCTCAAAGAAATTCATAAAGAAAATGGAAAAATTATTTTGTTTATTGATGAAATTCACACCTTAGTCGGTGCGGGAAAATCAGATGGCGCCATGGATGCTTCTAATATGTTGAAGCCCGCTTTGGCGCGAGGTGAATTGCATTGTGTTGGGGCTACTACTCTTGATGAATATAAAAAATATTTTGAAAAAGATGCTGCTCTTACACGTAGATTTCAACCGGTCTTTGTCAATGAACCTTCCTCTTCTGATGCTGTGGCCATCTTGAGAGGTTTAAAAGAAAAATATGAAATTCATCATGGTATTCGAATAAGTGATGAGGCCATTCTCGCTGCAGTTCAGTTATCTGATCGATATATTACTGACCGTTTTCTTCCCGATAAGGCTATTGACTTAATGGATGAGGCCGCCAGTAAAGTTAAAATGGAAATAGATAGTAAGCCCGAGGAGATCGATCAATTAGATCGAGATTTAATCAAACTTCAAATGGAAAAAAATGTCTTATCCAAGGATAGCGAACAAGATGAAAAAAAGAATGAAACCATTAATCAACAAATTCAAGAATTAGAAAAAAAACTCAAAAGTCTCAATGCTACCTGGGAGGCTGAAAAAAAGATTTTAGATACTAAAAGAAATCTTAATGAACGCATTGACCAAGCAAAAGAGGACCTAGAAGCGGCCCAACGAAATGGGGATTTAACGAAAGCAAGTGAAATTATGTACGGCTTGCTTCCTAGTCTTCAAAAGGAATATGACTCCCTTAATGAACAAGAACAATCCAAAATCATTAATGAAGTTATTAACGCCGAGGATATTGCCGGGGTTGTTTCTAAATGGACAGGTATTCCTCTTGAAAAATTATCAGGGGGTGAAAATAATAAATTAGTTAATATTGAGCACTTACTGGAAAAAAGAGTGATTGGTCAAAAAGATGCCATCGAAAAGGTATCTAAAGCGATCAAAATTTCCAAAGCAGGATTGCAAGACCCAAACAAACCCTTGGGTTCGTTTCTCTTTTTAGGGCCTACCGGTGTAGGGAAAACTGAATTATCAAAGGCTTTGGCGGAATATGTATTTGATAATGAAAAGCAAATGCTTCGCCTCGATATGTCTGAATACATGGAAAAACACTCTGTCAGCAAACTGATCGGATCGCCTCCAGGCTATGTCGGTTATGATGATGGAGGGAAATTAACAGATTCTGTTCGCCGCCGCCCCTACCAGGTCATTCTTTTTGATGAAATCGAAAAAGCTCACCCTGATGTTTTTAATATCTTACTACAAATCCTAGATGATGGAAGATTAACGGACTCCAAAGGGAAGATAGTTAATTTCAAAAATACACTAATTATTATGACATCTAATATTGGATCTCAAATTCCCATTGATGATCATTTTGATTACGCGACGAAAAAGAATTTAGCTTTAGAGGAATTAAAAAATCATTTCCGTCTTGAGTTTTTAAATCGAATAGATGACATCATCCTTTTCAATAAATTGACGAAAGAAAATATTAACCATATCTTGCAAAATCAAATTGCTATCATTCAAGAAAGAATTAGCCCCAAAGGAATTAAGATTAGTTTTTCTGATGAGGCCTTAGAATTCCTAGCCGACAAAGGTTTTGATCCTATCTTTGGTGCCCGACCTCTCAAGAGATTACTTCAAGATGAGGTGCTTAATCCCCTCTCCGAGGTAATCCTAGAATTAGGGGAGAATATTTCTGAAAAAATCATCTTCACCAAAGACAAGTATGGATTAAAGATTGCCAATAAAGATCTAAAAGTTCTAACTTCTTAATCTAAAGTTATGCTATAATTTGTTATGGCTCTCTTATTTACAATAATTTGCGGTGCGGTTATTTGTTTTCTTTTATTTATTATTGTCAAAACAATAATGTCTCGAAAGAAATAATTTTAACTAATCTTTTTTGATAATTTTATTTTCTTATTTTCAGCTTTCCCTTATCAGTTTTCTTGCTGCCACAATCCTTCCTTTTTCCTCTGAGGTAGTCTTAACAACCATGTACTTATCTAATTCATTTGAAACTTACTTTCTTTTAATTTTTGCGAGCATCGGAAACATCATGGGTTCCATTACGAATTGGTACCTGGGAAAAAAAATAACCCTATTTCAAAATCGCAAATGGTTTCCCGTATCTAGGGAACAATTAGAGAGAAGTCGACAATATTTTCAAAAATATGGTCTATGGTCTTTGCTTTTAGCTTGGGTTCCTATTATTGGCGATCCTTTAACTTTACTTGCGGGTGTCTTAAAGGTTCGATTTGGTATCTTTTTCGTATTAGTAAGTATTTCAAAGATATCTCGTTATGTTTTTATTCTCTATTTAGCTAGTTTCGTTGGATGAAAAAAATAATCACTTTAGAGGTTGGGAATTCTTCATGGTGGAAAAATAGAAAATACCGAAGAGAAGCCGCTCAAGAAATCAGAGAGATGAGAAAAAAAGGTTTTCAAGTCAAATTTTTAAAAAAATATCAATTAGGAGCTAATAATACGATTGTATATGGTGATTATTTGCTCAAAACTAAATAAATTAACTTAACCCTAGTCTTTGCATCATTGTATTTATGTGTTAATTTTTTTATTCAAATTTAAAAATAATATTTCCCAAAGGAAAACTCTGTCCAAAACTAATTTAACATCTTTTGCCCATTCTTTAGTCAAAGACTATATACCCAAAGAAGGCCCGTCCTTCTCTCTCTTTAGAATTGAAATTCTAGCTGGTCTGACGGTTGCGCTTGCCTTGGTGCCCGAGGCAATTGCTTTTGCCTTTGTTGCCGGGGTGACGCCTCTTTCAGGATTATATGCAGCTTTTATTGTTGGATTAATTACTGCGATCATGGGTGGTCGACCTGGAATGATCTCAGGTGCAACCGGGGCTTTAGCGGTGGTGATGGTCTCGTTAGTAGCTGATCATGGGGTTCAATATTTATTTGCCACTGTGGTGCTCATGGGAATTTTACAAATCCTAGCAGGGGTATTCCGACTCGGAAAATTCATCCGGATGGTCCCCCAACCTGTCATGTTAGGTTTTGTCAATGGTCTTGCCATAGTCATTGGCCTATCGCAAATATCCCAATTCAAAGTAATAAATTCTGCAGGGGAGTTGGTTTGGATGTCGGGAAACCCTTTACTCTACTCCTATTGTATAGTGGTCCTAACCATGTCTATTATTTGGTTGCTTCCTAAATTTTCAAAAATATTTCCTGCTACCCTCGTAGCAATTTTATTAACCTCTGGTTTAGTGATTGGTTTTGATATTCCTATCCCCAGAGTAGGAGATTTGGCCAGCGTGGCTGGCGGCCTTCCCTCTTTTGCAATCCCCATGGTTCCTATTAATTTAGAAACATTAATTATTATCTTCCCCTATGCTTTAATCTTGGCTGCCATAGGATTAATTGAGAGTCTTTTAACCTTAAATTTAGTTGGAGAGATTACGAATAAAAAAGGGGGTGCAAGTCAAGAATGCCTTGCGCAAGGAGTATCCAATACGGTAACAGGGATGTTTGGAGGTATGGGGGGTTGCGCCATGATCGGTCAATCCATGATTAATGTAAAATCTGGAGGCAGAACAAGAATTTCCAGCGTATCCGCATCCTTATTTTTATTGTCTTTTATTCTCTTTACATCATCACTGATTGAATTAATTCCCATCGCCGCTTTAGTGGGAGTGATGTTTATGGTGGTGATCGGCACTTTTGCTTGGAATTCAATTAAATTATTATTTGTTGTTCCGAAGTCCGATGCCTTAGTGATTATTCTTGTCACCACAGTCACGGTAATTGCCGATCTAGCTATTGCGGTTGTTGTGGGAGTTATTGTTTCTGCACTCGTGTTTGCTTGGAAATCTGCATCTCGAATTCAAGCTATTGAAAGACCCTCTCGAACAGAAGAAGGGGCTAAAGTCTATGAAATTGAAGGTCCACTTTTTTTCAGTTCTGCTAACAGCTTTCTTGAAATATTTAATCCGTCTCAAGATCCTGATTTGGTCATTATTGATTTTGCTAAATCAAAGGTCATTGACCAGTCTGCACTTAAGGCAATTGAAGATATTGCAGATAAATATTCTAGTCTTGGAAAAAAAGTGAAATTAAGACATCTCACCCGAGATTGTCATCGATTGCTTTCTAAAACAGGTCAGTTAATCGTAGATAGCGACGATGATCCTGATTACAGTATTGCCGTTGATTATGAAGTAAAACTTGGAATATTTGGAAGGTAAATAATTTTTATCTTCCACTTGAGAGTTGAAAGAAATCGCTGTAAACAATAGCTATTGCCGCCGTAGCTCAGTGGTAGAGCACACCCTTGGTAAGGGTGGGGTCGGAAGTTCGATTCTTCTCGGCGGCACCACTTTTTTTATTTTTTTAATTTATCTAGAAGATAGAACTCTAATGGTTCAAAATTCGACTTATTTTCCTCAATGAATTTATCCATTAATTCTAGTTTTTTTTCTTCTATTTCTGTTACTCTTCTAGTGTCAAGATTAACATAGAGTGAACAAACTTCAGTTGTGGCGGCTCGGTAATTTCCAGTTTTACTAAAAATTTCTAATTGATAAATCATCCTTTTTTTATCACGATCCAAAAATAAAAGATTAATATCAACCTCGTCGCCTTGTTTTACCTCTTTGATATACTTTGTATGCGACTCAACAGCAAAAGTTGATCGTCTCTCTGTCTTTGCAGAGTCGCCACCCATTTGAAATTTATCCAATAAGACATCCCATCCTTGGTCAAATAAGTGAATATAAAAAGCTAAGTTCATATGACCGTTGTAGTCCGTCCAAGCTGGTATTATAGGTTCTGTTCTAAGGTAGATAGACATCGGTTAATTTTATTTAAATTCTTGATGATTAATATGAAAAAATAGGATTAAGATAATTAAAATAATATTTTTGGAGTAAGGAAATGAAAATTGGTTTTATTGGTCTCGGCAATGTTGGGGGAAAACTTGCAAGTAATTTATTAAATAATAACTTTGATTTAATGGTCTTCGATAAAAATAATGAGGTTTCAGATCAGTTTAAAGAAAGAGGATCAAAGATAGCTACCTCAGTTGAGGAGCTTGTCAAAAAAAATGATATTTTGATTACCTGCCTTCCATCACCTGAGGCGTGCAAGGACGTGATTGAGTCACCTAAGGGTATAGCGGAATGCATAAATGAAAATCAAATTTGGATGGAAATGAGTACCACTGATGAGGATCAATTAAAAAGACATGCATCACTGATTGAAAGCAAAAAAGCTATTGCTCTAGAAGCTCCCGTAAGCGGAGGCTGTCATCGCGCAGCTACTGGTAATATCTCTATTTTTGTTGGTGGGAAACGCGAGGGGTTTGAAAAAGCACTTCCGGTTTTAAGTTGTCTTGGAAGAAGAATTCTTCATGTAGGAGATTTTGGCTCCGCATCAATTTTAAAAGTAATTACCAACTACCTAGCTACAGTCCATCTAGTTTCTTTGGGCGAAGCTTGGACTGTTGCTAAAAAATCAGGTCTTGATTTAAACAAAGCCTTTAAAGGAATAGCGGCATCTTCTGGAAATTCATTTGTTCATGAAACGGAAAGTCAGGTAATTTTAAATGGATCCTACAATATTAACTTCACTATGGATTTGGTTGAAAAGGATGTTGGGCTTTTTGAAAATGTAGCAAAGAAATTAGGTGTTGATTTAGAAATTTCTCCCCTAGTCTTAGATATTATTAAAGATGCTAAAGAGAAGTATGGCAGTCGCGCATGGTCTTCTATGGTAGTAAAAAGGCTTGAAGATAAATATGAAACTGACTTTAGAGCCCCTGGTTTCCCAGAAGAATTGGTAGACGAAGAGGAAAAAGTCAAAGGATATGAAATATAAAAAAAAGAAATTTTTGTTAGAGTTTTAATATGAATTTTATAACTGATGTGATTCTACCTCTGGCCCTAGCCTTTATTATGTTTACCTTAGGTTTGGGTCTTTCCGTTAAAGATTTTTCCAATGTCTTTAAAAAACCAAAAAATTTTCTTATTGGGCTAGTAAGTCAGTTAATATTTCTTCCTATCGTCGGTTTAATTTTAGTCATTATTTGGCCCCTACCCATTGAAATTGCGATTGGGGTAATGCTGATAGCTGCTGCGCCAGGTGGTGTCACATCGAATATTCTAACGTATTTTGCTCGAGGAGATGTAGCACTTTCTGTATCCCTGACTGCAGTAATGAGTTTATTAAGTGCAGTGAGTGTCCCAATCGTTCTTGCCATATCAATTGGATTGATTGGGGATACTAGTTTGCCAGAGTCCATTTCACTTACAGGCATAGCATTGAGCATGTTCCTCATTGTTACTTTGCCCGTTCTTCTAGGAATGGGGGTTCGGTCTTTTTTAAATAGTTTGACTTTGAAAATAGAAAAATCTGCTCGATTTATCTCAACACTTTTGTTTGTTTTAGTTCTACTGGGTGCCATTTTGGCTGAAAGAGAAAATGTTATTAGCTATTTTGCTCAAACAGGTCTGGTGGTTCTTACTTTGAACATTTTAATGATGTTAATTGCGTTTTATTGGTCAGGATTTTTTGGAACGGGGATATCCCAGAAAAAAGCTATTGCAATTGAATGTGGATTACAAAATGGAACTCTTGCCATTTTTGTAGGAACTACAGTTTTTGGAGGCGGGCTTTATATTATACCCGCCGCCACATATAGTTTGATTATGTATCTAACCTCTTTGTTATTTATCTACTTTATCAAAAACCGTTAGATATAAATTTTATCTGATAGGCCAAAACAAAGAATAGCCCAAAGAATGGCTAGTACACTAGTTGAAATGTATCCCTCTCGAGAAGATCCTTTCGTCAATCCAAGTTTATCGATTTCAAAACCGTAGAAGGACGCTCCTGCTATCAGAGTCATCATGATGAACATGAAATTAAAAAAAGCCCAAGTGGCTTCCGTTCCTCTAAAGAGAATATAAAGCTGCATTAATACTGCTGCCATAATCACTCCTCCTGCAAAACGACAAAAGAATGAGGCAGATATATCAATTTCGTATTTTTCTAAAAATTTTTGAGTTTTAAATAGGCAATTGTATCCATAAAAGCTATTC
The DNA here is from genome assembly GCA_036937365.1 of Alphaproteobacteria bacterium. GTDB lineage: Bacteria > Pseudomonadota > Alphaproteobacteria > HIMB59 > HIMB59 > HIMB59. The sequence continues at coordinate 20,527 of JAXOVD010000015.1, forward strand.
ATCACCAAAATTACTAGAAAAATAATTAAGTAAAAAATTCCATTAAAATTTTCAATCATATTCATACCTTCAAAATTAAATAATACATCATTATATTTGAATTTATTAGATTTTTATGACATCAGTGTTATAAAACAAAATGATTGAATTAGATATCTTCTCAGATACGGTCTGTCCTTGGTGTTTTATAGGAAAAAAACGCCTAGATAAGGCGATAAAAAACCATTCTCATCTTGAAATTAAACAAACATGGAGGCCTTTTCAGTTAAATCCAGGAATGCCGCCTGATGGCATGGATCGACAAGAATATTTAGTTTCAAAATTTGGAAGTGCTGATGCTGCTAAAACTATATACGATAATATTTTTGAGGAAGGCAAAAAAGAAGGAATTGATTTTAATTTCGACTCTATAGAAGTTACGCCAAATTCATTTAATTCTCATCGCCTTTTAGCTTTAGCTTATAAGCAAAATATTCAAGAAGATGTTTTAAATGATTTGTTTGAGGCTTATTTCATTAGAGGCGAGGA
>JAXOVD010000016.1:0-19184 GCA_036937365.1 Alphaproteobacteria bacterium
CTAATACCCCTCCAATAGGCACCAGATACATTGGTAATTTTTACATGCGCCTCATATTCTTTGGTACTTTTATGATGAGGACCTTTGCATAAATCAGTAAAGTTTTTTTGCTCATAGAGTGTTATCTCTGCTGCATTATCAAGATTATTAATGAGTTCTAACTTATATTTATTATCTTTAAAAAAATTTAACGCCTCATCTTTGGATACAATTTTTTTATTAAATTCTCTTCCTTCACTTAAAATTTCTTTAATTTTTTCTTCAATTTTATTGATATCATCGTCTGTAAGGGCACTATCCATATCAAAATCATAGTAAAATCCATTTTTAATGAATGGGCCTATAGTAGGTTTGGCAGTGGGAAAAATACTTACTACAGCTTCGGCTAAAACATGAGCCATGTCATGCCTCATAATATTAAGCGCATCATCAGATTTTGCCCGAATGGGTTTTGAGTTTTCTATTTCTAAATCAAAATATTCATTATTTTGATCTTTATAGGCAATTATTTCACTCATTCTTCTATCTTCTTAAAAAAACAACTTCTAGAGCCAGTGTGGCAAGCCGCCGAACCTTGAAGTTCTACCTCAAAAATTAAAGTATCGTTATCACAATCTGTATAAATATTAAATAACTTTAATAAATTTCCAGATGTTTCACCTTTTTTCCAAAGCTTATTTTTACTTCGACTCCAAAAATAACCAAATTTATTTTTTATTGTCATTTCAAGAGACTCTTTATTTGAGTAGGCAACCATAAGAATTTCTTTTGTTTCTTTTTCTTGAACTACAGTAGGGATAAGGCCATGACTATCATATTTAAGATTATTTATTTTGATATTTTCCAATTGATTGAATTTTTAATGATTTTTACTTTTATTGCAGTATTTTTCAATGAAGAAAAGAATTTAATCCAATGAATTACCACCTCGCCCCAATGATGGGCTATACAGATTGCTATTTTAGATTATTAGCTGAAAAATTGTATAAAAGTCATATCACTACCTTTTCAGAAATGATTGTAGATAAAGCTATAATTCATAATGAAAATAAAACGATCGATAAACATTTTTTAGTGAATAATATTAGTGCTATTCAAATAGCAGGTTCAGAACCTATAGAAATAAAATTAGCAATTCGAAAGCTAAATAAAATTGATCGGATAAATCATATTAATTTAAATCTAGGCTGCCCAAGTTCTAGAGTACAAGAGAACAAACTAGGGCTTGCTTTAACACAATATCCTACTTTGGTAAGAGAGTGTTTATATGCTCTCAAAACATATAATAAAAAAATTTCTGTTAAATGTAGATTAGGTCTTGGACTAGAAGAGGATCAAAATTATATATTTGAATATTTAAATATGTTTCAAGAGTTTGAAATCAAAACAGTTTATATTCATTGTCGAAATGGTGTTTTAAATCTTGATACAAAAAAAAATAGGACAATTCCTAAAATTAACTATGAGCTTTTTTTTAAATGCAAAAGGGAGTTTCCAAATATGGAGTTAATTCCCAATGGGGAAATAAATGATTTGAAAACCTTTAATCATTTGTCAGATAATAATATCAATCAATTTATGATCGGAAGACAATTTGCTAATGATCTATTATTTATTGAAAAGCTTGGACTAATTGAAATTGATAATAAAAGCCAAATTATATCAGATTACCTAGATAGCTTTGAAAATTATAAATACTTAAATTTGAATTTACTTAAAAAAGCTATCTTTACTCTACTTTCAAAAGTTAAAGGAGCTAAAAAAATTAAAAAAGATATTTCTGAAGCTGATAGTATTATTAAGATTAAAAATATTTTTGAAAGAAATCAAATTTGGAATTAAAAGAGCTAACGAAATATTCTTCCTTTTTAAAAAAATATGAATATTTAGAAGAGGATTTTAGTTCAAAAAAAGACTTTAAAAATATCTTAAATTATTACAAAGCTTCTATTTCTAAAATTATTCAGGACTCAAATCATACATTAATTGGTATCGAAAAATTAAAAAATGAAATCATTTATCTTATTTTCTCTTCATTCCATGAGGGAATAATAAATCAAGAATTTGCATCTCGATTATGGTCTTTAATTTGCAAAAACTTTGTTACTAAGATTTTTAACTTTTATATTCTTCAATCTTTTGACCGTAAAATTTTAAAAAATTTCTTCATATTAGGTTTGGGTAAAATTGGGGTTAAAGATCTGAATTTCACATCTGATATTGATTTGATTATCTTCTTCGATAATAAAAACTCAGCTATCGAAATATCAGATTTTAATAAAATAATTAAAAAAATTTTAAGTGACATTACCAATATTTCTCCATCATTTTTTCATAAAATAGATCTAAGATTACGTCCTGATTTAGGAGGGTCACAAATTGTTACAGATCTCGAAAGTGCTATTGATTATTACTCATCAGTAGGCAGAAATTGGGAAAGATTGGCATATCACCGATCTAATTTTTTATGTGGCAATATTTTATTATATAGCAGTTTTCTAAACTCAATTAAAAGTTTTTTATTTAGACGCTCATTTGATTTTTACGCCATAGATGAAATAAAAAAACTCTTTGAAAGAAAAAAAACTTCAAACAATTTAGATATAAAAAACTCTTATGGGTTTATTCGATCATGTGAAAATATAATTCATTTTAATCAGCTATTATGGTCTGGGAAATTTAACGAGCTTCGAGAAAGTAACATTCATAAATTATTTAAAAGAATATCTAATTATAAAACTATCATTAACGAGGAAGATTTATCTATAATTAGAGATGCCTATTATTATTTCAGGAAAATAGAAAACTATCTTCATCTAAAACAGAATACCTTTCAAAATTTTGTTCATGAGGATGACCCTTACCTAAAAAAAGTATCCCATAATTATTATGAAGAATTAATGTCCAAGAGAGAAAGAGTTATAAAAATTTATGAAGATTTATTTTCTCCAAAAAACGATGACCAAAATATTAATATAGAAAATTTTAATGAAAAAAGTCGTACCATTATCAGTAAGTTGTTTGAGAAGGCTAGTAATATCAATAGCTCTGAAACTATCCGACATGACTATACTAATTCAATAAAATATCTCATCAATCTACTTGTCCACGAAGATCAAAGAGATGAACTTATAATTAAATTTGATTATCTTATTAATTATTATAAATCTGGTGTCCATTTAACTGGCTTATATAAATATAACAGTAATATTTTTCCTGAAATTATCTTCATCTTTAAAAATTCACCTAAATTGACCAATTTATTGAATAAGAACAATTTTTTGATCGAGTCTCTTGTTTACTTATTCAATTATGGCCTTCCAAGTTTCCAAATTAGGGAAAAATCAGACAATTTTGATTTAGATTTAAAAAAGATCCTTCAAGACATATATGAAGTAATTTTTTTATTAGATTATTTATATATTTCAAAAAAAATTGATTATGAAATTTATATTTTTAAAAGAAATAGAAATATTAAAAAATTTCTATTTAATTTATTTGAAATAATTAAAACTAATTATACCAGTCAAAAAAAAATCTTTTCTGATCTATCTCCAATCCTCTTCGGAAGTTATGGTATCAATAAAGCTCTTCCTTCGTCTGACGTCGATTTGTTTTTTATTTACCATTCAAAAGAGAATAACCATATTGATAATATAAAGATTGTTAGGAGATTTTATAATGTGATTAATCAATATGTAGATAAAGAATTCTTAATTATTGATGATCGAAACAAACCTTTTGATAAAAGTTCAGATCAGGTAATTCAATTTGATAATTTTTTTGATTTTTATTTAAAAACTGATGAAATCTTTCATCAATTATCATTTTTAAAAACAAAAATTCTATCTCGATCAATAACTATAACTAGATTATTTAATTTTAGAAAAAATAAAATTATCTCTAAATATTCTTTGATTGATAAAAACTATATTAAAAAAATGTTCGATCTCAAAAATCCAAAAGTAAAATTCAAAGATTTGGTACAGCTCTATAAAATTTCAGATGAAATTTTTAGTTTTAATAACGAAGAGTTTTCTTTAAAGGGAAAATTTAAAATTTTTAATGAAGAGTTGGTTAGAGAGAACTTGTATAACAGCTCAACTAAGATTGATTTAAGTCAATCTTTAGAAGAGCTGTTAAAAATTATAGATTAATAATCGTAGTAGAGATCGTATTCTTTAGGCGTAACCACAAGTTTATTTGGTTCAATCTCTTCTTCTCTTTTATATTCAATATATGACTCGATTAAGTCTTTCGTAAATACGTTTCCTTCAAGAAGATAGTCATGATTAGATTCTAAGTTGTTGACCGCTTCTTCTAGAGAAGATGGAACTTCTTTTACTTTAGCTCGCTCTTCTGGTGGTAAATCATAAAGATTTTTATCCATTGGTTCGCCCGGATCAATTCTATTTTTAATACCATCTAAACCAGCCATAACCATTGCAGCAAAAGCTAAATATGGATTAGCTGTAGCATCTGGACATCTAAACTCTACTCTTTTTGCTTTCGGAGATGGAGAGTAGGCAGGAATACGACAAATCGCACTTCTGTTTCTGTTAGAGTAAGCTAATTTTACAGGTGCTTCATACCCAGGAACCAATCTTTTAAATGAGTTAATTGTTGGGTTTGTAAAAGCTAGTAAAGATGGAGCATGCTTTAAAAGACCTCCAATATAAAATTTAGCTTCATCGCTTAAGTTTGCATAACCACTGTCTGCATAAAAAATTGGTTTGCCATTAGACCAAATACTTTGGTGGCAGTGCATACCAGAACCATTATCATTAGACAGAGGTTTTGGCATAAATGTTGCAGATAGACCATTGCTTTTAGCAGTATTTCTTACAACATATTTATATTTTTGAAGATCGTCTGCGTGAGAAAGTAGAGTGTCAAATCTAAGATCTATTTCTTGTTGACCAGCAGTAGCAACTTCATGATGTTGTGCCTCAACCTTTAAACCAATAGAAACCATGTGGTTTACCATTTCGGATCTAACGTCTTGCATTGTGTCATGAGGAGGGCAGGGGAAATAACCACCTTTATTTCTGAGCTGATAACCTAAATTGGGTCTCTCATCAGAACCCTTATTCCAAACAGCTTCTCCGGAGTCAACGGAGAAAAATGAATTACTTGGATCGGTTGAAATTCTGACGTCACTAAATAAGAAAAACTCCGCTTCAGCACCAAAGAAAATACTATCACCAATGCCTGAAGACTTAACAAACTCTTCTGCTTTTTTTGCAACATATCTTGGGTCTTTGTCATATTTTTGCCCAGTAATCGGATCTTGAATATCACAAATCATAACCAGAGTAGGGTCAGCAAAGAAAGGATCAACAAAAGCAGTTTCGATATCAGGTATTAAGATCATGTCACTAGCTTCGATAGATTGAAAACATCTAATGGAAGATCCATCAAAACCTACGCCTTCTTCAAACACATCCATTTCAAATGTATTGATATGATGTGAGAAATGATGCCATGTTCCTAATGGGTCTGTAAAACGAAAATCAATAAATTGAATACCTTTTTCGTCAATAAGTTTTTGTAATGATTTTTTATCCATATTAAAATACTCCTAAATTTTTTATGGTAGTGGGATAGATAAAGCTAAACTGCGTCTTTGCCTTTTTCGCCAGTACGAATTCTAATAGCTTCAGTAACTTCATATACGAAGATTTTGCCATCTCCAATTTTACCAGTGTTGGCTTGTTTGATAATGACATCAATTGCTTCTTTATATTTTTTATCATCTACTACTAGTTCGATCTTCACTTTTGGAAGAAAATCGACCACATACTCAGCGCCACGGTATAGCTCTGTATGGCCTTTTTGTCTACCAAAACCTTTTACTTCAGAGACAGTTAATCCACTGAGACCGATTTCGCCCAACGCATCTTTTACGTCTTCAAGCTTAAAAGGTTTAATAATAGCCTCAATTTTTTTCATATTATGGATTTCAAATATAATGTTTAATTTGCATAATATCTATACTATAAATTAATGCTAATTTTTGGCGGGTGTAGCTCAGCTGGTTAGAGCGCCGGTTTGTGGTACCGGAGGTCGGGGGTTCAAGTCCCCTTACTCGCCCCAATTTATTATGCGCCAGTGGCGGAATGGTAGACGCACTGGTTTTAGGTACCAGCGAGGCAACTCGTGGGGGTTCAAGTCCCTCCTGGCGCACCAAAAAAAAATAATATGCAATATAAAAATATAGAAACACAAAATCATAAATCCTCTTTTGAGGTATCTCTAGATCAGGAAGCCATAAGTAAAATTATCGATCAAAAGATAACTGAAAAACAATCTACATTTGAAATAGCAGGTTTTAGAAAAGGAAAAGTTCCTTTGAATATCATCAAATCTAAAATCGGTACAGAAGTAGAAAATGAAGTTTTAAATGAAGAGATATCAAAAAATATCTCAGAAATTAGTGAAAAGGAAAAAATACAATCTTTGATCCAACCCGATATTCAATTTAAAGATAATTATAATTTTTCTCTATCATTTTATTTAAAACCTGAGTTGAAAATCGACGATCTGAAAGATTCAGAAATTGAAAAAATTTCTGCGACCGTAGAAGATAAAGATATTGATGAATTCAGAGAAAAAGTAAGAAAAGAATATTATTCTCTTGAGTCTATTGATGAGTCAGATGAAAATTCAGTAATTGATTTTGAAGTTACTAATTTTGGAGAAGAGCAAAAAAAAATCTTTTCCCAAAAAGATGTGCGTATTGATTTAAACACACAAACAGAAGAACAGACTTTTCTAGATCTCAAAAAAGCTCTATTGAAAATTAAGAATAAGTCTGATTTTTCAATTACTACTAAAAATATCCAAATTGATGGAAAGATCAAAGATATCAATAAAAAGATTTATCCAAAAAATGATGAAGAATTAATAAAGATCTTAAAATTAGAATCTGTAAAAGATCTTAATACAAAAATTTCTGAAAAGTTGAATGATGATGTTAACTATTTTCAAAAAGAATTTTTTATTGAGGATTTACTTAAAGTGCTCTCTGAAAAAAAGAAAATAGAAATCCATGATGAAGTTGTGAACTTAGAGTTAAAAAGAAAATATCAAGTAGACATTACTTCAATGAAAGACGAACATAAAGAGCGAGTAGATAGTTTAAAAAAGATGACTAGTGATAACATTCAAAAAGATCTAATTTTTTCTGAATTGGTTAAATATCTTGATGTAAAAGTGGAACAAAATGAACTTCAAGAGCATATTCAAAAGTATTATGGTGAAAAAGTCGACCAAAGAGCTGCCGAAACAGCTTATGGCACTCTCCTTAGAAATAAAATCGCAGATAACTCTATGAAAACTTTTAAAATTAAAGAAACTAAGTTAAGTTTAGAAGAAATGATGAAAAAAGGATCCCATAATCATGAACCTGGTTCCCATAGTCATTGAGCAGTCAGGTAAAGGAGAAAGATCATTTGATATTTTCTCTCGTTTACTAAGAGAAAGAATTATTTTTCTGACTGGTCCAATTGATGATCAAACAGCTTCTTTAATATGTGCTCAACTTCTTTTCTTGGAGTCCGAAAATCCTGAGGAACCTATAAGCCTTTATATCAACTCACCTGGGGGTCTTGTTACTGCTGGATTAGCAATGTATGACACTATTCAGTATATTCGATGTCCTGTTCACACGGTTTGTATAGGTCAGGCCTCATCTGCGGGTTCTTTGATTTTAACATCAGGAAAATCTGGTCATCGATACGCTCTCCCTCATTCCAAAATTATGATCCACCAACCTTCTGGAGGATTTTCAGGTCAGGCAACTGATATTAAAATCCAAGCGGAAGAAATTTTAAAAACTAAAAAGAGACTTAACGAAATATACCAGAAGCATACAAATATAAGTATTGCCGAAATCGAAAAAGCAATGGAAAGAGATAAGTTTTTCGATCCTGAAGAAGCTCTTAAATTTGGTTTAATAGATAAAGTGATCACGGACAGAGAGGATAAGTAGTGGCAGACGATAAAATCTCTTCAGCTGGAACTTCAGATAAAAAAATATCTTGTTCTTTTTGCGGCAAAAGCCAAGAAGAGGTCAAAAAATTAATTGCTGGTCCTAATGTATACATATGTAATGAATGCGTAGTTCTTTGTAAGGATATCCTAGTAGAGGATGATAAAATTGATACAAAACAGGGTTTTGAAATTCCAAAACCTAGTGAAATATTTAATTATTTAGATGATCACATTATTGGACAAGATCATGCTAAGAAAATTTTATCTGTCTCAGTTTATAACCACTACAAAAGAGTTCAAAATCCTTCAAAGGATATTGAAATTTCAAAATCAAATATTTTATTAATTGGTCCAACTGGTTGCGGTAAAACATTGTTGGCACAAACTCTTGCAAAATTTTTAAATGTTCCTTTTACAATAGCTGATGCTACCACTCTTACAGAGGCTGGCTATGTAGGAGAGGATGTTGAAAATATAATATTACGATTGCTTCAACAATGCGATTATGACGTTAGCTTGGCTCAAAAAGGAATTGTATATATCGATGAAATCGACAAAGTTGGAAGAAAAAGTGAAAATCCTTCTATTACCCGAGATGTATCAGGAGAAGGTGTTCAACAGGCTTTATTAAAAATAATTGAAGGAACTACTGCGAGCGTTCCTCCACAAGGTGGCAGGAAACACCCTCAACAAGAATTTCTTCAAGTAGATACCAAAAATATTTTATTTGTATGTGGCGGCGCTTTCGAAGGAATTGATAAAATTATTAAAAATAGAATCAATAAGAAGTCCATTGGTTTTAATAAATCTATTAATCAAGATGTTCCGATGACATCACAGCTTGAAAACGATGATTTAATTAAATTTGGTCTTATACCTGAGTTGGTTGGAAGACTTCCTGTAAGTGCAAGTTTAGATGAATTAAAATTGGAAGATTTAAAAGAAATTTTAACCAAACCTAAAAATGCTATTTCTAAACAGTACAAAGCTCTTTTTTCTTTTGAAGGGGTAGAATTTGAAATAACTGAAGATGGACGTGATCAAATTGCTCAGCTAGCTGTTGATAAAAAAATAGGTGCTAGAGGGCTCAGATCCATTATGGAAAAATTATTATTAGAATGTATGTACGATATCCCTGATAAGGACTCTGTGGATAAAGTAGTGCTCAATAAGGACGCGGTAGTAACAAACAATCCGATTATTGTCTACAAAGAAAAAGAAAAAATAAAAAAAAAAGTAGGTGAAAATTAGAAATTCCTCACTATCTTAATAGTATGGAAAATCAAATCATCGGTCCAATTTTACCTCTCAGAGACTTAGTAGTTTATCCCTCTATAACCTCACCCTTATTTGTTGGTCGAGCAAAATCTATTGATGCAATTAACTTTGCGATGAATAATAACGAAAAAATTATTTATTTATTTACCCAAAAAGAACCCACTACTGATGACCCTCAGGTTAATGATGTTTATGCCTATGGTGTAAAATCAAAGATTATCCAATTTTTAAAGCTTCCAGATAATACCTATAAAGTATTAACCGAAGGCCTAGAGATTGTAAAAATTAAATCTGCAGTAAAAGCTACTAATAACTTCCTCACAGCAAAACTCGAACCTATTTCAATCAATAAAAAGAATTCTGTTGAATTGAAGGCATCATTGAGAGTATTAAAAAATGAATTCCAAAATTACATCCAAAATATTGGAAACAACAATGATATTTTAGAAGGACTTCTTAACATAGACGATCCTTATCAATTTATTGATAACGTTTATTATAATTTGAATGTCAGTATTGAAGAAAAACAAAAAAATTTAGAAATAACAGATATAAATAAAAAAATTCAAAATCTTTTAAATTTCTTCTCAAAAGAATTAAATTTTTCTGCGCTCGAAAAGAAAATCAAAAATCGTGTTAAACGCCAAATGGAGAAAACTCAGCGTGAGTACTATTTAAATGAACAGATGAAAGCCATCCAAAAAGAATTAGGAGACGGGGAAGACGGTTCCAATGAATATACAGAAATTGAAAAAAAGATTAATGAAGTAAAGTTGTCTAAAGAAGCTAAAGATAAGGCTCTTAATGAGTTTAAGAAATTAAAATCAATGAGTCCAATGTCTGCTGAGGCATCTGTAATTAGAAACTATTTAGAGTGGTTGTTGGATATTCCTTGGGAGAATTTTTCAAAAGAAATTAATGATATCGCAGGTGCAGAAAAAATATTAAATCAAGATCATTATGGTTTAGAGAAAGTTAAAGAGAGAATTTTAGAATTTTTGGCTGTAAAAAAACGCTCTAAAAAAGCAACTGGCACTATCTTGTGTTTTATAGGACCTCCAGGCGTGGGTAAGACTTCACTTGGTAAATCAATAGCAAGAGCAACAGGTAGAGAATTTGCAAAAATTTCCCTTGGCGGTATTCGAGATGAAGCTGAGATCAGAGGTCATAGAAGAACTTATATTGGGTCAATGCCAGGTAGATTTATTCAGGCGATGAAAAAGACCAAAACATCAAATCCTATAATTCTTTTGGATGAAATTGACAAGTTAGGTAATGACTGGCGAGGTGACCCGTCTTCAGCTCTTTTAGAAGTTTTAGATCCTGAACAAAATAACCAATTCAATGATCATTATTTGGAAGTAGATTATGATTTATCAAATGTGATGTTCATCTGCACTGGTAATACTTATAATATTCCGGGGCCGCTACTAGATCGACTAGAAGTTATTGAAGTTTCTGGTTATACCGAAAAAGAAAAAATTGAAATTGCTAAAAAATATCTAATTCCAAGAAAAATGAATAAAAATATTCTAAAGCCCTCTGAGTTTAAATTAGACCGTTCTGCAGTCACAAATGTTGTCAGACATTATACTAGAGAGTCAGGTGTACGTGGTCTTGAAAAAGTTTTTGATAAACTTTTTAGAAAACTAGTTTTTCAATTAGAAAAAACAAAATCCAGATCAAAAAAACCATTTGTTTTTGATGAAAAGACAATAAAAAAGTTTTTAGGTCCTGAAAAGTTTAAAGATAGTATTTTAGAGAAGAAAAACTTAGTAGGAATTACTAATGGCTTAGCATGGACTCAAGTTGGAGGAGATATTCTTAATATTGAAGTAAACCTATCTTCAGGTAAAGGGATGATACATGCAACGGGTAAATTAGGCGATGTAATGAAAGAGTCAATTACAGCAGCATTAGGATATATTAAATCTAATTCAGTCGAATTTGGAGTTAATCCTAAAGTCTTTGAAAAAGTAGACATCCATTTACACGTCCCTGAAGGCGCCATTCCAAAAGATGGTCCAAGCGCAGGTATAACTATTTTTACCTCTCTTATTTCTTCATTAACGGAAATTAAAATAAAAAGGGAAGTGGCAATGACTGGTGAGATCACATTAAAGGGCAGAGTACTTCCTATTGGTGGTTTAAAAGAAAAGCTATTAGCAGCAATTCGTTATGGCATTAAGACTGTAATTATTCCAAAAGAAAACGAGAAAGACTTAATCGAAATTCAAAAAGATATTCAAAATAAATTAACTATTAAAAAAGTTGAGTTTGCTAGAGAGGTTCTAGATATAGCCTTGGATGGAAAAATAAGCAAAATCAATAAAAAATTGGACTGGAGACATATAGTTAGTGAGTCCATGAAGCAAAAAAACCAGCAAAATCAAGAAAAAACGTTCGTAAACTAGTATATTATTGTTGATTTTCTTACCTTTTTCTTACTACAATTAGATAATAGAATCACTAAGGAGGTTCGGTATGAATAAAAATGAACTCATTGCTGAATACAGTTCAAAAAATAACGTTGGTAAATCAGATGCAACTAAGGCTGTAGAAAGTTTATTTGATATTATCACAGAAACATTGAAGGCTGGTGGAGACGTTAAGATTGCTGGTTTTGGTACTTTTAAAGTTGCTAACACTAAAGCAAAAACTGGAAGAAATCCACGTACCGGAGAGTCAATTGAAATTCCTGCATCAAAAAAGCCAAAATTTCTTGCTGGAAAACAGCTTAAAGAACTAATAAAGTCCACAGTCTAATTTTTAATTAGATAGGGCGATTAGCTCAGTTGGTAGAGCATCTCGTTTACACCGAGAGGGTCGGCGGTTCGAGTCCGTCATCGCCCACCATTCGATATTAATCGGGGGTGTAGTTCAGTTGGTTAGAACGCCTGCCTGTCACGCAGGAGGTCGCGGGTTCGAATCCCGTCGCTCCCGCCACTTTTAATATCTTTAAAACTAACCTTGTTGCGTCATTTTATTAATAGTTAATGCAACAATTTTAACTACATTAATATCTTTATGTACAACGTTGATTACATTTTAATTTTAATTTTTATTGTCATTGGTGCAGGGATGGCTTTAGCAATGTATTTGCTTTCTAAAATTCTATCACCTAGTTCGCCTGACTCAGAAAAATTATCTGCATACGAATGTGGATTTGAAGCATTCGATGATGCTCGTTCCAAGTTTGATGTGAAGTTTTACCTTGTATCAATTCTTTTTATTATTTTTGATTTAGAAATTGCATTTTTATTTCCATGGGCTGTTAGTTTAAAAAATATTGGAGCATTAGGTTTTTACTCAATGATGTTTTTCTTATTTATTTTGACTGTTGGATTTATTTATGAGTGGAAGAATGGAGCGTTAGATTGGGAGTAAATATTGAACATAATTCATCATTAAATATTGATGAAGTTTTTGAAAAAAAAGGTTTTGTTACCGCTTCATTTGAAAACTTAATTAACTGGGCGCGCTCAGGATCACTATGGCCAATGACTTTTGGCCTTGCTTGTTGTGGTGTAGAGATGATGCACTCTTATATGAGTCGTTATGATTTAGATCGACTAGGAGTAATACCAAGAGGTTCACCAAGACAGTCAGACGTGATGATTGTTGCTGGTACTTTGACAAATAAAATGGCATCCGCCCTTCGAAAAGTTTATGACCAAATGCCTGAACCAAGATGGGTAATTTCTATGGGTTCTTGTGCTAATGGTGGAGGTTACTACCATTACTCTTATTCCGTCGTTCGTGGTTGTGACCGTATTGTTCCAGTTGATATTTATGTTCCTGGCTGTCCCCCTACAGCAGAAGCATTGCTTTACGGCATTATGCAGCTACAAGACAAGATCAAAAAGAAAAGAAAGATTTATAGGTAACTTTTGTCTCCCAATTTGCTTCAGAAATATTCAGTAGGAAATTTCCACTTTCCCGTACGATCGGGTGTTGACAACATTTTAGTTAATAAAGAGTCGATATTAGAGGTGGTTCAAAAAGTTAAAGAAGACGATGAATTACTTTATGAGCAACTAATCGATATCACTGCAACTGACAATATTCTCTCTAAAACAGGATATTCTAGCGAGCGTTATACGCTTATTTATACTTTTTTAAGTTTAAAATTTAATAAAAGGTTATTTGTTTTTACTAATATTTCGGAGGAAGATTTAAATATCGACTCTATAACTCAAATTTTCGAGTGTGCTGATTGGTATGAGAGAGAATGCTATGACCTTTTTGGTATTAAATTTAAAAATCATCCCAACCTTCAAAGATTAATGAATGATTATAATTTCCAAGGCCATCCTTTAAGAAAAGACTTCCCTTTAACTGGGTATGAAGAGGTTCGTTATGATGAAAATCTAAAAAAAGTTGTCTATGAACCAGTCAGTCTAAAACAAGAATTTAGAGACTTCGACAATGAAAGCCCTTGGGAGGGCATGAAAGAAACTATTCAAGAAGAATTAAAGAAATAATGTCTGAAAATTTTAAACCTGTAACTCTCAACTTTGGTCCACAGCATCCAGCTGCACATGGGGTTCTTCGTTTACTTGTTCAGCTTGAAGGTGAAGTCGTTAATAAAGCAGAACCTCATATTGGATTATTACATAGAGGTACAGAAAAACTTATTGAACAAAAAACCTATACTCAGGCTATCCCGTATTTTGATCGACTCGATTATGTATCCCCAATGTGTCAAGAGCATGCTTTTGCAATTGCCGTAGAGGATCTTTTAAATATTCAGGCACCTGAAAGAGCACAATATATTCGCGTCATGTTTGCTGAGGTAACAAGAATTTTAAATCATTTACTTAATATTCCTGCATTTGCGATGGATATTGGTGCGGCGACACCAATGCTTTGGGCATTTGAGGAAAGAGAAAAAATGTTGGAGTTTCATGAAGCTGTTTCTGGTGCTCGTTTCCATGCTGCTTATTTTAGACCTGGAGGCGTTCATCAAGATTTACCCGACGGGCTTTTAGAAAAAATGAAAGTTTATTTTGAAAATTTTCCAAAGTTCATTGATACGCTCGAAGAACTGCTAACAGAAAATAGAATTTTTAAACAACGCTCAGTTGATATAGGAATCTTGAGTAAAGAGGATGCTGTACGATTAAGTTGTAGTGGTCCGGTTTTACGTGCAAGCGGTGTTGCTTGGGATTTAAGAAAGTCCCAACCTTATGATGTTTACGACAAAGTAAAGTTCTCTATTCCTGTTGGAAAAACAGGAGATACCTATGATCGTTATTTAGTGCGTATGGAGGAAATGAGAGAGTCTGTAAAAATTATTCTTCAATGTATAGATCTAATTCCTAATGGCGCGGTCATGATTGAAAACAATAAGATTACACCGCCTAAAAGATCTGAGATGAAGAACTCAATGGAAGCAATTATCCATCATTTCAAACTCTTTACTGAGGGTTATCGTGTACCTGAGGGCATCACTTACCGCTCAGTTGAGGCGCCCAAAGGGGAATTTGGTGTTGTTCTTGTTTCTGACGGAAGCTCTAAGCCCTATAGATGTAAACTCAGGGCTCCTGGTTTCCCTCATCTTCAAGCTTTGCACTTCTTGTCTCAAGGTCATCAATTAGCTGACTTACCATCTATTTTAGGAAGTCTAGATATTGTTTTTGGAGAAATTGATCGATGAGTGGTAATCATCCGGGTTTATCAAATAATTTTATTCGTTCAGGTGAAAAATTTGAATGGTCCAAAGAAAATTTAATTGAAATTAAAAAAATCATTTCAAAATATCCAAAAGAACGCAAACAAAGTGCGGTGATGCCTTTGCTTTATTTGGCCCAAGAACAAAATAAAAATTGGGTTAGTATAGAATGCATTGAGGCGATTGCAGAGACACTTCAAATGCCAAAGATAAGAGTTACCGAAGTAGCATCTTTTTACTCAATGTATAATTCTCAACCTGTTGGTAAAAATTTAATTCAAGTTTGTCGAACTTCACCTTGTTGGCTTAGAGGTTCAGATAAAATCACTGATATAATCTGTAAAGAGACCAAATGTGGAATTAATGAAACGAGTGAAGATAATTTATTCACTGTTGTGGAAGTTGAGTGTTTAGGAGCATGCTCAAATGGCCCTATGATACAAATCAATAATGATTTTTTTGAAGACCTCGATCAAGACTCAACAAAGCAAATCATAGAAAATATTAAAAATAACATTCCAAATAAAATTGGCTCCCAAAAGGGAAGAAAGAGTTCAGAAAATGCTTAGCAATCAAGATAAAATTTTTCAAAATCTCCACGGTTTTGATGATGCTTTTCTAGAGGGTGCGAAAAAAAGAGGTTCTTGGTCTAACACCAAAGAAATTTTATCTAAAAGTCAAAATGATGTCATTGAATTGGTTAAATCAAGTCAGCTTCGTGGAAGAGGAGGAGCTGGATTTTCTACAGGATTAAAATGGTCTTTTATGCCAAAAGATACTGGCAAACAGCATTATTTAGTTGTTAATGCAGATGAGTCTGAACCAGGTACCTGCAAAGACAGAGAAATTATTAGAAACGACCCTCATACTTTGATTGAAGGATGTTTAATTGCATCTTACGCGATCCAAGCCACTAAGTGTTACATCTATATTAGAGGTGAGTATCATCACGAATATGTCCAATTAGAAAAAGCAATTGCTGAAGCTTATGACAATAATCTTATCGGTAAAAATGCTTGTGGCAGTGGTTATGATTTTGACCTTTATGTTCACCGTGGTGCTGGTGCTTATATTTGTGGAGAGGAAACTGCTTTATTAGAAAGCCTAGAGGGAAAAAAGGGTCAGCCAAGATTAAAACCCCCTTTTCCTGCAGGTGCTGGACTTTACGGCATGCCAACAACTATTAATAATGTGGAGTCTATTGCTGTAGTTCCTACTATTTTAAGAAGAGGTCCTGAATGGTTTAAGTCGATAGGAGCTGAAAACAACACAGGCACAAAAGTATTTTGTATTTCAGGGAACGTAAATAACCCTTGCACTGTCGAGGAAGAAATGGGCATTCCTCTTAAAGAGTTAATTGAAAAGCATGCCGGTGGAGTTGATGGCGGATGGAATAATTTAAAAGCAATTATTCCTGGTGGTTCTAGTACTCCAATGCTTTCAAAAGATGTTTGTGAAACAGTTTTAATGAATTTTGATGATCTAAGAGCTAATGGTTCTGGTTTAGGTACCGCAGGTGTGATTGTGGTAAACAAAAATCACGACATCACACAGGTGATTGAAAGATTTGCTCATTTTTACAAACACGAAAGTTGTGGTCAGTGTACCCCTTGTCGAGAGGGTACAGGATGGATGTTTAGGATGATGCAAAAACTTGTAAGAGGGGAGATATCACCTGAGCAACTCGAGTTACTAGAAAATGTTACCAAACAAATTGAAGGCCATACTATATGTGCCCTAGGTGACGCCGCGGCCTGGCCTATTCAGGGATTAATTAAAAATTTCAAACCAGAATTATTGGAAAAATATAATCAAAAAAGAAAAGCATCATGAGTGAAGATTCATTAATTAATATCAAAATTAATAACAAAGAAATTCAAGTTGATAAAAACTTAACGGTGATGCAAGCTTGTGAAATAGCGGGTGAAGAAATTCCAAGATTTTGTTATCACGATAAATTATCAATTGCTGGAAATTGCAGAATGTGTCTGGTGGAAATTGAAAAAGCACCAAAGCTAGCTTCTTCTTGCACTATGCCTTTAATGGAAGGTATGTCCATTATTACTAATTCAGATAAAGTTAAGGCTGGACGCAAAGGTGTTATGGAGTTTTTACTGATTAACCATCCATTAGATTGTCCTATTTGCGATCAAGGAGGTGAGTGCGATCTTCAAGATCAAGCAATGTATTACGGTTTTGATAAATCTCGATATCAAGAAAATAAAAGAGCGGTTGATAATAAAAATATGGGACCTTTAGTGAATACCATAATGACAAGATGTATTCATTGCACACGTTGTGTTCGTTTTGCAACCGAGGTTGCGGGCGTCCCTGAACTAGGGATGTTGGGTAGAGGTGAAAATGCTGAAATTACTACATACTTAGAGCAATCAATTACATCTGAATTATCCGGAAATGTTATAGATTTATGTCCTGTAGGTGCCCTAACTAGCAAGCCTTATCAATTCAAAGCTCGTCCATGGGAATTAAAAAGAACAGACTCCATTGATATTTTTGATGCCGTTGGTTCCAATATTAGAATTGATAGCCGTGCTGAAGAAATTCTTCGAGTTACCCCAAGAGCGAATGATTTAATTAATGAAGAATGGATAACTGATAAAGTTCGTTTTAATTATGATGGTTACTACCAACAAAGAATAGATCAGCCATATATAAGAAAGAACGGCACTTTAGAACCTGTAACCTGGTCTGATGCTATTAAATCTCTTAAGCAAAAACTAAAACAATCAAAACCATTATCTCTTATTGGCGATCAAGTAGATATTGAAACAGGATATGCTATTAAGAAGTTTATGAAGAACTTTGGTGATAATAATGTGGAATGCAGAACGGACAATCAAGCAATTATTCAAAATAATGTTGAAAGCATTCGTTTTAATACTCCTTTAACAGAAATAGAAAATGCTGATTTGATCATAATTGGGGGAACGAACCCAAGAATAGAAGCTCCCATCATCAATCATAAAATTTTTAAGGCATATAATAATTTTGCCGAAATATTTAATATTGGTGAAAATCTTGATTTAAATTATCCAACCCATCAACTAGGCGAAGATTTATCTAATTTAAATTCAGAGGATTTGCAAAAAGCATTAAAAAAATCAAAAAACCCTTTGATGATTATCGGTTCTGGTTTTCTATCAAATATTCAAGATGTCAAAACACTAAAAGCATTATTTGAATTCTCTTATAAGAATAAAATTATTACTGAGGAGAAAAATAATTTAAATTTCTTAACACCTCATGCATCAAGAATTGGCAATCTTCTTTTAGGGAATACAACAAATATTGACTGCCAACCTCTTAGTTCAATCAATAAAAAAGATTTTGATATTGTTCTTTCTTTTGGCTCTGAAGTTATTGCAAACTCTGATTTCGAAAATTTATTTAAAATTTATTTCGGTCATCATGGCGACGAGGGGGCTTTGAAGGCTGATATCGTCTTACCAACCCCTCTTTATACTGAAAAGTATGGTACCTTTGTTAACATTGAAGCTCGACCGCAAGAGGCTAAAAAATGTCATAATCCAATTGGACAAGCAAAAGAAGAATGGGCCATTTTAAAGGAATTATCTAACCAATTATCACTACCTTATGAAATCGAAAGTTTTGAGGATTTAAGAGAAGAGTTATCTAAAAATTTTCCTGAACTATTGTTTTGGAATAATGTTATCTCTGTTCAAAAATCTAATACTTTTTCTGATAATAACCAGGTTGAAAGCTGTAAAGCTACGTACCCAATAAGTAACTTTTATATGGCTGATGTGATCTCTAAAAATTCCATCACCATGGCTAAGTGCGTTGAAGAAATTTTCTCGAAGCCCTTATTGGAGAAAACAGCATAACCATGGATACTATGACAATGGAAATTTTTATTGGAGTTTTAAAAATATTTAGCTTTGTTGTTCCAGTTCTTGTCTCTGTTGCTTTGCTTGTGTATTTAGAAAGAAAAGTGCTGGGCGCAGTTCAACTTAGAAAAGGTCCAAACGTGGTTGGTCCATTTGGAATTCTTCAAAGTTTTGCTGATGTTATTAAATTAATTACAAAAGAAAATCTTCTGCCTTCAAGTTCTAATAAATTTTTATTTATATTTGCCCCCATGTTGACTTTGATTTTAAGTTTAATTGCTTGGGCTGTTATTCCAGTCAGTTCTACTTATGTAATAGCTAATATAAATATAGGGATTTTATATCTCTTTGCTGTTTCCTCTTTTGGT
>JAXOVD010000017.1:0-18801 GCA_036937365.1 Alphaproteobacteria bacterium
TTAGCCAAAATACTCTCTTGGTCTTCTTCAGCTGGAAATCCTGATTATATGGGCATCACTCCAATCACAGCGATAGAGAAATTAATGAAAAAAATGTCTGTAAATATTAACTTTTTTGACCTGATTGAAATTAACGAGGCATTTGCTGCTACTTCTGTGGCTGTTCAACAATCACTGAAAATTGATCCTAACAAACTTAATATTGCTGGGGGTGCTATTGCTTTAGGTCATCCCATTGGCTGTTCTGGAACAAGAATAATCACTACCTTGGCACATCAATTAAAACGCGCAAAGCAAAAGTATGGAGTGGCCAGTATGTGTATTGGCGGTGGGCAGGGTTTAGCTATGGCCATTGAAAGACTTTAAAGATTTTTGAGATTGAGTAATTCGTTAAAAGCATCAATTTTTTTATGCTTTGCCTCTCTTTTTTGGTCAGGTAATTTTGTTATTGGAAGATTAGCGTCAGTCGAAAGTTTAGTTTCGCCTTTGTCGCTTGGATTCTATCGGTGGGTGATCGCATTTATTATTTTAACTCCCTTTTGTTTTTCCAAAGCGCTAAAGGAACTCCCTTTAATTAAAAAGCAACCTGGAATTATTTTTCTTATAATATTAACGGGGCCTACTCTTTTTAATACATTTGTTTATGTCGGACTCACAGCCACCACAGTTATTAATGCTTTATTAATAATTTCGACTACGCCCATGCTCATCATAGTTTTTAATCGTTTGCTTTATAAGGTGGAGACCAATCTTTTTCAAATGATGGGGGTAATTGTTTCTCTCCTAGGCGTCAGTTATGTAATTGCAAAAGGCAATTATCAAAATATTTTCCAATCAGATTTTTATTCGGGAGATTTATTTATTCTTTTGGCTGTTACTTCTTGGGCTTTATATTCTATTTTTTTAAAAAAAAATGAAACAGGTGTATCCGGTTTTAGTTTTTTATATATCTCCTTTGGCCTTACAGTCATATTATTATTTCCCGTTTACCTTTTTGACTTATTCGCTCAAGGCAATTTTTTACAAATTAGTAAAGAGTCATTGCTGGTAATTGGATATACAGGAGTTTTCCCCAGTATTTTTTCTTATATTTGTTGGAATACCGGAGTTGCATTAATAGGAGCAAATAAGTCAGGTCCTTATCTTCACCTGATGCCTATTTTTGGCGGAATTCTTGCTTTTTTTGTTTTTCAAGAAACTCTTCAGATCTATCATTATGCTGGCATAGTATCAGTAATAATTGGTATAATTATTACCAACAAAAAATAATTAATTATTTCTTATTATTAGGAGGGAAATATTGATGGCAAAAAAAACCAAAAATAATAAACCCATGAAAAGAAGAAGTTTTCTGAAAGGTGCCGGTGCTGCAGCGCTGGGTGCCGCAACAGTCTCTTCTTTCCCGGCTCCTGCAATTTCAGGTGGCCACATGGAGTGGATTGCTTGTTCTGCATTCGGTAAAGCGGGCCTTTTAGGGGCCGCGTTAGAGAGATTTGCAAGCTATATTAACAATCAATCTGATAAATTAAAAATTACTGTTTATCATGCAAATGAACTGGTACCAGCTTTAGAATCTCTAGATGCTGTTCGATCTGGTGCTGCGCAAATGGCTTATGGTGCAGGTTACTATTGGACTAACGTTAGTAATGCAACGCAGTTCTCTGCTGCAATGCCCTTTGGCTTAACAGCACAAGAACAAAATGCATGGTGCTATTACGGTGGCGGCATTGAAGCAGCCGATAAAGCGTACAACGCAGTTGGCGTTAAATTTTTACCTTTAGGAAATACAGGAAACCAAATGGGTGGATGGTATAATAAAGAAATTAATTCAATCTCTGATTTTGATGGTTTAAAAATTAGAATGCCAGGCTTAGGCGGAGAAGTGTTAAAAACATTTGGCGCTCAAACTGTTCTCCTAGCTGGTTCTGATGTGTTACCATCTCTTGCATCGGGTGCAATTGATGCAACGGAGTGGATTGGCCCTGCTGCTGACTTAGGTGCCGGTTTGTATCAAGCAGCTAAATACTACTATAACCCAGGTTGGCATGAACCTGCCACAATCCTAGATTGTTCTATTGATATGTTTGAATGGGAAAAGCTTGATGATGCTACAAGAGAATTGATTACTATCGCTTCTAAAGCGGTGAATATGGAAGTCCTTTCTCACTTTCAGGCAGTGAACGACAGTTCATACCAAAAGCTAATCAACGAACATAATGTTCAAATGAGACAAGTGCCAGACGAAGTGATGAACGCACTGGGTCAAAGAGCAGGTGAAGTAGTAGCTGATGTAGCGAGCAAAGATCCTATATCACAAGAACTTTTCTCACACATTGTGAACTTTAGATCCTCTATTTTGAGATGGACAGGTGTATCAGAGAAAGAATATTTAAGAGCTCGAAGCTTACCTTTCCCATACCCATCATCCTAAATTAATTGAATATGTGCCCTCTTCGGAGGGCACATTCTTAAAACAAAGTCCTAGGTAGCCAAGTGGCGATACTAGGAAAAAATCCTACTATAAAAATGGCTAGCACCTGAATGCCAATATACGGCATAACTCCGCGATAAATATTTTTTGTTTGAATTTCTTTCGGCGCCACACCTCTTAAAAAGAAGAGAGAAAAACCAAAAGGTGGAGTTAAAAAACTAGTTTGTAAATTCAAGGAAATCAATATTCCTAACCATAAAGGGTCAGCGCCATAGGCAATCAGAATAGGCCCCACCAAGGGAACAATAACAAATATAATCTCAATATAATCTAAGAAAAAACCTAAAAGAAAAATAGCAATCATCACAACAAATAAGGCGCCATATAATCCCCCAGGAAGACTACCTAAAAAATGTTCAATCATTTCATCTCCTCCAAAGCCTCGAAAAACCAGGGAAAACATCGAAGCGCCAATTAAAATGACAAAAACAAAAGAACTTAATTTGACCGTACCAAGTGAAGTTTCTTTCAAGTTTTGAAATGTGAGTTCACCTTTTGTGTATGCAATCACAGCTGCACCAATGGCACCGACAGAGGCGGATTCAGTTGGGGTGGCAACGCCAAATAAAATCGATCCCAATACTAATACAATTAAAATAATCGGTGGAAAAACAGATTTAAAAGCATCCAAATAAATTTGACTTCTTGATTTAGATGTCTCTATTGGAGGGCAAGTAGTTGGGAAAATTCGAGCGTAAAAATAGATAAAAATTACAAACATCGCTACCAACATTAATCCAGGCAATAAGGCACCTGCAAATAAATCAATCGCGGTAACAGGATCAGGAGCTAATTCACCGCGTAGCAATGCTGCTTCTTCATTGGCTCCTTGCAAAATAGTAGCTAGCAGAACTAAAACAATCGAAGGTGGGATGATTTGGCCAAGAGTACCTGCGGCACAAATAGTGCCCGTAGCAATTTTTTGATCGTATCCTGCTTTCATCATCGAGGGTAAAGACAACATCCCCATTGTGACAACTGTCGCTCCGACAATACCTGTGGATGCAGCAAGCAACATTCCAACTAAAACTACTCCAATACCTAAACCCCCTTTAGTGGTTCCAAAAAGCTCACCAATGGATTGCAGTAATCCAGCAGCTATTTTGGTTTTTTCCAACATGATACCCATAAAGATAAATAAAGGGACAGCCACTAAGGGTTCATTGATCATAGTTCCAAAAACTCTTTGAGGAAAAAAACCAATCATACGGAAATTAAATATTTCCAGCGCCTCTCCAATAAAACCAAAAATTAGGGCAGAACCGGCTAATGTAAACGCGACTGGAAAACCGAAGAGCAATAACCCAAGGGTTGTAAAGAACATGATTATCGAGAGAATTTCTGGCGTCATGAATTTTCCTTACTTAGTAAAACTTGAATGGACTTAGAAACGTTTGAAATTAATTGTAAAAATAAAACCAAGCAAAACCATAAAATGGCACTCTTTAAAACAAAGAGAGCGGGCATTCCTCCCGCCTCTCTCGAAACTTCATTCATTAAAAAAGATCGGTATACAAAGGGATAGCTGTATTTCCAAATGATATACAAAAAAGGAGCAAGAAGAACAATATTTCCGATGAGGTCCACAGTGGCCTTGTATTTTGCCGATGCATCTCGGTAGAAAACATCAATTCTGACATGTTCATTCGCTAGATAGGTAAACCCACTGCCAAGCATAAAAATAAAACTATGAAGCCAGACATAAGCTTCTTGCATCCAAATATAGCCAACACTAAATCCATACCGCATAACAACGACCGTAAAAACTACGAGCACCATCGCAAACGCAAATAGTCCACATAAATAACCGACAAAAGTATTTATTCGGTCGATAGCTTTGGATAGGAAACTTAAAGCCAACATAGCCGAGGATTATAACTCTTGGATATGGGAATTAAACTAAGAAAGTAGGTTAGGGCACCAACTTTATTAAAAAATAAAGCTTTACTCATGCGGGGTGAGATTCAGTGCCCTTGAAAACAATAATAATTGTTTAACCCTGATTTAATTGTAAACAAATTCTCCCCTATTGATGATTCAAAAGTTTTTAAATGAAGAGTATTAATTCACATTTTTTCCACAGGAGGAATTATTTATAATATGCATTAATCAATGAAATAATAGTTTTTTACTATTAAGCACTTTTCACTATATTGATTACTAAATGACCACATCTCCTTTATCGCCCCATCTTCAAATACACAAACCTGTGTTGACGATGATTTTTTCTATTACCCACCGAATTTCAGGTATTATTTTTGCAATCTCTCTTCCTTTTTTAGCCTTTTGGATTGGTTCGGTGTATTTTGCCCCTTCTTGGTTTGAGGTTTTGTCAATGTTCTTTAATTTACCTTTTGTTAAATTAATTTTTATCATTTGGTTTTTTGCCCTTAATCATCACTTATTAAATGGACTTAAGTATTTTTTATGGACTTTTGCCAAAGGAATGGAATTAAATCAAGTTTATCTCATTTCATACAGTATTTTATTTATCAATTTGATTATGACCGCCATCTTTTCTTGGAGTATTTTTTCATGAAAGGATCGGCTAAATGGTATTGGCAAAGAGTTTCTGCAATTATTTTAGTTCCAACTAGTTATTGGTTTGTTTTCTTCTTCGTTAATAATCTGGAAGCACCTCACTCCCTCATAATGAATTCACTAAATAATTTTTTTGTTAAATTTTTAATGATCCTATTTTTTTTGGTTGCTGCTTTTCATGCTCGCCTGGGGTTAGTGACAATTTACCAGGATTACTTTCAGGAAAATAAGGTTAAGCTTTACAGTCGTTTAACTGATATTTTACTTTTATTGGTAATTGTATTTATATTACCAATCATCTTGATTTAAATAATGAATTATACAGACCATATATTAGATGTTGTTGTCCTGGGAGCAGGAGGAGCTGGATTAAGAGCTGCCTTAGGCTGTTCCGAACAGGGCTTAAAGACGGCTTGTGTGAGCAAGGTTTATCCTACAAGAAGTCATACGGTTGCCGCACAAGGTGGTATTGGCGCGGCTCTTGCAAATATGGGCGAGGATAGTTGGCAATGGCATATGTTTGATACTGTTAAAGGGTCCGATTGGTTGGGAGATCAAGATAGTATTGAGTATCTATGCTCTAATGCCGTTGATTCTATTGTAGAATTAGAACATTACGGTATGCCTTTTTCTCGAACCGAAGATGGAAAAATTTATCAAAGACCCTTCGGAGGGCATATGACCAATAATGGTAAAGGAGAGCCGGCAAGTAGAGCTTGTGCGGCAGCTGATCGAACCGGGCACGCTCTCTTACATACTCTCTATCAGCAAAGTTTAAAAAACGATGTTCAATTTTATAATGAGTTTTATGCAATCGATCTTCTAAAAGATAACAGTGGAGAGATTTGTGGTTTGTTAGCCTTGTCCATTGAAGATGGAAGTCTTCATCGTTTCATTGCGAAGATGACCATCCTCGCTACGGGTGGGTACGGTAGAATTTTCCAATCTTCTACCAGCGCCCATATATGTACTGGAGATGGAGCGGGTATTGCTCTGCGAGCTGGTCTTCCTTTATCAGATATGGAATTTATCCAATTTCATCCCACCGGAATTTATGGCGTGGGAGTTTTAATATCTGAGGCTGCTCGAGGAGAGGGTGGTATATTAAAAAATAGTGAAGGCACACGTTTTATGTTGGAGTATGCTCCCAATGCAAAAGATCTTGCGGCAAGGGATGTTATCTCAAGATTTATTAGTAAAGAAATTAGTGCCGGTCGTGGTTGTGGTCCTAACAAAGATTACATCCATCTTCATTTGGAGCACTTAGATGCGGATATGTTAGCGAAAAGATTACCGGGTATCTCAGAGTCAGTGAAAGCATTTTGCGGACGCGATATTTCAAAAGAGCCTATTCCTGTGATCCCCACCGTTCATTATTGCATGGGAGGGGTCCCCACAAATTTTAAGGCTGAGGTATTAAAACCGACTAATGCTAATTCAGAAGAAGTCTGTCCCGGTCTCATGGCTATAGGGGAGGCAGCCTGTGCCTCAGTGCACGGTGCTAATCGTCTTGGAACAAATGCTTTAGCAGAGCTCGTTGTTTTTGGAAGGGGCGCTGCCATTCAAGCAGGCCAAGTCATCAATCCTTCCGAGTCAAATAAAATGCCTTCAGATGCTTCGACGATGGAAATTATTGATCGACTCCACTCCATAAAAAATAATTCAGGTGACATTTCTGTGGGAGAACTGAGAGAGAAAATGCAAAAGACAGTTCAAAAAAGATTTGGGGTTTATCGTGAAAGTGAAACCCTTTCTTTAGGAAATCAGGAGCTTCAGTCCTTATACCAAGACCTCAAACACGTTAAAATCGTTGATAAATCAGATATTTTTAATACGGACTTAATTGAAGCGCTGGAACTTCATAATTTAATGGAAGTGGCGGGAAGCGTCGGAGCCTCAGCGGAGCAGCGTACGGAAAGCCGCGGTGCTCACGCACGAGAGGATTATCCTGAAAGAGATGATGAAAATTGGATGAAGCACACACTGGCCTGGAAAGATCAGGATCAGTTTAATATCTCCCACCGACCCGTTCGAATGACAACCTTAAGTAATCAAATTTCTGTGATTCAGCCCCAAGTGAGAATTTATTAATGGTCCAATTAACGCTTCCTAAAAATTCAGTGCCGGTTAAAGGTAAAACCTATTCTAATGTTGAGCTAATCGATGATCAAGGTCAGCACAATACGGATATTCGCATTATCAATGTATATCGCTGGTCAGGCATTGAAGGGCAACCACCGCAGATAGATCGATTTGAAATTGATGTCGCAAAAGCAGGCACAATGGTTTTAGATATTTTAAATAAAATAAAATCAGAAGTTGATACGAGTCTTACCTACCGTAAGTCTTGCCGTGAAGGTGTGTGTGGATCTTGTGCCATGAACATTGATGGTGTAAACACTTTGGCTTGCCAAAAACATATTGAAGAGTGCTCTAAAGAAATTACCATTTATCCTTTGCCTCATATGAGGGTTGTCAAAGATTTAGTCGTTGATTTAAAAAAAGCTTTTGAGCAATTTAAATCGATCAAGCCTTGGTTGATGAAAAGTAGCAAACACAATGAAAGAGAAAATACTCAAAGTGTCGAAGACCGAGATAAACTTGATGGTAAATGGGAATGTATCATGTGTTTTTCATGTAGCACTTCCTGTCCAAGTTACTGGTGGAATGAGGATAAGTATTTAGGCCCCGCAGTTCTATTGCAAGCGAATAGATGGATTCAAGAAAGTCGGGATGAAGAAAAAAAAGAGAGGCTTAAAGAACTTGATGATAATTTTAAATTATATCGATGCCACTCGATTATGAATTGTACCCGCTCTTGCCCTAAAGGGTTAAACCCCGCAAAAGCGATCTCAGAAATTAAATTAGAAATAGCGAGGAATAAATAATGGCTAAAATATCTTTAATTGGTGCTGGTAATATTGGCGGAACACTTGCTCATTTAGCGGCTTTAAAAAAATTAGGTGATGTGACTTTAATCGATGTTGTTGACGGGATGCCACAAGGAAAGGCTTTAGATCTTAGTCAGTCATCAGCGGTAGAGGGCTTCACGGGAAAAATTAAAGGAACCAATGATTTTTCTCAAATGAAAAATTCCGATGTTATTATTATTACAGCAGGCTTGCCAAGACAGCCCGGGATGAGCAGAGATGACCTTTTGGAGACAAATGGAAAAATTATCAAAAAAATTGCCCTCGATATTAAAAAACATTCTCCCAAAGCATTTGTTATTTGTATCACTAATCCCCTTGATGCAATGGTCTATGTTTTGCAAAAGTATTCTAAACTTCCCAAAAATATGTGTGTTGGGATGGCGGGAGTTTTAGACTCTTCTCGAATGAAATTTTTTTTATCGGAGGCTTTAGATGTCTCCATTAATGATGTTGAGACATTTGTCTTGGGTGGACATGGGGACGATATGGTTCCTTTAGTAAACTATACAACCATTGGTGGTATTCCCCTGATGGATTACATAAAATTAAAAAAAATACCCTCCTCTAAAATTCAAAAAATTGTTGATCGTACTCGAATGGGAGGTGGCGAAATCGTCAAACTTTTAAAACGGGGTTCGGCTTTTTATGCTCCTGCTAGTTCTGCTATTCAAATGGCTGAGGCATATTTGTTAAATCAAAAAAAATTACTTCCATGCGCTGCCTATCTAAACGGTCAATATGGATTAAAAAATATGTACATGGGAGTTCCAACAATTATTGGAAACAAAGGTATTGAAAAAATTATCGAAGTGAAACTTTCAGCTAATGAAAAATCTATGTTAAAGAAATCTGTAAAATCAGTACAAGGTTTAGTCAGCGCAGTTGATAAATTACTTAAGTAAACTTAATAGACGATGACTTTGAAGAAGGATAGGAGTATAAAATAACTAAGATTAATGAGATCTTATAATTCTTTTCTGACAGCCAATAACGCCTCTCAAATCATTTCTATTTATAAAGACTTTGTAAAAAATCCATCTTCGGTTGATCCAAGTTGGCATAATTTTTTTAATGAATTAGCCCCTGAAGAATTAGCTATTCTTGCTGATTATGAAAAACTAGATTGGTCTAAAAAAGCTCGAAGTTCAGATTTTTCTCAAACCTCTCTTAATCAAGCTATTGCCGACTCCTTAAGATTGGTGATGATGATAAGAGCTTACAGAGAAATCGGCCACCTGATTGCTGACCTTGATCCTTTAAATTTAACTGTTAAATCCAAACCTGCAGGTTTGGATCCAGAGTATTATGGCTTTCAAGAAAAAGATCTTGATCGAAAAATTTTTTTATTTGGTTATTTAGGGTTTGAAACAGCTACTGTTCGACAAGTTTTTGAGAAACTACAAAAAATTTACTCTGGTACTTTATCCATTGAATACAAACATATTCAAAGTGCGGACGAATATTTATGGCTCAAAGATAGAATAGAAGACCGCAAAGATATGCAGCTGACGGCAAAAGGAAAAATAACTATTTTAGAAAGATTAATTTCAGCTGAATATTTTGAAAAGTTTTTAGATACGAAGTATCGAGGAACCAAAAGATTTGGATTAGATGGGGCGGAGTCAACCATCCCTGCACTTGAGCAAATTTTAAAAAGATCTTCAGAGTATGGTATTGCAGATTTCTCCTTTGCTTGTGCTCATCGAGGACGATTGAACATTTTAGCTAATGTGGTTAAAAAACCTCACATCCAAATTTTTAGTGAGTTTATTCATGGTGGAGAAAATGCACTTAGCAATGAAGGTTCAGGGGATGTGAAATATCATTTAGGGGCTAGTTCAGACAGAAGTTTTGGTGGTAATCTGATACATGTGAGTATGGCTGCAAATCCCTCTCATTTAGAGGCCGTCAATCCCGTGGTTGCAGGTAAAATTCGTGCAAAACAAGCACTTATTGATGATAAAAATAATGAAAAAGTATCAGGATTATTGATACATGGAGATGCTGCAATCGCAGGACAAGGTGTGGTTGCAGAGACTTTTGCCATGTCTCAGCTGAATGGTTACCGTATTGGGGGTCTCATTCATTTTATAATTAATAATCAAATCGGTTTTACTACCTCTCCTCAGTATAGCAGATCCGCACCCTATTCTTCCGAGATTGGAAAAATAGTCCAAGCTCCAATTTTTCATGTGAACGGCGATGACCCAGAGGCTGTAGTTCTTGCTTCAAGAGCGGCAACTGAATTTAGGAACACTTTTAAAAAAGATACTCTGGTTGATATGTTTTGCTACCGCAAACATGGACACAATGAAGGAGATGAACCCTCATTTACACAACCTTTGATGTACCAAACGATTAAAAAGAAAAAGCCAGTAGCAGAAATTTATGCCCAAAAACTCATCGAACAAGAAGTACTTAATGCCAAACAAGTGGATTATATTAAAGATACTATTTGGTCAGATTTAGAAAAGAAATTTGAAAAAGCAAAAAATTATAAGTTAAAAACAAAATCTTGGATGGGAGGACAGTGGAGTGGTTTAAGCCGAGCTCCTAAAGATACTCTTCGACGAGGCAGAACAGCAGAGCCTAATAAATCACTTCAAGATATTGGTAAGAAAATTACTTATGTACCAAAAGATTTCAATTTACATCCTAAATTAGAAAAATTTAATCAATCAAGACTCAAGGCCATCCAATCTGGAAAAGCAATAGACTGGTCTTTTGCTGAGGCTTTGGCCTTCGGCTCTTTGTTAAAAGAAGGTTTTAAAGTAAGGTTAGCGGGACAAGACTCAGGTCGAGGCACTTTTAGCCAAAGACATTCAGTGTTTTACGATCAAAAAACAGAAGAGCGTTATATTCCATTAAATCATATTTCAAAAAAACAAAAAAAATTTGAAATTATTGATAGTTTCTTATCAGAAATGGGAGTTCTGGGCTTTGAGTATGGTTATTCTCTCGCAGATCCTAACACGTTAGTAATTTGGGAGGCTCAATTTGGAGATTTTGCGAATGGTGCCCAAATAATTATTGATCAATTTATAGCAGCAAGTGAGCGGAAATGGATGCAAATGAGTGGGTTAGTGATGCTTCTTCCACACGGCCATGAGGGTATGGGCCCTGAACATTCTAGCGCTCGAATTGAAAGATTTCTTCAGATGGCAGCAGAGGATAATATTCAAATACTAAACTGCACTACTCCCGCTAGCTACTTCCATGCACTTCGTAGACAGATTCATAGAAATTTTAGAAAACCATTAATTATATTTACTCCGAAGTCTACCCTTCGACACCCGAATAACATATCCAACATAGAGGAATTTACAGGTCGTTCAGCTTTTCATCGTATTCTTGATGAAAATATCAAGGATCCCAAAAGAATTATTTTTTGTTCAGGCAAAATCTTTTATGAATTGGATGATTATCGAAAAGAGCATAAAATTAAAGATGTGAAAATTGTACGATTAGAACAAATTTATCCCTTCCCCTTTGATACATTAGGAGAAGTCATTTTGAGACACAAGGATGCTGAGATGTTATGGGTTCAAGAAGAGCCTAAAAATATGGGTGCTTGGGCATTTGTAAAAAGTAGAATTAGACATTTATTTAAAAAATATGAATTAGATCAAAGCCTGTATTATGTGGGCAGAAGACGTGCAGCAGCTCCTGCTACAGGTATAGCTAAAAGGCATAATGCTAACCAGAATCTTATAAAAAAATTAGCACTACATTCTCCTTTGAAAAGTGTGATAAAAGAAAAGATAGGAGTAAGTTTTATTAAATTCAAAAACTTACCAACAAACGAATGAGCGATATTACAGTACCAGAATTAGGCGAATCAATAATTGAAGGCACCCTAACTGCGTGGTTGGTCAAAGAAGGTTCTTCATTTCAAGCTGGAGATAACCTAGCAGAGATTGAGACAGAAAAGATCACTATTGAAATCCCAGCTCAGTCAGCAGGCACAATTTCCAAAATTTTAATCTCTGAAGGAAGTTCAGTTAAAGTAGGAGAAGTGATTGCACAGTTCTCTCAGGGCGTAGAAACCGCTCAACCATCCCCTTCAAAACCAAAAAAAGAGGAAGTGCCCACACCAATTGTAGATGTGACTGAAGATCCAAAAGTTGAAAAAAGTATTGAAAAACAAACCAAAAATTCAGAGCCAACTATTTCAAACTTTGATGAACCAACTGATAAAGAGGGCGAAAGGGCAGTACCAATGTCAAAGCTGCGTCAAACAATTGCTCGAAGATTAAAAGATGCACAAAATACGGCTGCTATTTTAACAACTTTTAACGAAGTTGATATGACTGCGATTATGGCTCTTCGAAAAAAACAACAAACTAATTTTCAAAAAAAACATGAAGTTAAATTAGGCATCATGTCTTTCTTTGTAAAAGCCTGTGTTCAGGTTCTCAAGGAACTACCTGAAATAAACTCAGAGATTTTTGAAGATAAGATAATTTATAAAAATTATTTTGATATCGGCGTTGCAATTGGTTCAGAAAAAGGGTTAGTGGTCCCTATTATTCGCAATGCTGAAAAATTATCTAATGCCGAAATTGAAAAAGAAATTATTAATTTAGCTACTAAGGCAAACTCTAATAAGTTAGCTATGAAAGATCTATCTGGAGGCACCTTTTCTATTACTAACGGCGGCGTCTATGGATCTATGATGAGTACTCCAATTATCAATCCTCCTCAAAGTGCAATCCTTGGAATGCATTCTATTATCGAGCGACCCATTGCTGTCAAAAATAAGGTTGTGATACGACCTATGATGTATACTGCACTTAGTTATGATCATCGACTAATTGATGGTAAGCAAGCTGTCACTTTCTTAGTGAGACTAAAAGAAATTTTAGAAGACCCGAAGGTCGATTAATTTTTTAAAATATTATTTAGTACGAAATTCAAAATACCATCAGACTTATAATATTGTAATTCGTTAATCGTATCTATTCTCAACGTACACTGTAATTCTTTAGTAGCATTGCCCTGTTTTAAAATTACAGATATTTTTTCGAGGGGTTTAATTTCCGAATGTAATTTAATATCAACCAGATCAGAGGATTTAATCCCAAGTTCTTGAATTTTTGTGTTGTCAAGTTGGATTGGAAGGACGCCCATCCCAATTAAGTTTGATCGATGTATTCTCTCAAAACTCTCTGCGATCACAGCTTTTATACCTAGCAACTTCGTTCCTTTGGCCGCCCAGTCTCTTGAAGAGCCGGTACCATATTCTTGGCCAGCAAAAACAACAATGTTTTCATCTCTTTTTTGATATTCCATGGCCACTTCGTAGACACTCATTTGCTTTTTTTCTGGCTCCAGTATGGAATACCCGCCCTCTACATCAGAAAGAAGTTCATTTTTAATTCTGATATTGGCAAATGTACCTCTAACCATCACTTCATGGTTTCCTCTTCTAGCCCCATAGGAGTTAAAGTCTTTTTGTAAAATCTGTCTTTCCATAAAATAATCACCTGCAGGACTATCTTGTTTAATGGCCCCAGCTGGAGAAATATGATCAGTGGTTACACTATTTCCCAATAAGAGAAGAGGTCTAGCATTGTCAATATTTTGAATTTCTTTTTCATCTTCAGAGATAGAATCAAAGAAAGGCGGTTTTTGAACATAGGTAGACTCTTCTTTCCATTGGTATAAATCCCCTTCCGAGGTTTGAATATTTTGCCATTCTTTTGGCCCTTGAAGCGCATTGCTATATTGATGAGAAAACATTTCAGCTGATACATGCTGACTGACAATCGAATTAATTTCTTCATTAGTTGGCCAAATATCTTTTAAGAATATTTCTTTACCCTCACTACTGACACCTAAGGCATCCTTTGATAAATCGATATTGACAGTACCTGCCAAAGCATAGGCTACTACAAGTGGGGGTGAGGCAAGGTAATTAGCTTTCACATGAGGATTAACGCGACCCTCAAAATTTCTATTACCAGAAAGAACGGATGCAACTGTTAAGTTATTTTCATTAATTGCTTCTGCAATATCAGGATGAAGAGGTCCTGAATTTCCAATACAGGTAGTACAACCATAACCCACTAAATGAAATCCCATTGCATCTAAATGTTTGGTTAAGTCTGATTTATTAAGATAGTCCGTGACTACTTTAGAGCCTGGAGCAAGAGATGTTTTTACCCATGGCTTGACTTGCATGCCAAGTTCGCTTGCTTTTTTTGCAACTAGTCCCGCTGCCACAAGTACATTGGGGTTCGATGTATTAGTGCAGGACGTAATTGCTGCAATAACAACATCACCATCTGTTAGTTGATAATTA
This sequence comes from Alphaproteobacteria bacterium, assembly GCA_036937365.1. Classification (GTDB taxonomy): domain Bacteria; phylum Pseudomonadota; class Alphaproteobacteria; order HIMB59; family HIMB59; genus HIMB59. Next base: position 14,270 of record JAXOVD010000017.1, read on the forward strand.
TGGTTTTTTACTTTTGATTTTTTGGGTTCGTCTTGTAGCAGCTTTTGAAAATTTGCTGATACGCCGTTTAAATTAATTCTATCTTGAGGTCTCTTTGGCCCTGCGAGAGATGCTTGAACAGTTTCAAGATTTAATTCAAGATTATCATTATATTCACTTTGATTGTCCATCCAAAGACCTTGAATTTTGTTATATTTTTCAACAATTTCTACTAACTCTTTATCTCTAGCTGTCAAATTGAGATATTTAATTGTTTCTTCATCAGTAGAGAAAAATCCACAAGTTGCACCGTACTCAGGGGCCATGTTGGCGATCGTGGCCCGATCTGCTAAAGATAGGTTTTTGATACCTTCACCATAGAATTCGACAAATTTACCAACAACTCCTTTTGCTCTTAGCATTTCCACAACAGTTAAGACTAAGTCAGTCGCAGTAACCCCCTCTTGAAGGCAACCATCAATTTTAAAACCTACAACCTCCGGAAGTAACATTGAAACTGATTGACCAAGCATGGCTGCTTCTGCCTCAATTCCTCCTACTCCCCAGCCTAAAACTCCTAGGGCATTGACCATCGTTGTATGACTATCAGTTCCAACTAGGGTATCAGGATATAAGTATTCACTTCCATTAATAGATTTGTTCCAAACAACTTTAGCCAAATATTCTAAATTAACCTGATGACAAATTCCGGTTCCTGGGGGAATAACTCGAAAATTTTCAAAAGCTTGTTGACCCCATTTTAAAAATTCATATCGTTCTTGATTTCTTCCAAATTCCATATCTACATTTTTTTGAAATGCTTGTGGGGTTGCAAAATAATCAACCATCACAGAGTGATCAATTACAAGATCGACTTGAGACAAGGGATTAACTTTTGCTGGATCTTTTTTTTTAAGAGCAACTGCGTCTCGCATTGCAGCAAGATCAGCTACAGCAGGCACACCCGTAAAATCTTGCATGAGTACACGGGCAGGAAGAAAAAATATTTCATGTTTTTTTTCAGGATTTTGTAAAACTTTTTCTATCAAACTCTGATTAACATCTTTGCCATCTTCTAGGCGTAGTAAGTTTTCTATAAGAATTTTTTTTGATTTCGGTAGTTTTTGAATAGCTGGATATTTATCATGTAGCTTAGAGATATTATAAAAAACAAAGTTTTTTTCGCCTACTTTTAGCGAGTCTAGAGTTTGGAAACTATCAGCAAAATTCATGAACAACTCTTATCATTTATTTAATAATATTTTTTATGCATAATTTTAATCAATTAACGCTTAAATTTTTCTTTTAGCAAGTCATATAATTTTTGAGCATCATAACTTAACTCTCTTCCAGATCTTTTTATTAGCCCCATAGTTCTGGTCACTGTGGGATCAATTAAGGGACGATAAGATAATAACTTATGATCTTTAGAAACTGCTAATTTTGGAGCTAAAGTAATCCCTAATCCTTGTTCGACCATATTTAAAGCTGAAGGTATATGTCTGACCTCATAGGTCCAGTCCAAATCTTCTTTTTGTAAGGCTAGAGCATTTTCAAAATAAATTCGACTACCCGAACCTTTCCAAACAGAAATAAAGTCTCGGTTTTTAATATCTGATAATTTAATTTTCCTTTTTTTTTCTAAATCATCACCCTTAGGAAAAACCACGACATAATCTTCAATAAATAAATTTTCAAAGTTTATGCCGGGTTCTTGAATGCCTGTAAAATTAATTCCAAAATCACACTCGCCTCCTAAAACACTATCAACTACATAGTTAGATGAACGTTCTATGATTTGAACTTTGCAACGAGGTTCCATTTCTTTAAATAATTTTAATGCCGGATAAACAATATTACTCAGAGCAGAATTAACCGCACCAATTTTTATAATTGATGGAAAGCTATAATTTTCATTAAGTGTCTTAGTGGCAGTTTTGATTGCATCAATGATGCTTCTGGCTCTTTCATAAAAATTTCTTCCCGAATAAGATAATTGAACTTTTCTTGTTGTTCGATCAAATAGTTTTGTTCCTAATTCATGTTCTAGTTTTTGTATTCTTCTAGAGAGGGCAGGTTGAGATAAATTTAAATTGATTGCAGCCTTTGCAAAGGAATTAGTTTCGGTTAATTCAATAAATGCTTCTATATCACCAATTTCAATATTAATGCGCACAAATTATTAATATCAAACTGAAATTGAATTCAAACAGTTAATTTACCACACGAGTGCATACTGCTGTATCAGCCTTATATTGAATAAATAAAAAAATTGAATATTTATTTGCAATGAATTTTGGGTCTTTTGATAAATTGGATAAAAAAAGTTTGACTTTTATCAAAATACCTATGATTAAAGCATATATGAAAAAAATATTAATTATTGGTGCAGGATCTTGGGGTACAGCTTTGGCTAACACCTTAGCTCAAAATAATAAAAATGTTTTTCTGTGGACTAGAAGTCAAAATATCGCCGAACATATAAATAAAATCAATATCAATAAAAATTATTTTAAAAACATTACTTTAAATAAAAACATAAAATCTTTTTCAGGAAAAATAGATCCCAAATTTTACAGTGATATTTTTTATGTGTTGCCAGCTAAAGCTTTTGAGAATTTTGCATTGGATTATTTAATAAATGGTAAAATCCAAAATTTTATCATTTGTTCTAAGGGCTTAGGAGAAAAGGGAGAATTGATTTCCAAATTAGCTAAAGAAAAATTTAAAATTAAAAATCTATTTATTTTATCCGGTCCTAGTTTTGCAGATGAGGTTATATTAAATATGCCTACCGCATTGAGTTTGGCAGGTAAAAAAAATCATGAAATGATTGGGAAACTTTTTCAAAATACAAACATTAGGCTTTATTATTCCAAGAACATTAAAACTCTCGAATATTTAGGTATTTTGAAAAATATTTATGCAATTGGGGCGGGAATCATTGATGCATTAAATTTAGGAGAAAATGCTAAAGCTTCATACTTAACAAGATGCTTGTTTGAAATTAAATCAACTCTTCATTTTAAAAAATTAAATCAAGATCAATTATTTTCTCTAGGAGGAATAGGAGATATATTTTTAACTAGCAACTCCAAAAGATCTCGTAATTACTCTTTTGGCTATCAATTTATTAAGAATAATTCGCAAAAATCACTTAATCAAAAAATAACGATCGAAGGTTTTAATAGTATTTTTGTCATTAATAAAAATGAAAATATGAATCTCAATCAGCTACCAATTCTAAAAACCATTTTAAATATTTTAAAAGGTAAAAATCCAAATATCGAAATTGAAAAACTTTTAAAAAGAAAATTTAAGTTTGAATAAAAATTATCTATAGACTCTTTTTAATTCTAAGCCGAGTTTATTAAATTTTTTTTTGAAGCTATAAAACTCCTTATTATGCTTTGCTGAATTTTGTTTTAAAATGAGTTTTTGATAATAATGAATCATTTCATGTCCTAGAATTTCTGCAAATTCTCGAAAGTTTTTATACTTATTATGAAGAGTAATTTGATGACAATATTTCAGTGCATAGGGATTAAATTCAAATAAACCCAGAGCTCCATGCATTCTTCTAACCATAATTCTTGGCATTTTCTTTAATTGGTTTTTAAATAATTGTCGATTCAGAATTTTATAAACCATAGGAATTTTAGCAGGATTTGGTTTGTATCCACGATCATCTCCGTATTGTTGGATGAGCGCTGCAAGACTTTTGGTTCTAGGCATTTTATTTAGCTAACAGATAATCTTAATTTTTAAAAAATCAAGCAGTTTGATCAATCAGGATGAGCTAATAGATAGTCAATAAATTGGATAACCTCTTCATATTTTTTATCAGAGATTTCTTTGTAACTTTGACCAAACTTTTCTTTAATGCACAGAGCGATATGGGCATAGGCATTTCTTCCCTTGGGGTGAAAAGGGGAGGGCTTTAAAAGAGGTTGAAGTAAATCACCAGTTGATTGAATTTTCTTCCAAATTATTTTCTTATTATTTTCATTCAAAATTAAAGACCGTTAGGAAAAAAAGACTCGAGAATAAGTCTCATAACAGCAAAACCAATTCCACAAAAAATGATTATAGTTATTAACTGTTTATTGATCATGATGTATAAAAATAAATAAAATGAAACTTTTTTCCATCATTATTTTTTTAATTCCTAATCTACTTTATGCAGAAATTTTAGATAAATTTTCTCTTGCCTGTATCTGTGATAAATCAATTAATGCCTTAAAGTATTTTGATTGTAAACAAAAGGTTTCAGGCACACAATTAGATATTTTAGAAAATGAAAGTGAAGTTCAAGTGTATAGTAGTTTTGATGAAAAAATATATAAATTGCAAACTTCAAATGATGAAAAATTAAATCTTACTTATGAAACCGAGGATTATATTTCTTCCATGATTATTGATTCAATTTTAGAAATGAATTTTTCAATTAATTATAAGGCCTATAATAAAAAATGGTCTTATGATTTGAAGTGTGTTTCTCTAAAAAAAGAGTAATTTAACTTTTTCTAAATGTTAAACAGATCTTATATCTT
>JAXOVD010000018.1:0-17494 GCA_036937365.1 Alphaproteobacteria bacterium
AATAAATTAGCTAATTTTTCTTGCTTTGACTTCATAATTATATATAACTTACGCCTTTATGAGGTTACTAGATTGACTATAGAAGTACAAGTTAGAGATAATAACGTTGAAGCAGCTATTCGCGTTCTTAAAAAAAAGCTTTTAAGAGAAGGTATTTTCAAAGAGTTAAAGCTTAGAAAACACTATGAAAAACCTTCTGAGAGAAAGCTTCGCGAAAAAGAAGAATCTATCAAACGATTCAAAAAGCTTATGCGTAAGAAAAAATTCGATTAGTTTTCTAATCCTTTTATAATATCTTCACAAACTTTTTTCGCATCTCCGAACAACATTAATGTGTTGTCACGGAAGAATAACTCGTTTTGCACTCCTGCATAACCGCTAGCCATACCCCTTTTCACAAAGAATACCTGACCCGCATTTTCAACATCAAGAATAGGCATTCCATAAATTGCACTTGTTTTATCTGTCTTCGCAGCTGGATTAGTAACGTCGTTCGCTCCGATTACAAATGCAACATCAGTTTCAGAAAAATCTCGATTAATTTCATCTAATTCTAAAACTTCATCATAAGGTACATTAGCTTCAGCCAATAAAACGTTCATGTGACCCGGCATTCTTCCTGCAACTGGGTGAATAGCATAACGTACTTGTGCCCCTGCCGCTTTCAGTAGGTCGCCCATTTCTCTTAAGGCATGTTGTGCTTGCGCTACGGCCATTCCATAACCAGGGACAATGATAATCGTTTTACTATTCTTCATCATGAATGCTGCATCAGCTGCATTACCTTGTTTTGCAATACGGTCGTCTTTGACTCCAGTTGCACTGGCTGCTTGTTCACCACCAAATCCGCCTAATAAAACATTTAAGAATGATCTGTTCATTCCTTTACACATAATGTAACTCAAGATCGCTCCTGAAGATCCCACTAGAGCACCTGTAATAATTAGAAGGTTATTAGAAAGAGTAAAGCCAATACCGGCAGCAGCCCAACCTGAATAGGAGTTAAGCATAGAAACAATAACCGGCATGTCTGCGCCACCAATTGGAACAATCAACAGAACACCAATTAAAAAAGAAGCCGCAACAATCATCCAGAAATATTCTGGATTTTGATCAATACAAAATTTTGCAATCAATGCAATAATTCCTAATCCTAAAATAAGATTTAGAAAATGCTGTCCCTTAAAAACTAATGGGTTGCCTGAGACAAAACCTTGAAGTTTACCAAAGGCGATAATTGATCCGGTAAAAGTAACAGCACCAATAGCAGTTCCGATAGCCATTTCGATCAAACTACCAAGAGGAATGTTTCCTGGGGATCCAATATTAAAAGCAATAGGATTATAATATGCCGAGGCAGCCACAAAAACTGCAGCTAATCCAACTAAACTATGAAAAGCGGCAACCAACTGAGGGAGCGCGGTCATTTGAATTCTGATGGCAATAACACTTCCAATCAAGCCACCAATGATAAAAGCAATAGCAATTTCTTTGTAACTTAAGACACCAGGATTGGAAACGGTCGTAATAATAGCAATGGCCATTCCCAGAATACCATAAAAATTTCCTCTTCTAGCTGTTGTGGGGTGAGATAATCCTCTAAGAGAAAGGATAAATAAAATTGATGAAATTAGATAAGCGATCGATGATAAATTTGACATGTGATTTTCCTTTAACTCTTCTTCTTAAACATTGATAACATTCTGTTTGTTACAACAAAGCCACCAAAAATATTTACTGCCGCGAGACCCACAGCAACAAGTCCAAAATACTTTGAGATAGTTCCATCAATTGGCCCTGCCGCCAGTAACGCACCTACTATAATCACTGATGAGATGGCATTCGTTACACCCATCAAAGGGCTATGCAAAGCCGGTGTCACAGACCAAACAACATAATAACCGACAAAACATGCAAGAACTAATACGGTAATACCAAAAATAAGAAAATCGCTATGACCCCCGGACGGTTCTAAGACTGTATTTGCAAGCTCATTAGCTTGATTAGCTAGATTTTGAGCTTTAAAAGAAAGTAACTCTAATTGTGTTGAAATTTCTGACATAGTATCTCCTTTACTTAATTAAATTTTTTCCTGCTGAGCAAACCAAAGTAGCTTTGATAATTTCATCATTTTTGTTAATAACTGATTTCTTTTTATCCTCAAAATTCATGAGTTTTAAAAAGTTAGAAATATTTTTAGAAAATAAACTTGAGGCATTATTCGCCACTCTGCCAGGCACATTTGCATGTCCAACAATTTTTAATCCATTTTTGGAAACAACTTTTCCAAGTTGGCTATATTCACAATTTCCACCAGACTCTACTGCTAAATCAACAATTACAGATCCTTGTTTCATATTATCGAGCATTTCTTTTTTAAGTATTAAAGGTGCTTTTCTTCCAGGGATTTGGGCAGTACAAATGACTATATCCATTTCTTTGAGAGTTTCGGCTAAGAGAGCTTCTTGTTTTTTTTGATATTCGGCGCTCATTTCTTTTGCATAACCACCTTTTGTCTCAGCATTTTTGGATTCCTCATCCTCAACCATTACAAACTTACCACCTAAACTTTCTACTTGTTCTTTAGATGCAATACGAACATCTGTAGCATAGACAATTGCACCTAATCTTTTTGCGGTTGCGATTGCCTGTAAACCAGCTACTCCCGCACCTATGACCAAAACATTAGCAGGGGTGACTTTACCTGCGGCAGTCATAAACAAAGGAAGAACTCGATTGAACTCTTGGGCTGCATCGATTACTGCATGATATCCTGCCAAGTTAGCTTGAGAAGAGAGAATGTCCATATCTTGAGCTCTTGTTATCCTTGGCACTCTTTCAAGAGAAAAAGCAGAGATTTTTTTTGAATTAAAAATTTTTATGGTGTCGGTTTCATTTTGAACATTAAGTTGAGAAATGACCATTGAACTATTTTTAAGCTGTTTCGCCTCATCGGAGGAGGGGCAATTAATTTTTGCAATGATATCAGAAGTTTTTAATATTTCTTTTGAAGTGGAAATTGAGGCGCCCGCTTCTTTATAACTTTTATCAGCAAACCCTGATAATAAACCAGCACCCTTTTCTATGAGGACTTGATGTCCAGCTTTAATATAATTTTTTGCTTCATCAGGGCTAATAGCTACCCTGTTCTCAAATTTCTTTTTTTCTTTAATTGTTCCGATTATCATAATTGAGTTCCTTTTGGTGGTATATTGTATACCAGATTAAATTCCTAATTTTAATTATTTTTATGAGTTTTTTAACGAAACTAAATGAAATTAAGATTAAATTCCAGCAGATTTAAGAACTTTTTTTTGATTATTATCAATAGTTTTTACAGAAAAATCCTTAATTAGAGCGTGAAATAACTTATACCAGTTTATTTCTGCTTTTAGATGAATAAATATAGACCCCAATCCCACAGCGGCCCTATCCATAAAAACAAACTCTCTTGGCGGCTTAACTCCTCCGTACTTCTTAAGTTCTCGATGCACTTCCCCAGCTATCTTTGCACCATAAATGCCACTATCCGAGTCCTGAATTCTTCTGACTTCATTTTTAAGAATAGGATCATAGAGAAACAAAGCCCACTTATTTAAAACAGCCATTAATTTATCATCGATGTCTTTAAAGCCCCAAGCCTCATAGGCTTTTTTTATTTTGGAATTATCATTTTCTTTAAGTGCAAAATATAAATCTATTACCCCTTTCACAAAGGTAGCTGGAAAGATTCTAACGCAACCATAGTCAAATAGGTTAATGTTATTTTTTTTATCGACAGAGTAATTGCCTAAGTGTGGATCTCCATGAATTATTCCATATTTATAAAAAGGATAATACCAGGCCATAAATAGTTTTTTGGCTAGTTCATTTCTGATTTTTTGAGGTGCATTTTTATATTCGATTAATTTTTTTCCTTCAAGATATTGCATCACAAGTAATCTATTAGTTGAAATTTTTTCATATACTTTTGGAATTTTGATGTAATCATTTTCTTGATGAATAATTTTGAAAACTTTTAGATGTTTATGTTCTAATCGATAATCCAACTCTTCCTTAAGCCTTGCTTCGATTTCTTTGTAAATTTCTCTTATTTGAATTGATTTATTGTAGCTAGAGTAAATTTTAAAAATAATTTTTAATTGACCAAGATCAGCTTCGACTGCAGAAGCCATATCGGGATATTGCAGTTTGCATGCAACATTGTCTTTGTTAGGAAGGGTAGCCTTATGGACTTGGCCAAGCGAGGCTGCAAAACTAGCTTCTTTATCAAAATTTAAAAACTGGTCTTCCCAATTCTCTCCTAGTTCTGCTTTCATTCTTCTTTTGACAAATACCCATGACATAGGCGGGGCATTGGATTGTAATTCCGCTAATTTGCGAGCGTACTCCTCCGGAAGCAGATCGGGGATTGTGGCACTTAATTGAGCCACTTTCATCAAAGGGCCCTTAAGATTTCCCAATATTTCTGTTATTTGTGCAGCATACTTTTGATCACTTAAATCAAAATTTAAATATTTTTTACCAGCAAATTGTGTAGCTAAAGATGTGAGCGAGGTTGTGACTTTAGAGTAGCGCTTTACCCGAGATACAAAATTATTATCTTCTTTCATTGAGAGATTTGCTAAATAGCTTTTTCAAATTCATCAATTAAACTCGAAATCATCGATAAACCTTTTTGCCAACTATCCTTATTTTTTAGATCAACGTTAAATGGTTTTAGTACCTCACTATAATGTTTTGAACCCCCACTCTTAAGTAAATCTATGTAGTTATTTTTAAAGTCAGGCATTCCTTCGTCATAAAGTTGAATTAACACATTGACGAGACAGTCCCCAAAAGCATAGGCATAAACATAAAAAGGAGTATGGATAAAATGAGGGATGTATGTCCAAAAATATTTATACCCATCCGTTAACTCAATATGAGGACCAAGACTTTCAGATTGTGTTTTCATCCAAAAATCACAGATTTGATCCGATGACAATTCTCCTTTTTTTCTTTCGTTGTGCAGTAATTTTTCAAACTCAAAAAAAGAAATTTGTCTGATAACCGTATTAATCATATCTTCAATTTTGGAGGCCAATAAATATTTCTTTGTCTCCGGATTGCTCTCTGCTAAGAGAGTTCGAAAAGTCATCATTTCGCCAAAAACACTTGCTGTCTCTGCTAAAGTTAGCGGGGTACTAGATAATAACAAACCTTGTTTTGAAGATAGATACTGATGGCATCCATGTCCAAGTTCATGAGCCAATGTCATGACATCACGAGTTTTGCCATGAAAATTCGTTAAAATATAGGGATGGATAGAGGGAATTGTGGATGCAGCAAAAGCGCCTGGCGATTTACCAGATTTTAACTCTGCATCAATCCAATTATTTTGAAAAAATAACAGTACGATGTCTTTGAAGCTTTGATCAAAATTACCATAAGATCTCAGGACTATATCTTTGGCTTCCTCCCATTTAATTTTCACATTAGGAGAGTTTGGATATGGGGCATTTCTATCCCAATAATTAAGTTTGGATTGATTAAATAGTTTAGATTTAATTTCATAGTAGCGATGAGAGATGTTTTTGTAATTTGAGATAACACTTTGGCTAAGTGCCTCGACCACCTCATCCTCTACGTTATTTGCTAAATTACGAGACTCAACAGGAGATTTATAATTTCTCCATTTGTCATTAGTTATTTTATCTTTTGCAAGAGTATTGGTAATAAAGGTAAAAATTTTAGAATTGTTTTTAAAAACTCGCTCAATGCTTCCTGCCGCCTCTTTTCTTGTTTCAGCATTATGGTCTGATAATAAATTTAAAGCATCAGAGCTATTTAGTTGCTTATTTTGAATATCAAATTTTAAATCATTTATTTGTTCTTCAAAAAATCTCACCCAGGATGAGTTGGCAGTAAGACTTTTATCTAGAAAAATTTGTTCACTTTTTTCATCCAGTTGATGATCTTTAAATCTTCGAATATTGATGAGCCAATTTTTATATTTTCCGGAACCAAGAATTAATCTTTGAAACTTTTCTTCAGGCAGCGAATTTATTTCATTGGTGAAAAAGATTAACTGGGAAGAAATTTCAGTTAGTTTTTCATTAATTCCTTGATAAAACTGAACGATCTCCTCGTCATTCATGTTTGTTGCGTAAATCAAAAAAGCATAATTACCTAATTTATCACCTGTCTCATTACCATTTTCATATTCTTCAATTATAGATTCAAAACTATCTGAATATTTCTCAATTTGTCCTTTATACTTTTCATTAAAAGACTCAGAAAATTTTTTAAAAATATCCAAATCAACATTAATTTGGTCATCCTTAAGATTGAGGTAAAAATCCTCTAAATTCCAGTTTGGTAATTTTTCACTCATAATTGATAGTATTTTTAACCTTTAAATTTTTGTAACTGCTCTGTCGTAGCCTCTTTTTGATATTTGTTTTTCCAGTCTGAATATGGCATTCCGTATATAATCTTTCTAGTTTCTTCATAATCTAGATCATAGCCAAGTTCAGAAGAGTACTTTCCGTACCACTTAGAGAGACAATTCCTACAAAATCCACTGAGGTTCATCAAATCGATGTTTTGAACATCGGTTCTTTTTTGTAAATGCTCAATTAAATGATCAAGAACTTTTGCCTTAATCAAAACTTCATTTTCTTTGCTTATTTTACTCATAGTATTTTACTAATATCATGTTATTAATTTTTTATCGAAATGAATCAGTTAAAATTAAGAAATAGACGAGCAAAAATTGTCGCTACGCTTGGCCCAGCTTGTGAAACTGAGAAAACAATTGAACAGCTATTCTTAGCTGGGGTTGATGTCTTTCGTTTAAACTTCAGTCATGGATCTCATGAGGATCATATTAATAAAGTTAAAATAGTTCGAAAATTAGAAAAAAAGTATAATCGTTTCATTTGTATTTTGGGCGACCTTCAAGGTCCAAAATTTCGCGTTGGTAAATTTTCAAACATCAAAGAACAATTAAAAAAAAATCAAGAGTTTACCTTTGATCAAAATACAAAAGAAGGAGACAACAAAAGAGTTTATTTATCCCATAAAGAAATTTTTAAATCTATTTCAGTAGGTCAACGTCTTCTCATTAATGATGGGAAGGTACGTTTGAAAGTAAAATCTAAATCACCTACTGCAATTAAATGTATAGTTACTGATGGTGGGGAAATTTCAAACAACAAGGGGTTAAATATTCCTGATACGAAACTTGATTTAAAAATCATCACCCCCAAAGACAAAAAAGATCTTGAACTTGCCATCAAATTAGATGTTGATTGGATTGCTCTTTCTTTTATTCAAACCACCAAAGATTTACTTACTGCAAAAAAATTAATCCCTTCTAAATTTAAAGTAATGGTAAAAGTAGAAAAACCATCTGCAATGGATGAAATTGAGTCAATTACCGAAAACTGTGATGGAATAATGGTAGCCAGAGGCGATCTGGGTGTTGAGACTAATCCTGAAGATGTCCCAATCCATCAAAGAACTATGGTGGCTGCTTGTCGAAAATTTGGTCGTCCTTGTATTGTGGCAACTCAAATGTTAGAGAGCATGATTGACTCTCCAACCCCTACTCGCGCCGAAGCATCAGACGTTGCTACAGCCGTGTTCCAAGGAGTTGATGCCGTTATGTTATCAGCGGAGTCTGCAGCTGGAAATTATCCTAGAGAAGCTGTTGAAATGATGGATAAAATTATCAAAAGAGTTGAAAGTGATACTAAGTATTTAAATAGTATACAAAACTATAATCTTGATCATGTTAAAACTTCCACTGAAGCTATAGCCACAGCAGCGCTGGAAGTGGCAAGTATTGCGGGTTGTAATTGTATTGCTACTTTCTCTCAATCCGGGAGATCCATCCTTCGAGTTGCTCGAATGAGACCTAATGTTACTTTAATAGGTTTAACGACAAACCCAAAAGTAGCTCGTCAAAATGTTTTAACTTGGGGAACCTTCATGGATGTCGTAGATGAAATCTCCTCCTCCACTGAAATGGTTGATAGGGCTTGTAGGGTAGCTAAATCTCATAAAATTTTAAAGAATGGTGAAAAAATTATCATCACGGCTGGTGTTCCTTTTGGAAAAGTTGGAACAACAAACACGCTTCGTATCGCTAAAATAATTGCAGATAATAAATTAACTTAATTTTGAACAAGCTAGCTTAATACGCTGGCATGCATCTTCTAAAATTGAGTCCGAAGTTGCATAAGAAATCCTGAAAAAACCATCAAGCCCGAATGCAGAGCCCTGCACTCCTGCAACACCAACTTCTTCAAGTAAATAATCCATGAAATCACCATCGGTTTCAATAATTTTTCCAGACTCAGTTTTTTTGCCTAAGACTCCTTTGCAAGAGGCAAAAACATAAAAAGCACCCTCAGGTACTCGACATGATAAACCCGGTGTTTCATTCAAGTGTTTCACAACTAGGTCTCTTCTTCTTAGAAAAGATTCATTATTGGAAGAAATAAAGCTTTGATCTCCATTGAGCGCCTCAACAGAAGCTGCCATTGAGATGGATGCCGTAGAAGATACATTTTGAGATTGAACTTTATTCATTGCATTGATGATATTTGTTGGTCCTGCCGCATAACCCACTCTCCAACCTGTCATACAGTAAGACTTTGATAAACCATTCATGGTTAAAGTACGATCGTAAAGAAATGGACAAACTTCCGCTATGGTATGAAAAGCATTTCCATCGTAGACAATTTTTTCATAAATATCGTCTGATAAAACGTAGACATGTTCGTATTTTTTCAATACTTCCCCTAGAGCTATTAGCTCCTCCTTTGAGTACATTGAGCCGGTTGGATTGCTTGGACTATTCAACATAAGCCATTTGGTTTTTGATGATATATTTTTTTCCAAGTCTTCGGGTTGCAGTTTAAAACCCGAACTTTCTCCACACTCAACTACGATCGGAGTTCCATCATTTAAAACAACAATATCAGGATAGCTTACCCAGTAAGGAGCCGGAATAATTACTTCATCCCCTGAATTAATTGTTGCAGAAAATGCATTATAAATAATGTGTTTACCACCAACTCCTACCGTGATGTTGGCAAGGTCATAATCTAAATTATTATCTTCTTTAAATTTTTTTTGAATTGCAGCCTGTAAATCAGGAGTTCCCTTTCCTGGGACATATTTTGTAAAACCCTCATTAATAGCTTTAATAGCAGCGTTTTTTATATGATCAGGTGTGTCAAAATCTGGCTCTCCAGCGGCCAAGACAATAATATCTCTTCCTGCGCGCTTGAGTTCCTGAGCTTTAATATTTGTGGCTATTGTTAAAGATGGCTTAATGCTGTTAACTCTATTTGAAATCATTTTTTTTTAATTTAGATATCTATAAACTTATTTAAAAAAAACTACAAGTATGCCTTTTAAAATAGTCAGTGAAAATCAACCCAAGGGGGACCAACCGCAAGCAATTGAAGAATTATTCAAGGGTCTCAAAGCTAATAAACGTAGTCAGGTTTTATTGGGAGTAACAGGCTCAGGGAAAACATTTACTATTGCCAATGTAATTGAAAAATATAATCGACCAACTTTGATTATGGCCCCCAATAAAACTCTTGCGGCACAGCTTTACGAGGAATTAAAAATTTTATTTCCAGAAAATGCTGTTGAATATTTTGTAAGCTACTATGACTACTATCAACCAGAAGCCTATGTGCCTCGATCAGATACGTTTATTGAAAAAGAGTCTTCTATTAATGAACAAATTGATCGATTTCGACACTCAGCAACACGATCGCTCGTGGAACGTGAGGATGTAATTATCGTAGCAAGTGTTTCATGTATCTATGGTATTGGAGCCGTTGACTCCTATTCCAAAATGACTCTCGAAATAGAAAAAGGACAAAATTTGAATTTGATGGAATTTCTTCGTGAGCTCGTAGATCTTCAATATAAAAGAAATAATATTGATTTTCGAAGAGGAATGTTTCGAGTAACTGGTGACCGAGTTGATATATTCCCTGCTCACTTGGAAGATATAGCTTGGAGAGTGAGTTTTTTTGGTGATGAGGTTGAAGAAATTAAGGAGTTTGATCCTTTAACAGGGGAATTTCTTCAAGATTTTGAAAAAGTAAAAATATTTGCTAATAGTCATTACATTACTCCAAAACCAAGATTAGAAACTGCCATTAAAGAAATCAAAAAAGATCTTAAATCTCGATTAGAGGAATTTACAAGAGAAAATAAATTATTAGAACATCAGCGCCTAAAAGAGAGGACAAACTTTGATTTAGAAATGATTCAAGCAACAGGAACGTGTTCGGGAATTGAGAATTATTCTAGATATTTGAGCGGACGGTCAGCAGGAGATGCGCCACCCACTTTATATGAATTCATTCCAGAAAATTCTTTGCTTATAATTGATGAGTCTCATGTAACAGTACCTCAAATAAATGGGATGTATAAAGGAGACCGGTCAAGAAAAAGTACTCTCTCTGAATATGGATTTAGATTGCCTTCATGTCTAGATAATAGACCTCTAAAATTTGAAGAATGGGATATGATGAGGCCTCATACTATTTTTTTGTCTGCTACTCCAGGTCCTTGGGAGTTAAATGAAGTTAATAATGAATATGTCGAACAAATTATTCGACCGACTGGACTAATTGATCCTAATTGCGAAATAAGAACAACAGTCAATCAAGTAGAAGATCTTATAGGAGAAATTCAAAAAACATTATCTCAAAATAATCGAGTGCTCATTGCTACATTGACAAAAAGAAATGCCGAAGATTTGACTAACTACTTAAAAGAGCAAAATTTTAAAGTTGAATATATGCACTCTGATGTAGAAACCATTGATCGCATAAAACTCATTCGCTCCCTTCGCATGGGAGAGATAGATATTATTATTGGCATCAATTTGCTGAGAGAGGGTTTAGATATTCCTGAATGTGGTCTAGTGGCTATTCTTGATGCCGATAAGGAGGGTTATTTGAGATCCAAGACAAGTTTAGTTCAAACAATTGGTCGAGCAGCCAGGAATGTTGACGGAAAAGTTGTTTTATATGCAGATATTATGACTAAAAGTATTCAAGCGGCTTTAGAGGAAACTAATTATCGTAAATCTCGCCAACAAGATTACAACAAACTTCATAATATCACACCCCAATCTGTCAAAAGAAATATTGGTGAAATTATTGAGAGCATCTATGAAAAAGATAGTTATACTGTGAGCTTATCTAAAGATGAAGATTTAAGTCCAAGTAAATTTGAAAAACATATCCAAAAACTTGAAAAAAAAATGCTTTCTGCAGCAGAGAACTTAGACTTTGAAAAGGCAGCTATGTTTCGTGATGAAATTAGAAAAATTAAAAAAGATCAAATGGGAATGAGAAAATGATACAAAGTTTTTTTGGCCTAGTTGTTAGTCTAATTGTTCTTATATGGTCATGTGAATTTGCAATCAAAAATTCCATTCTAGTTTCAAAAATCTTCAATATTCGAGAAATATTTGTGGGTATTTTTATTATTGCTATTGGCACTTCCCTCCCAGAATTTGCGGCAACATTCCAGGCACTTCAAATGGGTGCAGAAGGAATTGTGGCTGGAAATTTAGTTGGAAGCAATATAGCGAATATTTTGCTCGTTGGAGGTATTATGGTTTTCCCTCTAAAATCATTAAATGTAGCAAAACAAGATCAAAGTACGGCGATATTTTTTATTTGTTTTTCCATACTCTTCTTTTTTTTGATTTTCTTTGATTTCACATTAGGAACTAAATTTAGCTTAGTATTTATTTTATTATTAATTTTATTTTTTTATTTTGAATTAAAAAAACCATCCGAAGAAGACAATTTTTCCCATGAAAAAAATTCCCAATCAACAATTTTTATTATTTCTAAAATTGTTTTTGCATTCATTTTTTTATTTTTCAGTTCTCGCTTTTTTATTGCTTACGCCCAAAACTTAACAGAATTACTTGGTGTTGCAGAGACTACTGTTGGCATAACTGTTGTCGCGTTTGGAACATCACTTCCTGAGGTTGTTGCTACAATTATTGCCATTATAAAAAAACAAAACAATTTGGCGGTGGGAAATATTTTGGGATCAAATATTGCAAATATTTTTGGGATTACACTCATCGCTATTTTCATGAATGGTCAAATAAATTATTACAACCTTCTAACGTTTATTGACAAATGGATATTCTTATTGGTTTCCATAATATTTTTTCTGATGATTTCAAAAAAGATGGCTGGAAAAATTTTATCTTCAGGACTAATATTTGCTTATTTATCTTATTTTACCTATTTATACTTATAAAAAATTTTAAAAATGAAAAAAATAAAAATTATATCACTGCTATTCATTCTTTTAGTTCTGATACTAATAGCCCTAAGTTTTTTTAAATTGCCTATTAACACCATTACAAATACCTTAGTAATGGAACAAACAAATAATAATGTCTCTCTATCATCATCCGGAGAACAGTCACTTGTACTTCTTCCTAAACCACAAATTGAAATCAAAGATGCTACTTTTTTTATTCAAAACAATTTTGCTTCCTCTGCCTTTAATACAAAAAATATTAAATTCTCTCGATCTATTCTTAATGGCGATAATATTTCAATTTATGTTCCCAGTGCTACAATTGAAAACCTAGATATTGAATCACTTGAAAATGATGTTCTACTTGAAGGGGATGTTGAGAATTTAGAAATCAAGATTACATCCAGTGAGAGATCAACTGAGGTATTTTCAAATATTTTTTCATATAAAGAAGCAGAAGTTCAGTTTGATGCTTTCATTGAAGATGAGGTTCTTAAAAAATTTAAATTTTCAATTCAAAACTTAGACGCTAATGAATTAGTTTTATTATTAGATCAAAATTATCAAAAGTTTTTCAAACAGATCAACTTCGACACCATTGATATCGATGGAGAATATACTGAGAATAACTTTTCAATTAATAATTTAATTCTTAATTTTAATGAAAACTCACAATTAAATCTCTCAGGTCTTATTAACCTAGATAATATTTTTAACTCTAATCTTAGAATTCAAGGGTCAAATATTCCTCTAGAAATTTTCTCACAATTTTTACAAAATATTAATCTTGTTGATATTACAAACTTACCAAAAGGAAATCTTGCTAATTTTGATATAGAATATTCTGAAAATATCAAAATAAACAATCTCAATTATGTAACTCAGGATGAGAGCAAAATCGATTTATCAGGAAGTTTTAATTATATCGATTTTTCAGAAGTTGATTTTGACCTTAATTTAGGATCAACATCATCAAAAGATATATCGAGTTTTTTTCAATTTATTTTTCCAAATTTAAAATCAGATTTAATTGATTTTGATAAAATTTCCCTCTCCACAAATCTAAAAGGGAGAGATTTAAAAATTAAAGAATTTAATTTATCAAAAGATGAAACTTTTATTAGTGTTTTAGGGGACATAAACTTAGAGGATTTTTCAAAGCGAGGATTGCAAATAAAGGTAAATAATTTTAATCAATATGACCTCATTCCTAATGCCCAAATAAAAGAAATTCTAAATCAATTCGATAGTTCTCACCTAAATTTAGATGGAACCCTTATCAACGAAGATTTAACCATCAATTCCCTAAAACTTTTTCAAGAAGATAATTTAAAACTGTCAATAAGTGGTGAGATGAACTTATCAAATATGCAACAGTCATTACTAAATTTTAATTTACAACGAGTAAACTCAAGTGATCTTAGAAAATTGTTACAATACAGCGACCAAGAAGATTATATGGAATACCTTGACCTTTTGATAATTGATAATATTAAGGGAAATTTAATAATCGATCTTGTCACGAATAGTTATGTTTTAGAAAATATTGAAATTTTTCAAGGCGAAAGTATTTCCTCCTTATCAGGAAAAATATTTGAAGGACAATTTTCAGGAATGATAAATTTAAAAAGTTTGAATTTAGAAAATCTAGAGAAATTTTTTCTTGAAAGTTCAAGACTGAATGGCTTTATAGATTTAGAACTAAATATATCTCAACCAGTTCAAATTAATAATATTATTGGCGTTACTGGTAAAATTAATGGACAAGTAAACATTAATGTCAAAGAGGAAGAAATGGCTTTGCTTTTATTTATGCAATCACTCTCTCAAGATATTGAGGATTTTGAGCAAATTAATCAACTTATCAATACACTTTCTCGATCTTTTATTAATAATGAAATCTCTATACAAGGAGATATAATTAATCCCAGTCATAAAAAATTAGTTATTAAAGAATTAAGTTTTACCTCATCAAATAAACAAGAACTTAAAGGAGAGATAGAATATTTCCATCCAAATTACAAAATTACTCTCTTTGATATTTTAGATCAGGATGACTTTATTATTAAATTTGATAATGGCCTCTATACGTACGAAAGAGTAATACCCGATGGAACTATTAGAAAACCTTTAGAGGAGTTAATTCAAAAAAATATAAATAAACTTTTCGAAAATTTATTGCAGTGATTTTTCGACAAAATCAATTACATCTTTTTCGATTGTAACATTATTTAATCTGTTTATTTCTTGAATCCCTGTTGGTGACGTAATATTGATTTCAGTTAAGTATCCATCTATGACATCAATTCCAACAAATGATAATTTTTTATTTATTAAAAATTTCTTAATCGTGGTACATATTTTTTTTTCTCTTAAAGTGAGGGTAGTTTTCACCGCTACACCCCCAGCATGAAAGTTTGCTTTTATACTATTTTTTTTTGGAACTCTTAAAACTGCCCCTTTTACAACTCCATTAACAAGAATAATTCTTTTATCACCCTTATTAAAATTCTTTAGAAATTTTTGAATGATTACGGGATTATTTAGAAATTTTGAAATGTATTTTATTAAAAAATTCTGCAGATTTTTTTGATGATAATGAATTTTTTCAATTCCAATACCTCCATTACCGTATGCTGGCTTAAGGATTACTTCTTTGTGCTTTTTAATGAAAGATAAAATGGTTGCAATATTGGAGGATATTAAAGTTGGTGGGGTTAGTTCAGGGAAGTTCATCATAATATGCTTTTCAGGAAAATTTCGAACTTCGCTTGGATCGTTAATTAAAATAGGTTTTTTAAGTTGACTAAGTAAATATGTATTTGAGATATACTCCATGTTGAATGGGGGATCCTGTCGAATAAAAATCGCATTGAATTTCTCAAGATCCGTATCATTAAAATTTTTACTCTTATATGTTAGTTTTCCACTTTTATTTAAATCTAATTCCAAATTGAGTGATCTTATTTTGTTAGACTTATTTATAGATGCGTAAACCCAACTTGGAGAATTATAAAAACAGCGAATACCCCTGGAGAGAGACTCTTTGATAAGCATGTAAGTTGAGTCTTCTTTAATATTAATTTTTTTAGGATCATCCATTTGAAATAAAAAGTTTTTCATTATTTTAGTAATAAGGTTGATCCAAAATACTGATAACGTTTTTTGAAAGGTTGTAATCATCAATTAAAACATCAGCGGGTGTTTTTTGAAGATCGATAATATTTTTTAGTTTCTCGAGATGAATACTTTCATCCTCACCATCAGAGTTAAGATAACCTCTTCTTTTTAATCCACTGTTTGAAATATCTAAAATCATCTTGCCTAATTCATGCAAAGGCTGATTATTAAA
Source organism: Alphaproteobacteria bacterium (assembly GCA_036937365.1). Classification (GTDB taxonomy): domain Bacteria; phylum Pseudomonadota; class Alphaproteobacteria; order HIMB59; family HIMB59; genus HIMB59. The sequence continues at coordinate 15,671 of JAXOVD010000018.1, forward strand.
ATGACATTTTAAACCATTCTTTGCTACGTCATAATATAGCTGAAGTATATCTTCTTTATTCCATTGATTTGTTAAATTCCATAATTTATCTAAATTTTCCTCATCATAAAATATACCTGTCCAAAATGCAGGAAGGGCACATATCATTTCCCATTTACCAGCGTCCGCACCCCTAACTTCAAGGTAGGATTTAAGCCGAACCTCAGTAAAAATAGTTGATAAGTGATTTATCCAATCATTAATTGTCAAATTATACTCTCTAATACTCTCCTCTTTTGAGGTCTTAGACATTAAATCATGGAAAGAATATGCTGTGGTATCCACATATTTTCCATTAATCTTTAAAAAATAGTTTTTAACTTTTAAAACAAAATCCACATATTTTTCGATATTAAAAGACTGATCTAAAAATTCTTCTTTTATTCCACACCTTTCGCTATCGGTGTCTTGCCAAGTATAAATTCTATTACTTTTTATTAAGTTGTATGACCCTTCACGAAAAGGGGAATTGCAAAATATTGCCATCACTATTGGCTGTAATCTATTAGCGAGTACAAATTTTTTAATGAGATCATTCTCATTAAAGTAATCAAAGTTTGCTTGAACAGTGCAGGTTCTTGTCATCATATCAAGTCCTCTAGATCCTACTTTAGGCATATACTCTCGCATGATGTGATAACGATCTTTTGGAATAAACTCTATATCATCTCTTTTAGAGATTGGGTCAAAACCCAATCCTAAAATGCAAAGATTATTAAGTTCTGCATATTCTTGTAATTCTCGTAAATGTTCATAGGTCTCTGTGCAAGTTTGATGCACGTTTTTTAATATTTTACCAGAAAGTTCAAGTTGGCAGCCCGGCTCTAAGGTAACGCTCGCTCCATTTTTTGATAAAGATATTAATTGGTTGAAAGCATTGTATTCACCCTTTTGCCAACCCTTTTCAATTAAAAATTGAAAGAGATCTTGAATACTGGTTGGACCATCAAATTCTATTCTTTTTTTATTTGCACAATGGAAAATAAATTTCTCATGTTCAGTTCCAATACCTTTTGCTTCGGGTCTTCTAAAACTTGAATAAAAATAATTTATAAGATCTGATTTTTGTAACAATTAAAACACACTATTCTTGTGGAAATTACACTTTTTTATTTGATTAGAATACTCTTTAGCCTGACGTTCTACTTTTTCAGCTACTCCTAATAACCATTTTTTCTTATTGTAAGATTTTTTTTGAAAACCACCTTTACCTTCGTGGTAGGCTAAGTAATGATTGTAAACATCAGTTTTTTCAATTTTGAGTAATCGATAAGAGCCTTCAACATACCAACCTATAAAGTCACTGGCATCAGCAAAGTTTTTTCTATCTGCATTATAGTTACCAGTTGATTGCTTATATTCCTCCCAAGTACCGTCAAGTGCTTGGCTATACCCATAGGCGCTAGAGGGTCTAAGACCAGGAATAAATCCTAAAACTTTTTGTCTGGGTGGTCGCGCAGTTCTATTAAAAGAGGATTCTTGTTTAATAAAACTTAGCTGTAAGCTAACCGGAACACCCCACTTGTCCTTTGTTTTTTCAGCATAGGATTTCCATTGAGGGTTTGTTTTAAAAATATCACATAAATTGGACTGGTTAAAATTTCTATCGGTTACACATCCTGATAAAATGATTACTAAGAGCAAGAGGATTTTTTTCATGAAAAATATTTATTCAGATATTCAATTATAATATCTAATCCCTGTAGAGCAGCTCCCTGGGTATTTAAATTAGATCCTGATGACCAAGCATAGGTATCAAAATGAACCCAGGGCGTGTCTTTGTTA
>JAXOVD010000019.1:0-17004 GCA_036937365.1 Alphaproteobacteria bacterium
CCATAAATAAATTTTTCCATTTTTGGATTCCAACGTTTTTTATTATGTCCAAAATGAGAACCGTTTTTTAGTAAATCTTCTAAAGATATTTCTAAGTTCATAAATAACCTCCGGTTAATCTTTGATTAATGCTAAGGAAAACCATATAAGGCACCGGAAAAACATTAATCTGTTTTTTTTGAATTTATATTAGCTATTTATAGCCAATTCAAGAGTTAATTGAGGGAAATAGTTAAAATTTTATCTATTTTATTAATTTTAACTTCGTTCAGTGACTCATTGCTATCAAAATCAAGTAAATCTTGAAAAGACAAATAGGATATTTGGTTTATCAGACCATCATCTTTCAATATTTCAATTTTCTCAATATTTACATTATAAAAATCATTTTTTATCGAAGATTTAATTTTAGTTTTAATGAAGTTCGCCTGCAAAGATTTCATATCAAATTTGTCATCAAATAGTCTTAAATCAAAATAACCACTTTCATTTATTACATTTAATAAAATATACCTTTTTCCATTCTTCGTAGTTTTATACTGTGACTTGATCACATAAAAATAAAAATCATCAAATATTTCATATTTATTATCAATTTTTTCCTTGAATGAATTTAAATTTAATTTTGAAAGTAAAGATGTTTGTTTTTTTTGAGAATATAAAAATCCATAACTTTCAAATTCAGCATCAATAGAGTCTAACTTATTCATTTTTTTATTTAAAAAAAACTGACTATCATCCTCATCTATAAATAAAGAATTTTCATCTTTTTTCTGGATAATATATTCTACATTGAAGAATAGTTTTGAAATATCGGAATGAATTGACTTAAAAGAATTAGATAAAATTAATTTTTCAATTTGTCTTTTATTTAATACTGATCGAGACAGTCTTTTATTAAAATCCACAAGAGATTTATAATTACCCTTTTCTTTTCTATTAGAAACTAATTCGATCATTGATTCTTCTCCCACTCCTTTCAACGCGGAAAGTCCATATAAAATCTTATCATCAATGACTGTAAATTTTGAGTCAGATAAATTTATATCAGGTGGTATGACTTCAATATTTTGGGAAGAAATTTCGTTTAAAATAACAAAGATTTTATCTGTGTTATTAATGGAATTATTCAATAATTCACAATAAAACTCTCTTGGATAGTGAGCTTTTAAATATGCTGTATAGTAAGTAATAAATGCGTAAGCCGCAGCATGGCTTTTATTAAAGCCATATTCAGCAAATTTTTCTATGAGTGAAAAAAGTTTTGTTGCATCAGAAGTTTTAATTTTTTTGTTGCCAGCACCTTTTACAAAATTTTCTTTTTGACTCAATAATTCTGCTTTAATTTTTTTTCCTATTGCTCTTCTCAGAAGATCGGCTTCACCAAGAGAATAACCTGATATTACTTGAGCTATTTTCATAATCTGCTCTTGATAAACAATAATGCCGTATGTTTCTTTTAATATAGGTTCTAATAAGGGATGGTCATAAATAATCTCTTCCTCACCTTTTTTTCTTTTTATAAAACTGTCTATAAACTGCATAGGACCAGGTCTATTTAATGCCAAAACAGCGATGACTTCTTCTAAATTAGTGGGCTGGAGTTTTACGAGGGTGTCCACCATAGCCGCACTTTCTACTTGAAAGACGCCACAAGTTAGACCCTTTCCCAGTAGTTCAAATGTTTCTTGATCATCAAATGGAATTTCAGTTAGATCAATATCAATATTATGATTTTTTTTGATCAACTTTAAAGTTTCATCGATTATAGTTAAGTTAGCCAGACCTAAAAAATCAAACTTCAACAATCCAGCTTTCTCACAATCTTTCATGTTATATTGAGTAGCCATAATCTCAGAGTCATCATTTTTAAACAAAGGAACATTTCCGTATAAATTTTCTGAAGAAATAATTATGCCAGCTGCATGAGTCGATACATTCCTTAAAGCACCTTCCATGGATTCAGCTTTATTAAGCATTTCAGACTCAGCTAAATCGCCAAGCTGTTCACTATGATTAGCCTTCAACTCAGATATAGATAGAGGATGAACTGGATTATAGGGTATCTTATTAACCATACGATCTACCTCAGAGTAAGGCATGCCCTCTACTCTACCTATATCTTTTAGGATTGATCTTGATTTCATAGTTCCAAAAGTAATTATTTGCGCAACATTTTGATAACCATATTTTTTTTGCACATATTCAATAACTTCATCTCTTCTTGATTCACAAAAATCAATATCAAAATCAGGCATAGAAACTCTATCTGGATTTAGAAAACGCTCAAAAAGAAGTCCGAATTGAATCGGGTCAACATCAGTTATTAACAAAGACCATGCTACAATCGAACCTGCCCCAGAACCTCTACCTGGCCCGACAGGTATTGATTGTGATTTTGCCCAACGAATAAAATCAGAAACAATTAAAAAATAACCAGAAAACTTCATTTTAATAATTACATTTAATTCATATTCGAGTCTGTCTCGATAAATCTTGGATTTTTGATTGAATTCCTCAATTGATAGATTTTTAAATATTTTGTTTAACCTGAGATCAAGTCCACTTCTTGATTGTTTTATAATTTCAGTGTCTTCATCAGAGGATAGACCTTTTGAAAAATTGGGAAGGGAAATTGGTTTTTCTTTAATTAAAAAATTAATTTTTTGAGCTATCAGCTGATTATTAATAATTAGAGAGTTTTCAAAGTCATCTAAGGATCTATCCAAAGAATAATGATTACTAATATTAAATGATGAATTTTGTAAATACTCGCCATTTTTAACACAGTGAAGAATTTGCATTGCATCAAAATCATTTTTAGATTTATAAAAATTAAAATAAGATTGAAATAGTGGAATTTCTAACTTCAGAGAAACTTCTTTTAGAAGTGTGTTATTCAAATGTGAGTCATATTCAAAATATAAGTCACTTTTAAATATTTCTTTGAGGTTTTTTATTTCATCTAGGATTTTATTTAGGTTTTTTTCATTAACTGAAATATTATGAAAATAACTATAAAGACCCCCTAAAATCAAAATATTATCTTTAGCAAAATCTTTAATATTATTGATATCAAATAAAAAATTATTATTAGTATTAATTTCAGTTGATAATAAATTTATATTTTTAAAACCCTCTTCACTTTTACTTAAGAGAGTAACTCTGGTTAAATGATCTAATGATGATTTATAATCAACATCAATTCCTATGATAGGTTGAATACCTGCTTTTTGACATTTGATGGAAAATTCAAGAGATCCGGATAAGAGTTTATAATCAGTAAGTCCAATGGCATTAAAATTATTTTTAGATGCAAAATCAACTAAGTCTTCAATCTTTATATTTGACTCACATATGGAATAATTGGAATAATTTCTTAAAGATATTAACATTTCATTAAATTTTTATCTTTGATTGTATACGCAATATCAAAATTTTTTTTAAAAGAAATATCATGACTGGCTACAATTGATGATATTTTATATTTTTTTGATGACTTAATAATTAAATCAATAACTAGATCAGCATTTTCCCTATCTAAATAACTAGTTGGCTCATCAGCAACCAATAGTTTTGGTTTATTTACTAGCGCTCTAGCAACACAAACTCTTTGTTTTTGACCATTTGATAGTTGATTAGGGAATTTGTTTTTCAGTTCTTTAATTCCAAAATAATCAAAAATTTCATTTATCGCTGATAAATTATTTGATTTTAATTGAATATTTTCAAAAATATTTAATTCAGAAATCAAATAATGATCTTGAAAAATAATCCCTATATCATTTTTTAAAAAATTAGAATGGTTGTTAGTTAATTTATGATTTTGAAAAAATATCTCTCCTTTTTCTGGACTGTCTAATCCGGAGATAATATTTAATAAAGAAGATTTACCACAGCCCGAAGGACCAAATAAAAAAATATTCTCATTATCTTTAATCTCAAAGTTGATATCTTTAAATACTTCAAATTTACCAATATTTGAACTGTAGATTTTAGAAATATTTTTCAAAGATAATAATGTCATCTCAATACTAAATTAGGCTTAATTTTTAAAATCCTTAAAATTGGAATATATGATGCTATCAATGCGGAGATAATGGAAATAGAAATAATAAAAATTATATCATTTAATTGAATACTATAAGGCATAGAGGCCAGATATCTTATCTCGTTATTCCATAATTCATAATTTAATAAAAAAGATAAAAAATTTTCTATTGAATCGATATTTATGGAAAGCAATAAACCAAGACTCGTACCTAAAATTATTGAAAAAATTGATACTAAAAAAGAATTAAAGAAAAATAGTAAGCATATTTGAAATTGACTAATACCTAATGATTTTAATAGAACTATATCTTTATATTTTTCTTTTATAAAAAATATTTGATTAGAAATGATTGTAAAAGAAGAGATTAAAATTATAAAAAACAAGATGATAAACATGACATTCTTTTCTGTTGCTAGCGCTTGGGATAATGATTGATTTTGATCACCCCAAGTATCGTAAATCATGTTATTGAGATCTATAGTATCAATTTTATTCTCACCTTCATAAATTTCAAAAATAGGATTTTCAGAGAAATCTGCAAAATAACTCTCATTACTATAAATAAAATATTTATCATAATCATAAATACCCGTATTAAATATTCCCTTAATTTGAAGTAAGTGAGAGTTAAGAACAGGACCTAAAATAGTCATTGATGAACCCGGAATGCTTATTTGAAGTGTATCTCCTACTTTGACATCTAAGGACCGAGCTAATTCTGTTCCAATAAAAACCCAATTATCTGAAATATTGCTAATTTCAAATAAATTTTCATTTAAACGGGGTATCTTATAAAAATCTTCAATGGTCAGGGATTTCATTAAAAGTCCTTCAATTCCTTGTTCATTAGTGCTTATCACTCGCTGCTGATAATTTTTAACTATTTTGGCATCAGGATATTTTTTTTCTAGATTGGTTATGTCTTGATCGGATGACTCATATATTATCAAATCCCCATTGATTCCACTTAGTGATTTAATAAGTTCCTCTCTAAAACCATTCATTACTGACATCACAGTGATCAGTATTGAGATGCCTAAAATTAAGGCTAAGGATGAAAGAATGGTAGATATAGAAAAGGCTTTATCTTTTTTAAAATTAAAAATATAGGATACGGAAAGTTTAAGGAGTATATTGTTCAAAAGAAAAGTTCTCTATTTCACTATCACTTAAAAAAAGTTTCTCACCGGAAGATCTATTAATTATTTCAAACTGTTTATTTTGTTCATAGTTTTTTCCAATAATTATTGTCCAAGGGACACCGACTAACTCGGAGTCTTTAATTTTTTTACCAAGACTCAAATCTCTGTCATCCAATGATATGTTTTTATATTTATTTTCTAATTTAAAATATAAATCTTGATCAATATTAAAATTTTCATTTTTTAAAGCTGAAATTATGTTTAATTTGAATGGAGAAATTTGAAAAGGCCATTTAATTCCTTTTTCATCATGGTAAGCCTCGATTATAGCAGCGGTCAATCTTGAGACCCCTATTCCATAGGAACCCATATGTAAATTAACTCTTTTACCTTCATTGTTTAATACGTAGCAGTCCAAAGGTTCTGAGTATTTAGTTCCAAAATTAAAAATATGTCCTACTTCAATTCCCCTTCCAATTACTACATCTGATTTACTTTTATCAATCATATCATCTGACGCTGAATACATTGATGTAATTTCCTCATAGCTTTTATTAATTAAATCTTCAGATACTAATTTAGAGTCGTAAGCTAATTCGCTCTCTCCTGTTTTTGCCAAAATTTGAAATTCATGAGATAAATCACCTCCTATAGCACCAGTTGCAGCTTTGACTGGAATAGGCTGTAAACCAAGATCTAAAAAAGTCTGTAAATAACATTTAAAAAAAGACTTATATGTATCAACAGCGCTTTCATGATCTAAATCAAAGCTATAAGCATCCTTCATCAAAAACTCTCTTCCCCTCATCACTCCAAATCGAGGTCTAATTTCATCACGAAATTTCCACTGTATGTGATAGAGGTATTTAGGAAGGCCCTTATAGGAATTTACATAGTCTTTAAATAAATCTGTAATTACTTCTTCATTGGTCGGTCCATAAAGTAACTCATTATCATGACGATCATGAAACCTTAACATTTCCTTACCGTAATCCGGATAACGTCCACTTTTTTTCCATAAATCTGATGATTGAATAGTAGACATTAGCATCTCATTACAACCAATTTTATCCTGATTATGACGAACTATATTTTCAATATTTTTCAACACTTTAAAACCCAATGGCAGCCAAGTATAAATCCCGGATGTATGTTGTCTTATCATTGAGGCCCTCAACATTAATTGATGAGAAATAATCTGAGCTTCTTTGGGAGACTCTTTTAACGTATTAAAAAATAAATTTGAAAGTTTCATTTAAAATATTCAAATATATTATTTTCATATTTTATTAAAAAAAAGGAAATTATCATTGAAATCCCTAATGATATGAGAAATTTAATTCCTAAATATGATTTTTTTGGCATTCCTTCTTCAAATTGAGATCTTTTGATTGGAAGGATAGTCATAAAAATTACCCACCATACAATAAAGAGGAAAAATAAAAATTTCATATAATTGATAGGTGAATTAGAAGCTCAGGTTTTAATGAAAAATTTTTAGAGAAAGTTTTTTTTACAATATCATCTAAAATATCTCGAAGCGCATGTTCATTCAATTCATTTTTCATAAAAAGTATTTTGTTTAATAATGACTCTTTAATTTGATCCTGTATAAATTCTTTATCAAACTCAAAAGGGAAACCTTTAGTATTTAATTCTGATTTTAAAATATCTAGTTGTTTATTAAGAATTAAATTCACACTTACAATTCCATTGTTGAGTATTTTACCTCTCTCCGTTAGAAAATTCATATCCTCAATAATTGAACTTTGAATAACAGGAAGTTTTTTTATGATAAATTGATCAATTAATTTATGTTTTTTTTCATTAAGATCTAATTCACACAAATCTCCACTAAGTAGTAATAATGTCTTATCTATCTTTAAATCATGTGCAATTTGTAAATGTTTTTTTAAATGTAAATATTCACCATGCATTGGTATGAGTGATAGTGGTTTTACGTATTGATAAAATTCTTTAATTTCATGAATACCAGGATGACCAGAAACGTGAACAAAATCATCTTCGTCAGAAATAATATTTAAACCTAAATAAGAAAAAGAGTTTTTTAAATAGGAAATTGCTTTTTCATTACCTGGGATTTCTTTTGATGAAAAAATAATATTATCTTTAGAGCTCAATTTAATATGATTATGAGTGTTATTTGCAATTTTAGATAAAGCAGAGTTTTTTTCACCCTGACTTCCTGTGGCAATTAAAACAACATTATCTTTATTATATTCCGCAAAGAGTTTTTCGTTTAATACTTCGAAATTATCAATTAGGTTTTCCTCTATAGCGGTAGTAATAGCCCTTTTTATACTTCTACCTACCACAAATATCTTTTTTTTGTGTTTAATAGCATTTGAAATAACAGTTTTTAATCTTGCGATATTTGATGAGAAGCATGTTACTACTATTCTTCCCGTTAGATTTTCAAATAAACGATCAAAAGATGGATCCAATTCTGACTCTGATCTAGATATTTCTTTTACTCCAGCGTTAGTAGAGTCACCAATTAATAAGTCAATTTTTTCATCTTTTAAAATTTTAAAATTATCATAATCAAAAGGATCTCCTGTAACTGGATTTTTGTCAATTTTCCAATCACCTGTATGATAAATATTACCATCAGAAGTTTTAAAAAATATACCTGCAGGATCTGGAATTGAATGCGTAGTTGGTATTAACTGAAATGAAAAGTTTTTAAATGAAATTTCTTGGTAACTTTTAATAATTTGAAATTTTTTTTCAAAATCAGGAATTCTTTTAAATTTGTGTTTAATATAAGCGTAAGTAAATTGATTGCAATAAATAGGAAAATTAATCTTATCAAAATAGTATTCTAGACCTCCAACATGATCCTCATGGGCATGCGTTAGGATCATAGCTTTTGGTTTAATTGAGGGGTTTAAAAAAATATACGGATCAGGGATAGTTATATCTACACCCGGCAAACTATCGTCGGCAAAAGAAATACCAGCATCTACAATTATTTGTTCACCCTTAAAAGAATATAAATAATTATTACCACCTATTTCTCCTATGCCACCAATTGGTAAGAAAAAAGATTGTTTTTTAGAATTTAAAATATCTAAGTTGCTCATTGTTTAAACATTTGGTGATAAAGAGAAATGCCTAAAAGAGTTAAGTCTTCTTTATACAAATATTGATTTTTGTTATTAAATACATTGCTAGCATATCCACCTGTAAAAATCACTTTAAAATTTGAGTTAAATTTATCTTTAATTAATTTGATATAGCCTTCGATCATCGTCTTATAACCAGTATTAAAACCACATAAAAGAGCATCTTTTGTGTTTTTACCAAAAACTTTATTTGAATTTTCTAATTTTATTTTTTTAATCCCCGAAGCAAGATTAACTAAATTTGAATAAGAAGTTGTTAAACCAGGAAGAATAACACCACCAAAATATTTATTTTTTTTTACGATATCTAATGTCGTAGCTGTTCCTAAATCAATAACAATAAAGTCTTCTTTTTTAGGAAAAAGATAATTGACTGAGAGGACGTTAATTATTCGATCTATGCCTAATTGTTGTAAATTTACTGAATGATGAACAAAAGATTTTAAAGGTTTTTTTTGAATAAAATAAAAATTTTTTTTATTAGCAAATGTTTTTTTTAAATAAATATTAACCTCCGGGACAACCGAACATATTGAAATATTATTAAATTTTTTTAAATCTTTTGAAAAAACAGCTTTAATTTCACTTAATTTGCTTTTTGAATATTTAATCTTATGTATAGAACTCATAGAGTTATCCAAAAATGTTGCCTTTTTAATTGAGGTGTTGCCAATATCAATAGCCAAGTTCATATTAATTCACCAAAGAATATATTTTCATAATGATCATCAGATCTTATACGCAATGAAAGATCATTTAGAACCTTAATAATTTCAGTTTTATTAGGGTCAAAAGAGGGATGATTGACCTTAAATTCTCTTAATAAGTAGCGATTTAAATAATTGACTAAATAAGTAGTAGCGATATGGGTATTTATTTTGCTATCCAAATACTTAATTAATTTCGAAGAAATCTCAAGAATTGAAAAATTTTTATTTAAAATTTTTGAAAGAGAAATTGAGGTTCTTAAAGGGTGTTTATTGAGATTAAAACCAACGCCTGTTTGAATATAACTTTTATTACCAATTATCTTCGAGGAAGACACAACGCCACAAATTTTTTTTTTCTTAAAATATAAGTCATTGGGCCACTTATATTGAAATTTAATACCAAAATTTGTTAAAAAAAAATGATGTATCAAATAACAGATATGAAAACTATTTTTTAAAATTTCATCAGTATTTTTATTTTGATTAATAGTAAAATAAATATTTCCTCTAGGGCTATTCCATTTTTTTACTCCCCTTCCAACCCCTGCTGTCTGTTCATAGGATTGAATAATAATATTGTGATTTTTATTTAAGGATAATTTACTTTGATCATTATAGATCTTATCAAATGTTGTATTGGTTGAATCAAATAAAACTTTATACAAATTTAATAAAATAGTGAGTCAACAAGATTAATTAATGGATCTGGATAAAAGAAAAAGAGAGTTAAAACTAAAGCTGAAAAGATAAAAATAAATGAACTAAATTTACTATTATCTAATAACAGATCATTTTCTGATTCATTGAAAAACATATTCTTAATAACTGATAAATAATAAAAAGCTGCAATGACGGAGCTAATAACAGCAATAACAGAAAGAAGATAAAGGCCTTCATTAATAGAAGCTGATAAAATAAAAAATTTTGCAAAGAAACCCGCAAAAGGAGGTATGCCAGCTAAAGAAAATAAAAACACTAGCATCGATATTGCCTTAGATCTTGATGAAGCTTTTAGACCATTCAAACCAGTCAATAGTGTAATTTCACCTTCTGAGGTTCGTAAGTTTAAGATTACAGAAAATACTCCAAATATTGTGACAAGATAAATAATTAAATAAAAGAAAATAGTTCCCTCAGACATATATTGATAACTCATTATTGCTAAAAGTATAAAACCAATATGGTTGATTGAGCTAAAAGCCAAAAGCCTTTTGATAACTTTCTGAGTAATTGCCCCATATACTCCCACTAATAGTGAAATGGCGCACACTAATTGAAAGATATAATTGAGGGAGTCTATTTTAGAGATATTTAACTCATGATAAATTCTGAATAAGAATATTAACGATGCAAATTTAGGCAAAGAAGCAAAAAATAAAGCTGATATTGTCGGTGATCCTTCATACACATCTGGCGTCCAAATGTGAAAAGGAGCTGCTGATACTTTAAAAAAAAGAGCGATCAAGACTAGAGCCAAGCCCACTTCGCTGATGGTTGAAAAATCAGCTAAATTTTGAAATGTAAATGATGCGGTATCAAAATAAATCATCGAGATACCAAATAATAAAAACCCAGAAGACAAAGCCCCTAATGAAAAATATTTAATACCTGCCTCATTTGAATTTAAGTTTTTTGTATTAAAGGCAGCCATTAAGTAAAGCGAAAGGGATTGAAGTTCGAGACCAATGAAAGCTGTTAGAAAATTATCGCTTGAAATAAGCACAAAAGAACCAAGGATGGCAAAAAGGATGAAAAGTATATATTCGTATCTAAATAAATTTTCATTTTTCAATGACCTTCTGGAAAGTAAGATGAAAACAATAGAGCCAATTGATAGGATAATTTTTGATAATAAAATTAAATTAATAGTATTTGAAGAGAACAAAGAGTTTTGATATAAGCTGTGGCCTTTAAATATCAAAAAAATAGCTAAAAGACTAAATCCAGTAGTGTTAACTGTGATAGTAGCCCCTTTGTTTAAAACGCCCAAAGTTATGGAAATTAGAATTAAAGTTAAGAGAAAAATCTCAGGTGCAAATGAGTAAAAATCAATCATTATAGTATTCCTATAGAGATACTGGCATCAATCATATCAAAAAGAAGTTTTGGATAAACGCCCAGTAAGATTGTTAAAAAAGCTAAACAGGTAAAATAAAAAATTTCAATGGTCGTTAAGTCTGTGAGTTTTTTAATATCTGATTTCACATCACCAAAATTTACGTTTTTATATAGAAGCAACATGTAAGAGGCACCCAGAATAACACCCACGGCAGTAAAAATGGTTAAATATACATTAACACTGATAGTTGACATTATCACAAGAAACTCTCCTACAAATCCACTTGTACCTGGCAGCCCAACCGAGGAGAGCATGAACACCATAAAGAAGAAAGAATACTTTGGCATAATATTTGTAACTCCACTGTAATCAGAAATCATTCTGGTATGATGCCTCTCATAAACGACGCCTACTATTAAAAATAAAGCAGCAGAAACAATTCCATGGCTAATCATTTGAAAGTATGCGCCATTCATTCCATCTTGAGTAAGGGTAAATATCCCAATCGTAACAAAACCCATGTGGGCAACAGAGGAGTAAGCAATCATTTTTTTCATATCCGTTTGACGAAGTGCAACGATAGAGGTGTATACAATAGCTATACAGCTCAGACTAAAAATCAAAGGCTGAAAATAATAAGATGCAAATTCAAAAAAAGGTATTGAAAGTCTCATGAAACCATAAGCTCCTAATTTTAATAAAACCCCCGCTAGTATAACAGATCCACTTGTAGGAGCCTGTACATGCGCGTCAGGTAGCCATGTATGGAATGGAAACATTGGAACTTTTACAGCAAAGGAAGCAAAGAAACATAAAAACAGAATTAATTGAATATTTTCATCAAATATAAATTTAGAAATAATTTCTATATTTCCAGTATTAGTAATAGAAATGATATAAATGATTGCCAGAAGCATTAAAACTGAGCCTGCTAATGTATATAAAAAGAACTTAAATGTAGCATAGAGTCGATTTTCACCACCCCAAATACCAATTATTAAAAACATTGGAATCAAAACGGCTTCAAAAAAGACATAGAAAATAACAAGGTCTATACTAACAAAAACGCCAATAATAAAGCTCTCTAATAAAAGAAAATAAATAACAAATTCTTTAACTCGATTTTGAATTGAATTCCATGAGCAAAGTAGACAAATCGGAACCAAGAAAGTCGTCAAAAGAATTAAAGGTATGGAAACCCCATCCACTCCCAAATAATAATTAATATCAAATTTATCAAACCAGGTATGAAATTCAGTAAATTGATAACCATTTTCAGATTTGTCATAGAATATAGGAAGTAATAAACTCAAGATAAATTCACCCGTCGCAATCCAAAGACCTGATGCAAATATAGTTTTGTTTTTTAGTTGGGCACTATTTGATAGGGAAAGTGTAAGCGCACCAATTAAAGGTGTCAAAATAAGTAGAGATAAGATGGGAAAACTCATTTTATGAAACTGATATATAGAAAATAATTGTAATAAATAAAGTAAAACCTGTGATGATTATAAAGGTGTAATCAAAAATAAAACCTGATTGAAACCTTTTACACGCTTTAGCAATACTAGAAACCACGGAAGCGCTACCATTTGGTAAAAAACGATCAATAAATCCTTGATCTATTTTATTCCATAAGAATTTACCTAAATCATAGATGGGGTTAACAAAAATTTTATTATAAAGCTCATCAAAATACCATTTATTGAGAACAAATTGATAAATTGATTTAAATTGAGATTTAAGCCTTTCTAACTTTTGCAAATTAAAGCCATAATAGTAAACAGCTAAAGCAACACCGATTGCCACAAGAGACTTTGATAAGATAGTAAACATTGATGAGTATGAGTGTTTTTCATTAGCTAAATAAATTATTCCATTCCAAAATTCTTTTGAATTGTACCCCGCAAGAAGGTTGTTGAAAAAGTATCCAGCAAATATGGCACCAATAGATAATAGAATAAGTGGTGTTAACATCAAAATTCCAGACTCATGGACTTTGTTATAATCATAATCACCTTTGTACTCACCATGGAAAACTTTAAATATTAATCTAAAAGAATAAAAAGCCGTCATGGCCGAAACAATAGCTAGAATGATATAAACCAGAGAACCTAATTGCTCTAAATTAAAGGAAGAGCTTAAAATCAAATCTTTTGAAAAATAACCAGAAGAATAAGGGAAACCAATTATTGCTAAGGTTCCAATCCACATCATAATGGCAGTGATTTTCATCTTGGAAAATAATTTTCCCATCTTGTCCATGTCTTGTTCATCATGAACTCCATGAATAACAGAACCTGAAGAAAGAAATAATAAAGCCTTAAAATATCCATGTGTTATCAAATGGAAAATTGCTATGTTAAAGGCACCTAGACCACAGGCTACGAACATAAAACCTAGTTGGCTACACGTAGAATAGGCAATGACTTTTTTTATATCTTTTTGAAAAAAACCTACCGAGGCGGCAAAGAAAGCGGTAAGTAATCCAATGATTAGAATAAAAGTCATAACAAAGTCAGACATCACCATTAACTCAGAAAATCTCACAGTAAGAAACACACCTGCGGTCACCATAGTAGCAGCATGAATTAAAGCTGAAACGGGGGTTGGGCCCTCCATAGCATCTGGAAGCCATGTATGAAAACCAAACTGAGCAGACTTCCCCATTGCTCCAATAAATAAAAAGAAGCAAGCAAAAGTAAGAGCATCTATACTAAAACCAAAGAAGTTAATTTGGAATAAAGGTAGGTACTCTCGATTTTGAACAATTTCATTGATCGATAAAGTATCTAAAAAGATGTAAAGGGTAGCTATACCGATTAAAAAACCAAAATCTGCAACTCTATTGACCAAAAACGCTTTCATTGCAGCGAGGTTTGCTGATTTTTTGTGATGCCAAAAACCTATTAATAGATAAGAAGCCAAACCAACACCCTCCCAACCAAAGAAAAGCTGAATAAGATTATCGCTGACAACTAAAGCGACCATACAAAATGTAAAAAGACTCAAATAAGTCATAAAACGAGTTTTTGATTTATCGTGAGCCATGTACTCAATAGAATAGATATGAACAAGGGCCGAAACTGTCAAAACCAAAGTCAACATAATCAAAGTCAGTGAGTTGACTGCGATACCCCAGTTAAAGAATTGACCTGAGATTAATAACCAATCTAAGACGGGAATAATAACTTCAGCTGAGCCAGAACTATAAAAATTAATAAAGAAATACCAGCTAAGAATTGCAGATAAAGAAATCAATCCAGATGAAATAACTTGAGCAAATCTTTCACCAAAAAAAATTCCTGACGGATAAGTAACTATAGTTGAAAGCAAGGGAAGAAAAAAAAGGAGTTTATAACTTAGCATTAATCTCTAAGTTGATTGATTTTTGTGACATCAATCTCTCCCTTATTTCTAAAATAAATAACCAATATTGCTAAACCAATAGCAGCTTCCGCAGCGGCAATTGTTAGAATAAAAATAGAGAATACTTGCCCATTGATATCATTCAGAAAGACAGAAGCAGAGACAAAATTAATATTTGCAGCCAATAAAATTATTTCAATGCACATTAAAATTAAAATCATATTTCTTCGATTAAGAAAAAGACCAAAACAGCCAATGATAAAAACAATCAATGATAAAATAAAAAAATGATTATAAGTAAGGCTACTCATTATAATTGAGGCCCTCCCCTGACTTCGGATCAACTAATTGAATTCGATCTTTAGAGTATGTTGTGTTTTGCTTTTCAATATTTTGTCTTTTAATTGATGGGCGATAAACGTGGGTCAAAACAATTGCTCCAATCATAGCTAACAAAAGTACTACCCCGCTTAATTGAAAATCAATAAAGTACTTGGTGTATAGAACATTGCCGATTTCCTCGGTATTATTAGGAGATCTAACAATTTCACTTAAATTTGATTTAGAACTCTTAAATACAGTTAAGTAAATAATTTCAGCTAAAATTACACCCGCAAACAATAAAGCTAAGGGAATGTATCTTTTAATATTGAACATTAAAGTTGTGGACTGAATGTCTAACATCATCACCACAAATAAAAAAAGAATTGCAACCGCACCTATATAGACGATGGCTAAAATAATCCCTACAAATTCTGCACCAATTAAAATAAATAAAAAAGTAGAATTTAAAAAAGCTAAAACCAAAAATAAAACTGAGTTAACAGGATTTTTTGAAAAAATCACAGATATACATGTCACTATCAAAAACGATGCAAAGAAATAAAAAGTCCCTAAAAGAAACATTATCTAAACTTACTGTCCCTTCGGATATTTTCACTTATTTGTTTTTCCCATATATCACCGTTACGTAATAACTTTTCTTTATCGTATAAAAGCTCTTCTCGAGTCTCCGTTGCATATTCAAAGTTTGGACCTTCTACAATCGCATCTACCGGACAAGCTTCCTGACATAGTCCGCAATAAATACATTTTGTCATGTCAATGTCATATCGAGTTGTTCTTCGACTTCCGTCAGGCTTAGGTTCAGCTTCAATAGTGATTGCTTGCGCAGGACAAACAGCTTCACAAAGTTTACAAGCTATGCATCTCTCTTCACCGTTAGGATATCTTCGAAGTGCATGCTCGCCTCTAAATCTCGGACTCAATGGACCTTTTTGATTAGGATAATTAATGGTTACTTTAGGTTTAAAAAAGTATCTCAATGTTAATGCTAAACCTTTCATTAACTCAAATAAGGTAAATGATTTGATATATTTAGTTATAAAAGACATTAGTTAGGCAATAGTCCAAAATAAAATAAAAATGAAGATGTAATAACAACCCACACTAATGTTAGAGGTAAAAATATCTTCCAACCTAGACGCATAAGTTGGTCGTATCGATAGCGTGGGAAAGTTGCCCTAACCCATAAAAACACAAACAAAATCAAAAAAACTTTTAAAGCAAACCAAAAGATCCCAGGAATAGCATTTAGGGGAAAGATATCTAAAGGTGGATACCAACCACCTAAAAATAAAATAACTGTAAGAGAACTCATCAATATCATGTTGGCATACTCAGCTAAGAAAAAGAGACCAAAAGAAATTGAGGAATACTCAGTAAAGAAACCAGCAACAAGAGTAGCCTCATCTTCGGGTAAATCAAATGGAAGTCTATTTGTCTCCGCCAAGGCAGAAATAATAAATACCACAAACATTGGCAACAATGGAATGGCAAACCAAAGATTTTTTTGACTTTCCACAATATCAATTAGATTTAGCGAACCTACACAAATTAAAACTGTGATGATAACAAAGCCAATTGAAACTTCGTAAGAAATCATTTGGGCGGCTGATCGAAGAGCTCCTAAGAAGGGATACTTAGAATTGCTCGCCCACCCTGCAATAATTACACCGTAAACACCAAAAGAGGAAACAGCAAAGAGATATAAAATCCCTATATTTATATTAGCTATTACATAAGTAGAACTGACTGGAATAACAGCCCAAGCTATTAAACTTAAAATCAAAGTCAACATGGGGGCAAATATAAATAAAAATTTGTTAGAACTTGAAGGTAGAAGGTTTTCTTTTGTAATTAATTTAATAACATCAGCAAAACTTTGAAGAATTCCAAACGGACCAACCACGTTTGGACCTTTTCTAAGTTGAACAGCGCCCAGCACTTTTCTTTCTAAATATACAAGCAAAGCAACAGAGACAAGAACCGGAACTACAAAGCTAAATATTTTTAGAACTCCAATAAAAATTTCCATTGTCATAGTATCCATGGCTATGCTGTTTTCTCCAATAAGGGCTTCGAGAGAATTTCTTCAACGCACTTAGCCATAGTGATGGAATTTTTAGAGATCACATCAGCCATATAAAAGTTACTTATTGGGTACGTAGCTTTACAGCTT
>JAXOVD010000020.1:0-15573 GCA_036937365.1 Alphaproteobacteria bacterium
TGGTCTAAAACTTGATCTTCCTTTTTTAAAATAGCATACATCATATATTTAGATGGATCAGAGACAATCGACATGGCTTCCCCTCTAAATTTAACAACTCTCAACATATCTTCAAAATTTAAACTATTTGCAAAGTATAAGGCCGCATATTCTCCAAGAGAATGTCCTGCAAGTGTGATGTTGGAAGCCGAGTTTTTTAGCTTTTCCTTGATAAAATCAATCATAATTGATGTATAAATAAAAATTGAGGGCTGGCTATATTCCGTTAAATTTAATATTTCAGGGTTTTCTTGTGTTTTTAATACATCATAGCCTAAAATATCAGAACTTTGTTTATATCTTTCTTTAACCCAACTAAAATTATTAGATAACTCGACTCCCATTTCAGGGTATTGCGAACCCTGTCCTGTGAAAAGAATAGAAAGATTTTTATTTGACATGGCTAAATTATATGTGTAGACACTCTTTTTACATGTCTAACATATACGAAACAACTATTATAGTAAAACCTGATCTTGCCAATGATCAAATGAAAAATTTGAATACATCTATTGAGCAGTTCTTTAGTGATAATGAAGTATCTATTGGTTACAAAGAGGATTGGGGAATAAAAAACTTAAAGTTTTCTATCAATAAATACTCTAAAGGCTCCTTTAAATTTATAAGGTTTGACGCAAATAGTGAATTTCCTAAAAAATTAGATGGTTTTTTAAAATTTAATACTGACTGCCTAAGATTTCTGATTACTAAATCAAGTGATAATATTGATCAAGCAACCCCTCAAATTAATAAAGATAATTAAGCTATGAAAAAAAATCTAAATATATCCAATGAAGAGCTTTTAAAACTTGATTATAAACATACCCATTTATTAAAAAAATTTACTAACGAAAATGGAAAAATAATTCCTCAAAGAGTTACAAATATGTCTCGATCAATTCATACAAAAATTACTAAAGCTATTAAACAAGCAAGATTTTTATCCTTAATGTAATCATGACCAAAGTAGTAGTTATAGAGAAATTTAAAAAAAACTGGGATATTGGATCTGTAGTTTCTGTCAAAGATGGTTACGCTCGAAATTATCTTATTCCTAACGGTAAAGCAAAAATTGCTACTAAACAGAATATTGAAGATATAAAACTAAATGAACAGAATTTAATAATTAAAGATAGCGAAAATAAGTCCAACGCAGAAACTACTGCTCAATCTATTAATTCCCTAAAATTTACAAAGGAAATTGCAGCTAAAGATAACGGTGAACTTTATGGATCTCTTTCAATATCTGATATTGTTACTTTTCTTAATGACAACAACATTTCTATTCAAAAAAAATCCATCAAGCTCGGTAATAAAATTAAAACTATTGGCGAGTACTCAGTTGAGATAGATCTTCACCCTGAAGTAGATTGTTCACTGAATATTGAGATCTTATCCCCTAAAAGTTCTTCCTAACACTATCTTTTTATTAAATTCCTACTAATTTATATTTGTGCAAAAGAGTTACGACAGCTTAAAAGATAATGATATTGAGGTTATTTTACTCTCGTATTTAATCAAACATCCTGAACTTTTAGATACTCATTTTGAACATATTTCACACAATTTATTTGCCAACCCAGAAAATTTAAAAATTTTTAGAGTGATTGAGGATTTTCACCAATCACAAAAAAATATCTCTACAGATACTATTAAAAACTACATTCCTGATATTCACTCTCAAACCTTAAAAGACCTAACACTTCAAATAGATCAAATAGTTTTTTCAAGAGAAATTTTTTTAAATTATATTGAAAGTCTTCAGGAATTATACCTTAGAAGAGAACTCTTTAAACTAACCCAAGACAAGAACAATGAATCTACCACCTTTCAAACATCTAATAACATAAAAGAAATATTTTTAGATTTAGAAAAAAAAATTTTTGATTTATCTAATTTTAAAAAAGAAAATTATGAATTTAAAGATTTTGCTTCTGTTACAAAATCTTCTCTTCAACTGGTTGAAAAAGCTTTTAAGAAGAAAGGTCAATATTCTGGAGTTGTATCTGGTTTTAATGATTTAGATAATATGTTAGGAGGATTACAAAATTCTGATCTTGTAATCTTAGCTGGAAGACCTTCAATGGGAAAAACAGCACTAGCAACCAACATTGCATTTAATGCAGCAAAATACTATTCAAATGAAGAGGAAAAAGGTTCTGTGGTGATGTTCTCATTAGAAATGTCTGCAGAACAAATAGGACTAAGAATTTTAGCCGAACAATCTCGTATACCTAGTGATAAACTTCGCAAAGGTGAATTAAATGAAAAAGACTCAGCTGCACTTTCATCAACCTATCAAGAAATACATCAATTAAATTTTTTCTTTGATGATAGCCCAAACCTGACTGTTTCTGAACTCCGCTCAAAATTAAGACGTTACAAAAAACTTTATAATATAAAATTAGTTTTGATTGATTATCTTCAACTTATTAAATCAGAACGCAGCAGAGATAACCGGGTTAACGAGCTATCTGAGATTACAAGAAGTTTAAAACAACTTGCAAAAGAATTTGACTTACCAGTAGTTTCTCTCTCACAGCTATCTCGCCAAGTTGAAAACAGAGATGATAAAAGACCCCTCCTTTCCGATTTAAGAGAGTCTGGGAGTATCGAACAAGACGCTGATGTTGTCATGTTTATTTACAGGGAGAGCTATTACCTTCAAAGGAATGAGCCCACAAGAGGCCCAGATGAATCTCAGGATTCGTATCAAAAAAAACATGATGCTTGGAAAGATAGGAATGAAGAGGTTTTCAACAAGGCTGAACTCATTGTGGCAAAACAAAGGAATGGTCCGACAGGAAAGATTGATCTATACTTTGATGACAAATATACCAAATTTCTGGGTATGGATAAAAATAACGATCATTAATTAAATGCAATTTATTGAAAGTATTGGTGCTACTGCTCTAAATTTTATTAGAGCAATCGGTAAAATAGTTATATTCATCTATCTTTTTTTTAGATTTATTTTTAAACCCAGATTTTATCTTCGACACAATTTAAAATATTTTATTGAAATTTTTATATCTTCTATACCCATCATTGCCCTTACAGGAATTTTTTCTGGAATGGTATTAGCATTACAATCTTACACGGGTTTTTCACGTTTTTCTGCTGAGTCGGCTATACCTAATATAGTCGTACTTACTTTAACAAGAGAACTTGGTCCGGTTTTAACAGGTTTAATGATTTCAGCTAGGGTTGGCTCCGCTATTGCAGCAGAGATTGCAACTATGAGAGTTACAGAACAAATTGATGCTCTTAAAACTCTTAATACAAATTACTTTAACTATCTTGTAACCCCGAGAGTATTAAGCCTTACACTGGCCATGCCTATTTTTGTTACTATTGTCGATTTTATTGGTGTTACAGGAGGATATTTAGTTAGTGTTTATCGTTTAGGTTTCAATGAAAATATGTATTTGATCAATACCATAGATTTTATAAGTTTCTCAGATTATTTATCAGGAGTCATTAAAGCAACAGTTTTTGGATTTATCATTTCTATTATTAGTTGTTACAACGGTCTTTATTCTAAAAAAGGTGCTTTTGGTGTTGGTTCTGCTACTACGAATGCCGTTGTTATATCCTCTATATTAATTTTAATTTTTAACTATTTTTTAACTGAAATTTTTTTTTAATATGGAAATAAAAATAGAAAAATTATCAAAAAAATTTGGAGATAATCATGTTCTTAAAAATATTAATATTTTAATTGAGAAAAATAAATCAACTATAATTCTCGGCAAATCTGGATGTGGTAAATCTGTCTTGCTTAAAATTATTTACCAATTAATTAGAAACGACGAAGGCTTTATATTTTATGATAAAAAAAAATTTGTAGATATAGATAAGTTTGGAATGCTTTTTCAGTATGGGGCATTGTTTGATAGTCTTACAGTAGCTGAAAACATTGCATTTATTGATTTTGTTGATGGTAAAAAAAATTACAAAAACAAAGTAATAAATTCTCTTAAAGAAGTAGGTTTAACTGCTGATGTTTATGATAAACACCCTTCTGAAATTTCTGGTGGAATGAAAAAAAGAGTAGCACTAGCTAGAGCTATTTATAAAAACCCTAAAGTGATTTTTTTAGATGAGCCAACAACAGGATTAGATCCAATAAATAGTGATATGATCAATGAACTAATTATTAGAATCATAAAAAAGAAAAAAATGACTGCAGTAACTATTACTCATGATATTCAAAGCGCTTTAAAAACAGGTGATAATTATTTTTTTCTTAATAATGGAGTGGTTGAAGACTTTGGTAAATGTAACTTAATGTTAAAATCAAAGAATAAATTAATGAACGAATTTCTAATGGGTGTCAAAAAACTTCAAAATAGTTAATGGTTTTAAATAACTTAAATTATGTTGACTATATTTACTTATCTTTTTTAGTTTTATTTACAATTTTCTTTGCTCTTAAAGGTGCCACAAAGTCTATTAACTACAGTTTAAAAATTCTTTTATCAGTTTCTATCCCGTTTTTGTTTTACAAAAGATCATCGAACTACATTTTAACCGAATTAGATATTCAATTTTTTAATAATTTAGCAGACTCAAATAAAATTTTTTTTGAGATAATCACTTTTATATCAATATTTCTATTAGTTTATATAGCCTACTCTATTTTAGAAAAGGCCATCAATATCAAACCCCCAACACAATTAGAATTTAAAATAATTGACATTCTAGTTGGAGGAACATATGGATTTTTAATATTTACCTTTCTATTTTATATTTCCTTCACAATCTTCCTTAATAAACATATAACAGTTAATAATCCTATAACTGAATTTAATATTTCTTTTTATGAAAAATTGCTTAATCAAAAAACAGATAATAATTTAAGTATTAATGAAAAAAACAATGATAAAGTCCCGAAGGAGAATTTAAATAAAACTGATGAGTTATACTAATCAAGATCGATTTATTGATCATTGTGCTGTTTTTGGGACATATAATTTAAAAGAATCGATTTATTCCACTATTTTGGGTCTTCATGCCTTACAACATCGAGGTCAAGAAGCCTCAGGAGTTTTTTATTTTCAAGAAAGTGGGACATTTTCTTTTAAAAAAGGTATAGGTAAAGTTTCTGAAGTTTATGCCGGATTTGATCATGAAAAAATTGATAATCCAAGAGTAACAAATGGTCATAATAGATATTCTACTTTTGGAGGTAGTGAGGAAAAAAATATTCAACCTTTATATGCCCAGATCAATAAAGACAATATTTCTATTTCACATAACGGCAATATCACTAATGCCCATTATTTAAAACAAAATTTACTTGAAGATGGATGTATTTTTCAATCTGATATGGATACTGAGGTTATTCTTCACCTAATTGCCAAAAGCAAAGAGACTAATATAATTGAAAAAATTCAAGATGCTCTTAGAAAAGTAGAAGGGGCATACTCACTCATAATTACTTACAATGATGAAATTTTAGCAATCAGAGATCCTAACGGAATCCGACCTCTTGTATTAGGAAAAAAAGATGATGGTTTTGTCATTTCATCAGAGACCTGTGGCCTAGATATTATCAATGCTACATTTGAACGAGAAATTGATCCTGGTGAAATCCTTTTAATCAATGATAAAGGTACAAAAACATTTTCAATAGCAAATAAAGTAAATAAAACATTTTGCATTTTTGAGTATATTTATTTCGCAAGACCTGACTCAAATTTTCTAAATCAAAATGTCTATGAAGCGCGAATTAATATTGGCAAGCAATTATATTTAGAAAATAAAAAAAATAATTCAGATATTGTAATTCCTGTTCCCGACTCTGGTTTAGCGTCAGCTATAGGATATTCTGAAGCTTCCGGAATACCTTTTCAACTTGGTATTATTCGAAATCACTATGTAGGGAGATCGTTTATTCAACCAAAACAAGAATTAAGGGATTTAGCAGTAAAAATGAAACACAACGTTAATCTCAAATTACTTCAAGGCAAATCAATTACCTTAATAGATGACTCCATAGTTCGTGGAACAACTAGTAAAAAAATTGTAAGTCTTTTAAAAAATGCAGGTGTAAAAGAAATACACTTTAAGGTTGCATCACCAGCAATAATTGGATCATGCTACTATGGCGTCGACACACCAAATGAAGACAATTTAATTGCAAATATTAAAAATCTAGAAGAAATAAAAGACTATTTAGAAGTTGACAGTTTGCAGTATCTCTCTTTAGAGGGGCTTTATAAAGCAGTAAATGGCAATAAAGGATACTGTGATGCCTGCTTTACAAAAAAATATCCTGTGCCTCTTATCGATCAAACATTAAAGATTCAACAAAAAGAACAAATTAAACTAGTTTGAATAACACTTTAATTATTCATTATCATGGTGAAATAAAATATTCAGATAGAGATAATATCATCTTGATCTCAGAAGATAGCAATTGGAAAACCGATTTCATAAAAAAACAACTTCAAATTGATTATTTAAATATAGAAGACTACGTAAAAGCTACCCAACTAATAAATCAAGAATTAAATGAGATAAATAAAATAATAATTATTAATAATAATTATGAATTGAATATGATTTCATATCAATACGAATATGAAGCGATAAAAAAAAACTATTATTCAATTGGCAATTTAATTTTTTTTATCAATTTATTAATTGAAAAGTTTTCAAAAGATATATCTATCGACTTAATTTTAGAAGAAGAAAACCATTTTAAGGTTCACTTAAATAATTTTAATTCATCTCTAAAAAATTACTTAAAAACTCTTCAAAAAGATCTTTCACAAAAATATAAGATAAAATTAAAATATTAAATTAAAATTAATTCCTTTTAAATTAAGCTCTCTAATCAATATTTTTGATAAAAAACTTTTGATATGAGGTTTGATATTTTTTTTATTAAAATTACATGAAATCTTAAAATAGTTTTTTTGATTAACAGTAAATGCAGTGACAAAATAAATTTTAAATTCTTTAGAATTCTTTTGAATCTTACCTAATTCTCCATTTATAGGCTTGATCATTTTATTTAAATAAGAAGTTTTAAAGAAAAATTTATTATTTAAGTGACCATATATTAATTCTAAAATTTTAGACTTTGATAAATTTATTGCAGATACAAAATGAATATTTAAAGAACTATAGTAGTTATGATTATTTGATAAATAATCTAGGAATTTCTTTTGATAGATATTTTTTTCTATTATTAAATCCATTTTGTTTACAAGCACTAAAAAAGGTTTATTTCTCTTTGAAAGTGATCCAATGAGTGAAAGATCTAACTTTGATTCTGATGTTGCATCTAATAACAAGACAATCAACGAGGCATTTTTAATAAAATATTCAGATTGATTGATTGAAAATTTTTCAAAATCATTATTTTTTCTATTAGATCTACTTCTAATAAATCCTGCCGTATCAATAAAACGCAATGTATCTTTTTTATATTGAATATCCCAATTGACAGAGTCTCGAGTTGTGTGCAGGTGGGGAGACGTTTTTGATAATTGAATACTAGTGATTTTATTAAATAAAGTAGATTTACCAGTGTTTTCTTTACCAAAAATGACAATTGTACTTATTTCTTTTTTTTGAAACGTTTCATCTGTTATTAAATTTTGATCTGATAAAAACTTGAATAAATCAAGAAAATTATCTTTTTGATTTGCAAAAATCTTTGAGAATAAGTTTGGGATAAAATTTGTAAAATTAAAATATTTAAAATTAAAATAATATATTCTTATGTTTAAAGAGTTAATATATTTACAAATTTTCAAATCTTGATCAGTAAGGATTTCAGATAAATAAATAAAATTTATGTTTGAAACTTTAAGATTTTGAATTCTGTTATAAATTTCCTTAAAATCTGAGATATTATAAAAACCTGGAGTATCATATAAATAGTAATGAAAATTATTTGTAGAGATTTCTTTTCGTATTATATCTACAGTTGTATTTTCTTTGGGATTTGAAATGGTTCTATGTTCTTTAGAAAATAGATTGAATAAATGAGATTTACCCTCATTTACTTTTCCAATAATAAAATAATTATTCAATTAGGGTATAGAGATTTTTACTATCTACAAAATAATATTGATTATCAATTTTAAACACATTTAAAAAATCTAAGAATTTGTTTTTAATTGTGTTAATTAACTCACCATCTAAATCTAGAATACTCAACCCATCTTGATTTGCTAAAAAAAGATTTTCACCGTCTGTCCAAAAATTAAAAGGATTTTCTAGTTCATGTTTAATATCCTTTTGGAGATAGCCTTGAGAAGAAAAAATATAAACATTATTATACGTTAAAACATATAAGTTTTTATTTTCATCAATAAAATAGTCGATTATAGAACTAGAGATATCAGTCTCCCATAAAATTTCAGATGTTATTGGATTGAAAACAGAAACTAATCCCTTTTTCTCTAGAAAATAAATAAAGTTATCAATATTAAATGGAGCGTCTACAAACTCTTCGAATATACCTACTTGCGATAGTATGTTTAAATCCTCTAAATAATAATTAGTCTCAGGATTATTGTTTTGCTGGTTTAAAAAAATCAATGTCCCAGAATTGTAGAGTATTACATTGCTATCATTATATGAATATATATTTGAAGATTTTGTTATTCCATGATTAACAGAAAAATTTCCAGTGGAAGCATAAATATTATTTTTCAAGTCAATTTCAATAACTTCTCCAAAAACACTAAATGCAATTATTTTAGAGGAATCAGAAATAGTATTTTGATTTAAGAAAATTTGTAAATCTTGCACTAATTCAAAATTATTTTGCAATAATTTAAAAATTTTACCTTTGTTTGTTAAAACAAAGAGATTGTTTTCAAAAAAAGAGATGAGAATTATTTCCTCATCTTTGTCTAGTTGAATTTCATTGCGATTAATTTCTTTGAAATTATTTTTATTTAGTGAGTAAAGATCATTTTTCTTATTATAATAAATTTCATTTTCTAAAAATAAAAAATTAGTCTTCTTATCAATGGTAGTCACTTTTTTGAAATCAATTGTATTCTTAAAATTAAAATTTTTATTAGGAGGGTAAAGAACTTCTCCTATTTCAAATTCATTGTTACTACCTAGGACTATTGCATTACTTAAAAATACCTCTTCAATATCGTTTTTGGGAATATAGTCAGGTTCTATTGTTCCTAAATATTGATTACAAGATGAAAGAAAAAGTAAAAAGCCAATAAGCTTAATTATTTTCATTTTTTAATCGACTAATAGCTTTGATGAAAAAGTTATCAATTTCTTCACTATTGTCTTGGTAAATTATATCAAAATTATTTATATCCAAGTTAAGATAAAATATTTTTGCGATATCACTAAAAATAAAACTTTCATCTACAGATAATGACTTTAAAGTTTCAGGGTCTAAGTCAATAATTGCTTTTTTTAAAAGAATTATATCTCTATCAAGCTTTTCATATTTATCTAAATTCTCTATTGATCCTAAATTTAAATCAGCAAAAAAAGAGACATTTGGGTCTTCAATTTTTGATAAGTAACTCATTTTTTGTTCAATGTCTTGAATATCTTCGTTGTAGAGGCTAGCGAGGTAAATATCAAAATACTTTTCTGTATCTCTATTTGATTTAATAAAAAAATAGTATGTAAAAAGAACTAATAAAAAACCAATGACAGCAAAGATAATAATATTTCTTTTACTTATTAATTTTTCCATTTTATTGAGCACCCCATACTTGGACTTTGTTGTGGGGAACAATACCCCTTAGAAATTACTTCTTCAACAGCATAATATAATTCTGGCATCCCCATTTTTGGATCTTTTCCATTTGAGTCCAGTCTTCCTCTGTAATGCAATTTAAAGTCTTTATCAAAATAATAAAACTCTGGGGTACACAAAGCTTCAAAGTTTCTTGCTATTAATTGATCACTATCAACTATATATTCAAAATTAAAGTTAGCTCTTAACATTTGCTCTAATAAATTATGGTTACTATCCTCCGGATATGCGGATTGATCATTAGACATAATTGCCAGGGAATTTACACTTAATTCTTTAAGGCGATTTGTTTCAATAGCTATTTTTTTTTCAATTGATTTCACATATGGACAGTGGTTGCATATAAACATAGCCAATATTCCATTTATACCTGCCATTTCATAAAAAGTGCTTTTCAAACCTTTAAGGCTTGTGAATTCAAAATTATCAGGCTTCCAGCCAAAATTACAACTTGAAGAATTTAAAAGTACCATTTATTTTAATATATATTGAAAATTATAAACTTAAATAATAATCCTAATCATTCTATTCCAAAAAAAACATTTCAATATCTTTTAAGCACTTATTCATACGGATTATCCAAAAACATATGGAAAAATTATTCCATACAAACAGCTGATACAAAAAGTTCAAAAACCAATATTACTTTTTATAAATCAAATTTCTCTTTTCCAATTATTAAAATCAATTATTCAAATAAATACGATCGTGAGTCTTTTGAGGTATCCTACAACAATAAAAAAAAAGTTTTTAGCGACCTGTCTTCACTAAATATTTGGTTGAAGAATTATTTTTTTTCTAAACCTAAAATATAAATTTCTTTCGATTTTTTATCTGAGGCATTAGGTTTAACATAACTTGCTTTTTTAAATTGAGATTTAACTTCTTTAAATAAAGCTTCGGTATCTTCTCCTTGAAAATTTTTGACTAAAAATGATCCACCTTTTTTTAAAAAGTTTTTTATAAATTGGTAAGATAGCAAACTTAAATTATAACTATTTGCCTGATCTAAGAACTGATTGCCAGATGTATTTGGGGCTATATCAGAAATAATAACATCAAAACAATACTCTTTTGAGATGAAAAGAGATGAAATCTCATCATATTCATTCAAATCTAGATTATAAAAAGTAAAATTCTTGCCTAATTCTTTTTCCATTGGGAGAATATCCACCCCCACTACACTTTGATTTTTATTTTTGTTTAGTATGTATTGTGTCCATCCACCAGGGCAACAACCTATATCCAGTACTTGGGAAGAGTTTTTGATAATTTGATATTTTTTATCAATTTCCTCTAATTTGTAATAAGCTCGAGAAATAACATCATTTTTCTTTGCTAATTGATAAAAATGGTCTTTTTTTCTATTTTTATACCACTGTTTCATTTTGCATATAATCTGATATTAATTCGATTACATATATCTAGAGAGATTAATCTTACATCATGTCAAATTCCATCATTAAAACGATATTATCCTCGATACTTATAGTATCTCCACTTTTTGCTTCGGAGTGGGAAAAATCTAATTCAGAAAATGAAACACAGTTATTTAGTGTCCAAGTATTAGAGTCGAGAGGTTTTGAGGTCAAAGATACTATAGAATTTAGTTCTACAACTGAGGCCCATCAAAGAATTGAAGTAAAATCTGAGATAATGACTACCGTGGACAGCGTATTAGTTAAGGCCGGCAGTCTTGTAAAAAAAAATGATTTGGTAGTCAAACTAGATGAGTATGAAACCAACCAAGAATTATTTGAATTAGACCTCTTATCGGAGAGTGAATTTAAAAAAATTGCCTTATACGCACCTTTTGATGGAATTTTATTAGATAATCATAAAATCGCTGGTGAGCTAGTGATGCCTGGTGAAAAGGTATATGAACTTATTGATCTCTCTTCACTTGAGATTTATGGATATATTAATGAAAATGAAATAATGAAAATTTCAAATGAAAATGAAGTTGAAATAACCATTTTAGGTGAAAATGTTCAGGGCGTCATTGACTACGTATCCCCAATCGCCGACACTGAAACGAAAACCTTTGAAATTGTTGTAAAGGTAAACAATAAAGATCTGAGATATAAAGATGGTCTATCCTCTATAATCTCTATTAACAAGGGAGAGGTTCTTGCCCATAAAATTTCTCCTTCAATACTTGCTTTAGGTGATCAAGGAGAGCTTGGTGTCAAAATAATAACCGATAACAATTTAGTAGGTTTCAAAAAGATTGAAATTATAGAAGATACATCTGACTATATGTTAGTAACTGGCTTAGACAAGACTGAAAAAATTATAATTGTCGGTCAACAATACGTTTCAAATGGAGAAAAAGTTAATTTTTAACTAACATGAATTTAGTCAGTATCGCAAGTCAGTATTACAGAACAACTATTTCAATTTTTTTATTTATTATCGTATCCGGCTCTTTAGTTTTTAATAATATCCCAAAAGAGTCATCTCCAGATGTAAATTTACCTTACATTTATGTAGCTTTAGGCCTAACAGGAATTAGTCCAGAAGACTCTGAGAAACTTTTAATTAAACCAATTGAAGATGAAATTTCTAATATTGAAGGTAAAAAAGAAATGACCAGCACTTCTTACCAAGGTGGTGGAAATGTTTTATTAGAATTCAATGCTGGATTTGACCCTGACCAGGCCTTAATGGACACAAGAGAGCAAGTGGATAGAGCAAAATCTGATCTTCCTGACGATGCAGATGAACCTAAAGTTAGTGAAGTCAACATAAGTCTTTTTCCTATTTTGGTCGTTTCGATCAGTGGTGATGCATCCGAGTTCTTATTAAAAAAAATATCTAACGATTTAAAAGACAAGATTCAGTCTTTACCAAATGTCTTAGAAGTAGAGATTGGAGGAGAGAGAGAAGAACAATTAGATATTATCATCGATCAAAATAAAATTGAAGCTTACGGGCTTAATTTAAATGAAATACTTAGTTTTGTCAGATCTAATAATCAGGTTGTATCAGCTGGAAATCTTGACACAGGTGACGGGCGTTTTGTAATTAAAATTCCAGGATTATATGAAAATTTAAATGATATTTTTAATACTCCCATTAAAGTTAATGATAAAAAGACTATTAAGTTTAAAGATATCGCCTCATTAAAAAGAACATTTAAGGATCCTGAGAAGTTTGCAAGATTAAATGATCAGTCTGCTTTTACATTAGAAATATCTAAAAGAATTGGTGCAAATATTGTTGAAACAGTCAATCAAGTAAAAGAACTAGTATCTGAAGAACAAAAATCTCTGCCCTCGAAGATTAAGATAACCTACTCCGGCGATGAGTCTATCAATATTAAGAATATGTTGGGTGATTTGCAAAATAATGTAATTTTTTCAATATTGCTCGTTATGAGTGTCGTTGTAATTTTCTTAGGAATTCGCTCAAGTCTACTAGTGGGCCTCGCTGTTCCTGGTTCCTTTTTATCTGCAATACTTGTTCTCTACACACTTGGTTTTACTGTCAACATGGTCGTGCTTTTTGGCTTAATTCTATCAGTAGGTTTATTGGTCGATGGTGCGGTTGTTGTGGTGGAATATGCCCAAAGAAAAATTCAAGAAGGAATGGGTTTGGGTGACGCTTATATTAAAGCTGCCTCAAGAATGTCTCTTCCAATCATTGCTTCAACTTTAACAACTATTGCTGTCTTCATACCACTTCTTTTTTGGCCAGGTACTACGGGTGGGTTTATGAAATACATACCAATTACTGTCATTTCAGTGTTGAGCTCAAGTCTGATAATGGCTTTGATTGTTGTTCCAATTATAGGGACACAATCTTATAAATTAAGAAATTTATTCATCTTCTTTGTTGTCCCTATTATTCTATTTGCATTAATTAATTTTATTGCACTCGCTTTTCTCTCAAGGTTTGAGTTAGGTGGTTATTTAAACTTAGGATTAAAAGTTGTTGCGTCTTTAGTTATCGCTTTCGCAATCTATAAAATCTTTAAAACTATTAAAAGAAAAGGATTATTTCAAAAAATCTCAATTCCAAAAATTAGTGCTGATGACGATGAAGATCTAACAGATATTTCTAAAGTAGGGGCTTTTACAAAAAGTTATCTTTTTATCTTAAGAGTATGCATTAGCCATCCTTTAAAAGTTACAATTATAGCAGTTACTTTACTCATAGGTATTTATGGAGCTTATGGAAAATATGGAAAGGGTGTTACATTTTTTCCTTCAGTTGAAGCAGAAAATACTAAAGTCGTTGTTTATGCTACTGGCAACCTCTCTGTTATTGAAAAAGATCAATTAGTCAGAAGTGTAGAAAATAAAATTATTGAACTTCAAAAAAACAATAATGAATTTGAGTCAATTTATACCACTTCAGGCAATGTGTCTAACAGGCAAGAAAGTTCTCCTGATATTATAGGTTTTATTAATATTGAATTTAAAGATTGGGATAAAAGAAGAAAAGCAGACATTTTAATTTCAGAAATAAGAGAAGCGACTTCTAGCATTCCTGGTATAAAAGTTGAAACTCGAACTCAAAGAGCTGGCCCACCCGGTGGGAAACCTATCGAGATTAACCTTACCTCGAATGATCCATCTATTACCATTGCAGAAGTTAAAAAAATTGAAAATTATTTATCTACCTTTGAGGGATTAAAAGATTTAGAGTCATCTTTGCCTTCCCCAAGCATAGAATATCAACTTTACGTTAACCGTGAAGAAGCTGCCAAATATGGCGCAAGTGTTGCAATTATTGGCAACACAATCAAATTAATTACTGGTGGTCTTAAATTAAGCGAATTTAGGCCAGATGATAGCGATGAATCTATCCCCATATACCTAAGATTACCAGAAAATCAAAGAACGATTGATCAATTAAATACTATCAAAATTCCTACATCCTCAGGATATGTCCCAATATCTAACTTTACCAAAATAGAGACTAATCAAGAAACAGGAAATTTGGTGAGAGTTGATCAGAATAGAATTGAAACTATAAAATCTGATGTTGTTAGATTTTATCA
Organism: Alphaproteobacteria bacterium; assembly: GCA_036937365.1. Taxonomy (GTDB): domain Bacteria; phylum Pseudomonadota; class Alphaproteobacteria; order HIMB59; family HIMB59; genus HIMB59. The sequence continues at coordinate 14,814 of JAXOVD010000020.1, forward strand.
GACTGACGCTTATGTTCGTTTAATCAAACATTGGTTAGGCATTCAAGAGTTTGATATCCCCAATAACTTTGGCTTAGATCTTCCTGAATTTAATTCAGCAGATATAGACCCGAGAGTCAAAGTATCTTTCAAAGGAGAGGACGAAAGTCAAAATGAATCTCAGGCTTTTTTGCAAAAAGCATTTCTAACTGCAATTTTTCTAATGGGGGTAATCTTACTTACTCAGTTTAATAGCTTTAGTAGCGCTATATTAATTTTATTTGCGGTTATTATGTCTACTGTGGGTGTAGTTTTAGGTTTATTAATTACTCAACAGCCTTTTGGCATAGTAATGAGTGGAATTGGGGTCATCTCTTTAGCGGGTATAGTTGTCAATAATAATATTGTCTTAATTGATACATTTGACAGATTGTTTAAGAAAACTCAAAATGCTAAAGAGTCATTACTAATGACAGGTGCTCAAAGATTGCGACCTGTATTATTGACTACTACTACAACTGTATTAGGTCTACTTCCAATGGCATTAAAGATTAATATTGATTTTGTTAACTTTGAATATAGCTACAACTCCCCAGACACACAATGGTGGGTGGACTTATCTAGAGCGATAGTTTTTGGATTATTATTTTCCACACTCTTGACATTATTAGTTACGCCTGCAGCATTAATGCTTAAGTCGAAGTTCTTATCTAGTAATAAGAATGAAAACTCTAAAAAAATAAATAAACAAGTTAAATATAGCTAAGGCTAAATAGGCTAA
>JAXOVD010000021.1:0-15544 GCA_036937365.1 Alphaproteobacteria bacterium
CCCTTATAATTTTTATTTTTTTCCCCACTGTAGAGTTGACGTGGTCTTGTAATTTTAAACTCATTGTCCTCAATCATTTCTTTCCATTGAGAAAGCCATCCTACTGTTCTTCCTATTGCGAATATTGGAGTAAACATACTTGTTGGTATACCTAAAGCTTTAAGAAGTATTCCAGAATAAAAATCGACATTAGGATATAGATTTTTTTCCTTAAAATAATCATCATTCAGTGCTAATTCTTCTATTTCCTTTGCAATTTCTAATTCTTTAGATTTCAATTTTAATTCTTTAAATAAATCTTCCGTACTTTTTTTTAATACTTTAGCTCTTGGGTCATAGCTTTTGTAAACTCTGTGTCCAAAACCCATGAGTCTAATTTTGTTTTTCTTATTTTTTACTTCATCGATGAAGTCTTTAGGTTTTAAATCGTTATTTACTATTTCATCAATCATATCAATGACTGCCTCGTTAGCACCACCATGAGATTTTCCCCACAATGATGAAATGCCTGCTGATAAACATGCATATGGGTTTGCTAATGATGATCCTGCAGTTCTAACCGTAGAAGTTGAGGCATTTTGTTCATGATCTGCATGAAGGATAAATATTTGATCCATAATTTTTGAGAATAGTGGATTAACTCCATATACTTCTGTCGGTGTAGAAAAACACATATGTAAAAAGTTTTCTGCATAATCTAGCTTATTTAATGGATAAACAAATGGTTGACCAACTGAATATTTGTATGCCATAGCGGCTATAGTAGGTATTTTAGCTAATAGCCTATGTGTAGCTATCATTCGATGTTCTGGATCTTCAATATTTAACGTATCGTGATAAAAAGATGATAGAGCCCCAACTATTCCAATCATCATGGCCATCGGATGAGCGTCTCTTCTGAAACCTCGGTAAAACTGTGTTATTTGTTCATGAAGCAGGGTGTGGTTTTTAATTGTATCTTCAAACTCATTTTTGTCAGTTTCTGATGGAAGTTCCCCATGAAGAAGTAAATAACATACTTCTAAGTGAGTACTATGATTGGCCAAATCTTCAATAGGGTAACCTCTATATTGAAGTATTCCTTTCTCACCATCTATAAAAGTTATCTTAGAATTACAAGCCGCTGTTGATGTAAAACCAGGGTCATAGGTAAAAAGTCCAGTTTGCTTGTATAGTGATGAAATATTTATTACATCTGGTCCCATGGAACCACTTAATCCATCAAACTCATACTCTTTTCCAGTTTTGCTATCTATAAGTTTAAATCTTTTTTCATCAATCATGATAGATATAATAACAATCTTTCTTTAAAATTACTAATACCATAAAAGAATATTATTTTATCAATCGGAAGCTTTGATTCAAAATTAACAAGTATTTTTCTTATAGTCTTTCCTATTTTCTTTAAAAATAAATCATTTTTTTCAAGTGTTTTTAAAAGGTCATCTTCATTATGCAAATCGTGAATAGCTTTATAGATTTTTTGAATTAAATCTTTTTCATTATTATCTATATCGATTGTTTGTTTCTTATGAAAAAAATTAATCAAATTTGTGATTTCTTCATTTATTTTCTTGGTCGTAGTTATTCTGGATAAAATATCTTTGTAAATAACATCTAAATTATAATTTTTGGTATCTTTTAAGTTTTTGGGATTAATATAAAGTTTAAATTCTTCAAATGAGAGCTGATTTAAATAATACTGATTTATAAATTCTAATTTTTGAACATCAAATTTAGCTGGAGACATTACTACTTTTGAAATTTCAAAATTATTTATGGCATCTTGGATATTTAAATATTCTAAATCATTAAAATTATTTCCCAATTTTATAATAAAATTAAAAATGCTTTCCTTCAAAAATCCTTCATTTAAATAAAAATCAACATTAGTTATGTTATCTCTTTTAGAGAGTTTTTTGCCATTTAAATCATGAATAAGAGGTATATGAGCGTATTCAATTTTATTAAACGATAGAGGTTCGGCGATAAGCAGTTGTTTTATAGTATTGATTGAATGATCATTACCTCTAATTACATGAGTAATTTGATCTAAATGATCATCAACTAAATTTGATAAAATGAATGTTGGAGATTTATCTGATCTAGCTATAGAAAAGTCCTCTATATTTTCTGAGGGTATTTTTATTCTTCCTAATATTAAGTCTTCATATTCAAAATAATCCTTTTTTCTATTTACTTTGAATCGATATGGGCCATCCTTTTCTTTATATGCTAAATTTTGATCTAATAAACTATCAATAATTTCTTTATGTTTTAGAATATTTTTAGATTGATAATTGATCTCATCGTAGTTAAGTTCAAAAATCTTGAATATTTGAAGAATTTCTTCTTCGAATATTTTTTTTGATCTTTCATGATCGGTATCTTCAATTCTTAAAAGAAATGTACCATTATGTTTTTTGGCATATAGATAATTATAAATGGCCGTTCTGAGACCGCCCATATGAAAATTACCGGTAGGTGAGGGTGCAAATCTTGTTTTTATCATTTGTAGTTTCTGATTAATCCAATCATTTTTGCTACTATTTTAACCCTATCTTTATTTACTGTAATTGGATTAAAGTTATCATTATCTCCAAAAATTTTTATATTATCTTTTAATAATTCAATTTTTTTAAGAGATATTTCACTGTTATCTATTTGAACAGCACATATATCTTTCTTTTTATAATCACTGTTACTATCAAGTATTACTATATCCCCATTTTGAATGCCATAAGATTTCATAGATTCACCATTAACTTTACATGCAAAAGAACTTTGTGATTTATTTTTAATCAAATTTTCTAATTGAACATATTCTATATTTGTTAAATCAGCATCTAAGGGAATACCCGCAGAAATTTCTGGATACAAAGGAATTTCATTTTTAAGTTTTATTGATCTTGATTTAAGTTTGTCTCTTTCAATATATCTATTTTCTTGAAGATAGTCTAAGTACTGAAAAATAGATGATTTAGACTTTAAGCCCATATAATTTTTCATTTCATCAAAAGAAGGAGCAATGCCTTTTTTTTGAATATAGCCTTGAATAAAATCAAATAGTTTTTTTGCTTTTTTAGTCATTTATCTTAAAAATTTTTAATTTTTGGGTTTTGTTGTAATAAATAAGACAATTGGCCTTTAATATATTAGATATATTTGAACTTTCTTGATTGCTAAATATTTTGAGATCTTGATTGTCTTTTATAAATCCAAATAGAAATGATTTTCTCATTAGACTATTAAAATTAAATTTAATCTCTTTAATATCGATTTCATCGTCAAATATAAGTTTTTTTTTGAATTTAAATTGCAAAATTAATGAGTTTATTAATATGTTTGTCAGAACAAATGAGGAACATGGATTTCCAGGGAAAAATAAGAAAATTCTTTTATTTTTAATAAAAGCTTTAAAAGGTTTACCTGGTTTTAAATTCAATCCATTTATTAGTAATTTAAAATTTTTAAAATCAAAGTCATCTTCGCTTTTGCCCGTTCCCCCAATTACAATCGTTATATTAGACTTACTGTTATTGAGTTCTTTTTCTAATAACTTTTGACTATCTTTGATGTGAATATTTTTATCTATTTTTTGATTTCGTGATTTAAGATAACTTTCTAAATATGAAGCATTTGTTGGATTTAAAAAGTGTTTTTTTGTAAATTCGTTGCCAGTTGAAATAATTTTAAAAGTCAGATTATTTTGAATCTTTACTGATATATTTTTGAAAGAATTAAAAATTAATAATTCTTTTTTATTTAAGTTTCTATTTTTTAGAACAAACTTTTGTCCTGATTTAAATATATGCCCTTTTTTTCTTATAAATGTATTCTTAAAATTATAATTTAAAATATGGAAAATATTTTTATTTTGAAAATACATCTCACATGGAATTATATATCTTATTGAATTAGGTATAAGAGAGCCTGTTTTGACCATAATACATTCATTAATTTGAAGTTTATAATCAATATATTTATCTAATAATGCTTTGCCCTTTAACTTGTAGGTTTTTTGTATAGAAGTTACTCCAATGCCATCCATAGCCGATTGATTGAATGGTGGTATGTTTTCTTTTAGAATTAATTGATCATTAATGAAATCGTTGTATTTAAGAGAGCTTGTTTTTTTTAATGTAAACTTAGGTTTTGGAAGGTAATTTTCAATTAATCCTATTGCATTAAAAATATCATCCAATGTTATTTTTTCCTCCTCTTTTTTTCACGATTTGAATATTTTGAATAATAATTTCTTTTTTATATGATTTTAACATATCAAATATTGTAATTGATGAAGTGCTAACAGAAGTGAGAGCTTCAATTTCTAATCCTGTAGTATATTTAGATTTCACTGATGATTTTATTTTCAAAAACTCATTATTTAAAAGCTTGAATTCAATTGATATGTGATCAATAGGTATATGGTGAGTTAATGGAATTTGTGAAGAAGTATTTTTTGCAGCAAAAATACCAGCGATTTTGGCGGTAGCACATAAATTAGAGAATAAATTCTTATCATTTAATAAAATTTTAAAAAGATTTTTATCAATTTTAATTAAAGACTCAGCTATAGCAATTCTAGTTGTTCTCTTTTTTTTAGATATATCAACCATTTCTATTGTTTTATTTTTATTTTTAAAATGAGTTAAGGTCATGATGAGTGATAAAGTTTATTTATATAATTAAGAGTATCTCCAGAATTTAAAATACTTCCTCCTATTAAAAAAGAGCTAATGTTTGTTTTTGTCTTTATTTTTTTAATATTTTTAATATCAATTCCACTTTCACTCACAATTAAATTTTCATTTTTTATAAAATGACTTAAATAGATTGATTTATCGATATTTATTATTTGTTCTTTTAAATTTCTATTATTAATTCCAATTATAGAATTTTTAATATTTTTAATTTTTGATATTTCATGAATGCTTTCTATTTCAATTAATACATCTAGTTTTAATTCATTGGCATACTCATATAAATCTTCAATTTGTTTTTTTGTTAAGATTTTTGCTATCAATAATATTGCATCCGCTCCATAGAGTTTAGACTCTAAAACTTGTATCTTATCAAGAATAAAATCTTTCCTTATAATAGGTTTCTTAGTTAATTTTTTAGCAATAGTAATGTCATTTAAGCTACCACCAAAATTTTTATCAGTGAGTATAGAAATACAGCAACATTTTGATTTATCATAAATTTCAATAGTATTTTGTATACTTTTGATTTTACTAAAGTTTTTTACACTAGGGCTAAAACGTTTAAACTCTGCAATTAAACCATTTTTACCCTTTTTTATTTCTTGCAGAATAGAATTTCTAAATAGACTTTTTTTCTTAGAGTTTTTTTTAATATAAAATTTTTTTTGTTTTAAATATTTATTTAAATTTTTTTTTTCTAAGACTATTTGATCAAGAATATTCATTTTTTTTGTAATAGATTTAATTGACTAAGTGCTTTTCCACTATCTATAGCATAAGAAAGTTCATCAAAGCATTCTTGAAAGTTCATTTTTGCTTTATAAAGCATCATCCCATGGCAAGCATTAATTAAAACCATATCTCTAAATGTATCTTTTTTACCTTCGAAAAGTTGAATTATTCTAGAGGCATTATATTTAGGATCTTTGCCTTTTATTTGACTAAACATAGGTTTTTTATTTAAATATTTTTTATAATGATTGTGAGAAATAGTAATTTTTTTAACTTTTGACTTATCTTTAATTAGAAATGTTGTAGGTGAAAAAAGACTAATTTCATCAAGACCTTCATGAGAGTAAAATATCTTAAAATTTTTAAGTTTTAATTCTAATAAGATCTTACACATAATATCAGCAGAATTTATATCGACCGTTCCTAATAATTGATATTTAGCCCCAAGAGGATTGAGAGTAGGGCCCATATAGTTAAAAATTGTTTTAAAACCTAATAGTTTTCGTATTTGAGCAACTTTTCCTAAATTGGGATAAAATAGAGGAGCGTTTAAATATACAAAATTTTTCTCTTTAATTTGATTATGTATTTCATTTGTTTTGGATGGATTATGTATACCAAGTTCATGGATGACATCGCTGGATCCACTATTGGAACTTGCAGCCCTATTACCATGTTTAGCTATTGGCACTCCGACGGACGAAAGCAAAAGAGCAACTGTAGTTGAAATATTCAAAGTTTTTAGACCATCTCCGCCAGTACCGCATGTGTCCAGACTATTACTATAACCTTTTATTTTATTAGAGTTTGAATAAATGTATTTTCTTAAAGCGATTAAAGTTTCTTTTGATTTAATTTTCTTATTTATCTCATGAATTATAATTGCTTGATGAGAAATATTTTCTGTGTCAAATAAGTATTTAATTGCTTGATTTATATTTTTTGAGTCAATTTCATTATTAATATTGTAAATCATAATATTTTTAAAAAATTTTCGAGGATTGTATTTCCTACTTTCGTTTCAATGCTTTCGGGATGATATTGTAGACCAAATATTGGAAAAACTTTATGTTTAAAACTCATAATAATATCATCCTCTTTTGATTTAGCAGAAATTACTAAATTATTTGGGAAATTCTTATTATCTAAATATAGAGAGTGATATCTGGTTGCTGAAAAAGATGAATTTAAATTCTCATATAGTTTAAATTTATTTTGTGTAATTATCTCTGATACTTTCCCATGTTTTGGGTTTTTTAAAGTTTTGATCTTAGCTCCAAAATATACACCTAGTATTTGATGTCCTAAGCAAACTCCTAAAATTGGCATGAAAGAATATATTTTATGAACTAAAGAAAGGCATTCACCCGAATTAAAAGGTGTGCTGGGTCCAGGTGAGATAACAATACCTTTGCTTTTAATAATCCTGCTAAAGTTTTTAGAAATTTGATCGTTTTTAATAATAACTACTTTTTCTTTAGAGCTAAGATAGTGATAAAGATTGTAAGTAAAACTGTCATAATTATCAATTAAAGTGATCATGTTATTTTATGAGCGATTTCATAAGCTTTAAATAAAGCATTAGCCTTATTAATGCATTCTATGTATTCATTTTCAGGTTTACTATCATGCACTATTCCTGCACCGCTTTGTGCATAAATTTTATTATTTTTTATTAATGCTGTTCTTAAATTAATACAACTGTCCATATCTCCATTAATATCAAGATAAAAAACCGAGCCAGAATAAAACTCTCTATTTATATCTTCTTGTTCTTCTAATATCTCAAGTGCTCTAATCTTTGGAGCACCAGATACAGTACCCGCAGGAAGACCGGCATATAAAACATCCATAGGTGATAAACCATTTTTCAAGATTCCAGTAACATTGCTTACAATATGCATAACGTGAGAGTAGTATTCTATAATATTTTTTTCAGTAACTTTTACTGAATTATCTTTAGATATTTGTCCCACATCATTTCTGCCCAAATCGACAAGCATTAAGTGTTCAGCTAGCTCTTTTGTGTCATTTAAAAGATCATTTTTTAATTTCAGATCCTCTGTTTCTGTTATCCCTCTTTTTCTAGTTCCGGCAATAGGTCTGAGAGTTACCTGTCTATTTTTTACATTTATCATTGTCTCAGGACTAGAGCATATAATTTGATAGTCTTTTAAATCCAAATAAACAAGATAGGGAGATGGGTTAATAGATCTTAATGCTCTATAAAACTTAAAGGGATCAATTTTATAGTTTGATGAAAATCGTTGTGAAAGAACTGCTTGAAAAATTTCCCCTTTAGAAATTTCTTTTTTTATAGAATTTACTTTTTTAAAAAAATCAGATTTTTTCATGTGATGATAAAATTTTGATGGCATCTTGTTTTTTTCTTTAAATTTATCTATTTCATTTGATAAAATTAATTTTTCTATCATTTTAAGAGAGTTTTGATTTTTTTGAGCTTTATTTTTAATTTCAATTAGATGAGTTTCATTTAAAATGTTATCAAAAATAATTAAATTAGTCGGTCTTAAAACATGAGCTAATGGAATGTGAATTTGATTTTTAGATAAATTGTATTTTAGTTTTGGAAGTGTGAACTTAGATAAGTCAAAACACATATTTCCTATCAAAAATGGTATTGGAATGGATGGGTCATAGTGATTACTTACCTTATTAAGTTTTGAAATTTCTTTTAAAAAATTATTTGGGGAAGATATTTTTATTTTTTTTTTATTTTTAAATGCATGATTTTCATAGATTTCAATATTTTCAATTATATTAAAAAAAATGATTGAATATCGGCCTTTATTTTCACCGCCAATTACTGACTCTAGAATAGAAATATCTTTAAATTTGGATTTTAGCTTATAAAAAATCGTAATAGGATTTTCTTTATCGGAGAATATTTTCCGACCGTAAATATGCATTTTTTAGAGTTTGAGTATTTCTTGATTGTTAACTTCTATTTCATAATTATTTTTAATTTCATTAATAATTGTGGAGTAAATTAAGTTAACAATATTTTGTTTAATATTAAGGGGGTCTATCTTATTCACTTCTCTGATTTTTAAGTAAATAACTTCATTCGGTAAGATTACTTTTAACAGATTATTTTCTTTAATAGTAACAACATTCTCAAGATCCTCTTCAGATAAGAAAAATCCTTTTATAGTTAAGGAGTCAGTGAAGTAATTGACTTGAACATTCCCGGCTTTTATTAAATTGTTTTCACTGTGGAAACGGATATTATCTTCTTTATAAGCATCATATGACTCTATAAATTTCTTTTTCATTTCAGTCGATAATTCACTTTCTTGAGAATTTTTTACACTATACTCAATTAATTTTTCTTCATGTATTAATGAGTTGTCAAAATCATTAAAATTTATGAAATGAAATTCCTCAGGAATATTCTCTAAAAAATTAAATGTATTTGAATAGAAAATAAACGAGTCTTTATATTTATTCATTTGATCTGAGATATTAGAGCTATCAAAATTATCTATCTCATTTTGAATTAATTTTTTATTAATTTCTTCTTTTGCTTCATCAAAATTTTTAATTTTTTGTACTTTTACTTCATTTAATTTTACAAAGAAATATTTTTCACCAATTTGAATTGGTGGACTAACCTCGTTTGGATCTAATAGATCTAATTTTTCTTTTACTTTGGGAAGAATTAACTTTTCATTTACGGCTTCAAAAAGTTTGTATTGATTATCTTGATTATCTCTTAATAAATCAAAGTTTCTTTGATTATCATTAATTGAAATAATTTGTTCATAGGTATATCTTTTGGGTTCAATAAATTCATCAGAATTTTCCTCATAATATTGTTTTAATATCTCCGATGTTATTAATTCTTCTTCAACATATTTTTGTAAATCATAATTGTTTAATTCAATCTTAAAAATCTCATAATTTTCAAAAAATTCTTTTTCATAAGAGGTTCTTGGTTGGTAGTCTCGAATACCAATTTCATAAATGTCTAGATCTTTTTGAGTGAGCAATTCTTCAAAAATATCTCCTTTAACTAAATCTGGAGCATTTAAGGAATTATTAAAAATATCTGCATGAATTCCTTTTTCTATTTCTTTTAGAGAATTTTGCAAAATAGTTTCATCTAAGTTTTTAAATAGCTCTTCATTATTTAATGATTTTTTTAAGATAACTTTTTTTGAGTTTTCGCTTAATGTTATTTTTTTATTTAAAAATTCTTCGTAAGCTAATTCATTAATGTATTCATTTAAAAATTGAATTTTAGCATAAAGATTTTGGTCTTCAGATAAATTTGAAATTTCATTTTCAACTTTGTAGCTATCAAAAGCTTCATTAAATTCATTAGTGGTAATTTTGGTATTTCCTAATTTAATTACATGTTTTGTTGAAACATATGAGCCAAAACCAATAAATAAAAAGCTGATACCAAGTGCGGCACTAAAGAAAATTATAATAAGCTTTTTCATTTTAAATATTATTATTATCTGATATCAGTAAAATACTATGAAATATATAATATTTAATTGGAAATCATATTTAAATCTTAAGGAGTCTGAAAATCTATCAAATATTATTTCAAAAATAAAAAAGAGTAAAAACTATAAAATTATTTCTGCTTCAAATAATTTTTTTCTGTTATCGCTAGTAAAAAAATTTAAAGCAAATACATTTGCTGCTCAAAATTTTGATTTAGATGGCAGGGGTGCTAGTACGGGTTCACTAGATATTTCTCATTTAATAGAAAATAATATTAAATATACACTAATTGGTCATTCGGAAATGAGGTCAAATCATGGAGAAACTGATAAAATAGTTCATAAGAAATTGGAATTATCGATTGAGAACAAATTGATACCTATAGTCTGTATCGGCGAGTCTTTAAAAGTATATAAATCTAAAAAAACAAAAAATTTTCTCAACAGCCAAATTAAAACTATTTTTAAAAAATCTCATAAGTATGACGAAATTATCCTAGCTTATGAGCCCTTATGGTCCATTGGCACTGGATTAACTCCTGATTTATCTGAAATTAATGATATTTGTAAATATTTAAGCAATATTCTTGAAAAATATTCTTTCAAAAAAATTAATATTTTATATGGTGGTTCGGTAAATTTAAGCAATGTCTCGGATATCTTGAACTTACAATTTATAGATGGTGTTTTGGTTGGTTCAGCATCAACAAAAACTCCATTTATTAATTATTTTAAATAAAAAATACACATGATTAACTTATTTCTTATTATTAGTGCAATTATTGGGGCAGTTCTGATTTTAATAATTCTCTTTCAAAAAACTGAAGGCGGTAGCTTAGGTTTGGGCACTCAAACATCTTTAACAGGTGGTATGACTTCTAACAAATCTTCCTTTTCAGGTATGACTAAAATTACATATGCTCTTGGCTTCGGTTTTTTATTCTGGTGCTTATTTATGGGTGCTGTTATTACAAAACAATTTTCTGTTTCAAATGATCTTGAAAATATCGCTGATGAAATCATCATTGATGAGTCTATAGAGGAACAAATTCCAGAAGTACCTAATCAGTGAAATTAATTTTCGTTACCGGAGGTGTTGTATCATCGCTAGGTAAGGGAATAGTCACCGCATCACTAGCTTCACTTCTTCGTTCAAGAGGTATAAAAATTAGAATACGCAAACTGGATCCTTACTTGAATGTCGATCCAGGTACAATGAGTCCTTATCAACACGGTGAGGTATATGTAACAGATGATGGATATGAAACAGATTTAGATCTGGGCCATTATGAAAGATTTACTGACATAACCTGCTCTAAAAATGATTCAATTTCTTCAGGTAAAATTTACTCATCTATTTTATCCAAAGAAAGAAAAGGGGAATACTTAGGATCTACAGTTCAGGTTATTCCTCATGTGACTGAAGAAATAAAACATTTTATTAAAAAATCTACAAACAAGGATGATGTAATTATTTGTGAAATAGGGGGTACTGTTGGTGATATAGAAAGCCTTCCTTTTTTAGAAGCAATTAGACAGTTTAAAAATGAAAATCATCTAGATACGCTTCTAATTCATCTTACTCTATTACCTTACATTGAAACATCTGGAGAGGTAAAAACAAAACCTACTCAGCATTCAGTAAGAGAATTATTAAATTCTGGTATACAGCCAGATATCATAGTTTGCCGTAGTAATAAAAAAATTAGCAAAGAAGAGATTCAAAAGATAAGCCTTTTTTGTAATGTCCCTTCAGACTCAGTCATCCCTTCCTATGATGTGGAAAGTATTTATCAGGTTCCAAATCTCCTTTCCAAGTCAAGATTAGATGACCTTGTTATAAAAAAATTACATATAAAATCTCCTAAAAAGAAAGATTTAACTAAATGGATAAATTTTGAAATCTTAGAGTCTCGTACTAAAGAAGATGTCAATATTTTTATCATAGGAAAATATGTGCATTTAAAAGACTCCTATAAATCTCTTTATGAGGCTATTTATCATGCGGGTGTTCACAATAAAGCAAATGTGGTTATAAAATGGCTCGATTCAGAAACTATTAATTCTAAAAATGTTTCTGAGTTACTTAAATCTGCATGCGGAGTTTTAATACCAGGTGGTTTTGGCAATAGAGGTATTAATGGAAAGATTGAAGCTATAAAATTTGCCAGAGAAAATCAAATTCCATTCCTTGGAATATGTCTTGGTATGCAATTATCAATAATAGAATTTGCTAAAAATGTTTTAAAAATTAAAAATGCAGGAAGTTCAGAATTCGGAAATTATAAAAATAATTTAATTTCTCTTATGACAGAATGGGATTTTCAAAATAAAAAAATTAAAAGATCTAAAAATACGGATTTAGGAGCAACAATGAGATTGGGTTCTTACCCTTGTCATTTAAAAACTAATTCATTAGCAACAAAAATTTATAAAAGTAAACTAATTAAAGAACGCCATAGACATAGATATGAGGTTAATCCAAAGTTTCGATTTCAACTTGAAAAAAAAGGTTTGATATTTTCTGGTTTCTCTAAAGATAAAAAGTTACTAGAAATCATAGAAAATAAAAATCATAAATGGTTTTTGGGTGTCCAGTTTCATCCAGAGTTAAAGTCTAAACCCTTTAAGCCTCATCCTGTATTCTTATCCTTTATTAAAAATAGCTTGGATTATAAAAATGAATAAATCTGTAAAGTTAAAAAATCAAATTATTAAAAATGATACCGATAAATTGTTATTTATTTCGGGACCATGTTTATTAGAAAGTGAAAAATTAGTCAGATTGGTTGCTAAGAATTTGATAAACTATACAAAAAAAAATAATTTTAATTTAATTTTCAAATGTAGTTTTGATAAAGCTAATCGCAGTTCTGATAAAACAATAAGAAGTAAAATACCCCTTGATAAATCTATAGAAATTCTAAAAAATTTAAAAAAAGACTTTAATATTAATGTGACCACAGATGTTCATGAAACTTCGCAAATTGATCATTTATCAGAATTAGTTGATGTTTTTCAAATTCCTGCTTTTTTATGTCGACAAACAGACTTAATTAAAGCTGCGGCTCAAACTAACAAAATAGTAAATGTTAAAAAAGGTCAATTTTTATCACATAAAGAAGTAGAGAATATTATTTTGAAAATAGAAAATGAAAATAATAAAAAAATTTTAATCACTGAAAGAGGAAATTCTTTTGGATATAATTATTTAATAAATGATTTTAAGGGTATTTATTTTATGAAATCTTTTGGATACCCTATAATTTTTGACGCTACTCATAGCGTTCAATTACCTGGCGGAATGGGCTTAAAAAGTGGCGGTGCAAGAGAATATGTTATGCCGCTAGCTAAGTCTGCAGCTGCATTAAGGCTAGCAGGTTTTTTTGTGGAAACTCATCCTGACCCAGAAATTGCTTTGAGCGATGGACCAAATATGATGTATTTACATAAAATCCCAAAGCTACTAAATGACATTAATAAAATAAATAAGGCGGCAAAATAAATGAAAATACAAGATATTAAGGCTAGAGAAATTTTTGATAGTAGGGGCAATCCTACAGTTGAATGTGAAATGATCATCGATGGAGTAGGATACCCATTTAGAGGTTTGGTTCCTTCTGGAGCATCTACTGGTAAGTTTGAAGCAATTGAACTTAGAGATGGTGACAAAAATAGAATGAGTGGAAAGGGCGTATTAAAAGCCGTTTCAAATGTAAATGAAATTTTAAAACCACAATTGATTTCACGTGAATTTTCAAATTATGAGGAATTTGATAATTTTATGATTAGTTTAGATGGTACTTCAAATAAATCAAAGTTTGGTGCCAATGCTATTCTTTCTCTTAGTTTGGCATTTTATAAAGCATGGTCTTATGTAAATTTTGGAGCTATCTTTTTATCTCAAGGAAACTCAAATTTATCTATCCCCGTTCCAATGTTAAACGTTATTAACGGAGGTCAACATGCAGACAATGATGTGGATTTTCAAGAATTTATGATACTTCCAATCGGCTTTCCATCTCTTAAAGAAGCTTTGAGCGCAACTCATTCAGTGATTTCTAACATTAAAAAAGATTTAAAAAGTCAGTCTCTTAATACTAACCTTGGTGATGAGGGTGGCTTTGCTCCAAATCTAAAATCTCATTTGGATGTTTTAGATTGCATTTGTGAATCCATAACAAAATCGGGCTATGAATTAGATAATCATTTTAAGATTTCTCTTGATGCGGCTTCAAGTGAATTTTTCTCAGATGGAAAATATAACTTTGAAGGAAATGCCTATTCGACTGATGAAATGATAAGTGTATATGAAAATATTTGTAACAATTATCCCATCTTTTCAATTGAAGATGCCTTAAACGAGGAAGACTACGAAGGTTGGACCAAAATTACAGAAAAGTTAGGTAATAAAATAAAACTTGTTGGAGATGATTTATTTGTGACAAATTTAGAAAAACTCAAAACTGGTATAGAAAAAAAACAGGCTAATAGTATTTTAATTAAACTTAATCAAATAGGTACTGTTACAGAAACTCTTCAAGCTATTTCTTTAGCTAGTTCTAATCAATTTGCCTCAATTATGTCCCATCGCTCTGGCGAAACAGAAGACTCATTCATTGCTGATTTAGCAGTAGCATCATCTTGTCCTTTAATTAAAACTGGATCTCTGGCAAGATCTGATAGAGTTGCGAAATATAATCAATTATTAAGGATTTCTGAAAATCCAAATATAAAGGGTTATGCGGGAGAATTGAGTGAAGTTTTTAAAAGCTAACAACTTAATTAATTTCTTTTTTGCATTTGTTATGATTTATCTGATCTATCATACTATCTACGGTAAATTTAACGTGGGAAATTACCTTATCTATAAATTTGAGAGCAAAATGTATGATCATCTAAGTTCGGAACTTTATCAAAATATGATAGACTTGAACGTAGATTTGCATTCTTTTTACTCTAATAAAGAAGATTATATAGATGAGATATCAAAGCAAAAAAATCCAACACCCCAAGATGGAGAAATCATAATAAAGCTTGATTAAAAATTATGACAAAAAAAATTAGCAATTCCTTTACCAATAAAGAACTTTTGGGCTTTTATGAGAAAATGTTTCTTATCAGAAAATTTGAAGAGAAAGCAGGACAGCTTTATGGTGCTGGTAAAATAGGAGGCTTTTGTCATTTATACATTGGTCAAGAAGCTGTAGTTACAGGAATATTATCTTCAATCCAATCAGAAGATACAGTGGTGACCTCATATAGAGATCATGGGCATATAATAGCTAGAGGCGTTGACCCTAAATTTGTCATGGCTGAACTTACTGGAAGAAAAGATGGAATTTCTAAAGGGAAGGGTGGTTCCATGCATATGTTTTCTAAGGCAAACCGATTTTATGGTGGGCATGGAATCGTCGGTGCTCAAGTACCAATTGGTGTTGGATTAGCTTTTGCTCATAAATACAGAGATGAAAAAAAAATCAGTAGAGTCTATGTTGGTGATGGTGCGATGAACAATGGTCAAGTTTTTGAAGCGTTTAATTTAGCATCGTTGTGGGATCTTCCTGTTTTGTTTATTATAGAAAATAATCGATATGGAATGGGAACGGCCGTAAACAGATCTGCAGC
>JAXOVD010000022.1:0-15432 GCA_036937365.1 Alphaproteobacteria bacterium
TTTTTTTTACCCTTATCGAGCAAATATTCAGAAAAAAAAGCATAAATTAAGAATATGCTGATTTTATTGGTTTTTTTTAAAATCTCTGGTGATATGAGATTTTTAATAATTTCACTATTGGTATCAAAACTACTATATAGAGACTTTAATTTTCTTTTATTAAAAGGTCTTTTTTTTATATTTTTTAAAATAAATTCATCTAATTCAAAATCAGTAGAATAATCTCTTTGAAAAATGTATTGAAAAAAGAAAAGGCGTGTATTTTTGTTTAAATTAAGCATTCAATCATTCTCACCATGGCACTTGCAGCCTCAAAACCTTTATTTTTAGAATCTGCTTTAGATCTTTTTTTAGCTTGTGCTCCTGAATAGGAATTTATAATTCCATTAGTGATGATTGTTTTTGGATTTGATGTTGAAATATCTAACAATGACTGCCCGACAGCATCAGAAATTACTTCAAAATGATAAGTGTCTCCTTTAATCACGCAACCTAAAGCGATAAATAAATTAATTTTTTTTGAACTTAATTTCCAATTAATGAATTGAGGTATTTCATACACTCCTGGCACTTTGATAATTTCATATTTAATACTGTTTTGCTTTAAACACTTGATAGCAGCATTTGTTAAAGAGTCAGTTATAACTTTATAATAATCAGCAACTACTATTTGAACGAGTAAGTTTTTTTTTGTCATGTTAATTTTTCAATCCCACTCACGTTTAACCCATAAATACCTAAGTCTAATTCATTTGAAAAAGAATTAGACAATACTGAAATGTTAGTTATCGAAAAATTTTTTAATATTTGGGCGCCTAAGCCATAATATTTTACTTTTTCATCTTGAGATAGTTGCCCTAAATCTCCAAGAATAGGGTTGTTAATCAAGACAACAATTCCGGAGCCATGTGATTTGATTTTATCAATTGAAGCATGCAGATCTTTTGTCTTTGGATTATTATAATTCATAATGATATCATCAAAACCTTGAACTGGGTGAACTCTCGTTAAAACAGTACTCTGACTTTGCAAGTCACCTATATGTAAAGTTGCATGGTGGAGACCATCAATAGTGTTTTCAAATATATTTAATTCAAATGCATCTGAATAAATATTTTTAATTTGATGATTTTTTTCTGGGATTTTTTTTATTAAAATATCATTTTTAATTCTATAGGCGATCAGGTCTTGGATTGTACCTATTTTTAAGGAATGTTTTTTAGCGTAAGGAATTAAATCAGGTACTCTTGCCATGGTTCCGTCATCATTCATAATTTCACATATCACGGCTGAGTCATTCAGACCAGCCAAACGAGATATGTCAACCGCTGCTTCCGTATGACCTGCCCTTGTAAGGACACCTCCATCCCAAGCTATTAAGGGAAATATATGACCTGGGCTGATTATATCTCCAGGTTTAAAATCAGGGTTGATAGCAGCTCTAACAGTTTCAGCCCGATCAAAAGCTGAAATTCCTGTAGTAATATTTTTACTAGACTCAATTGAAACGGTGAATGCAGTAGTTTTTTTTTTCCAATTATCAGGATTCATTAAAGGAAGTTTGAGTTCGCTTGCTCTAGATTCTGAAATAGAAAGGCATATTAGACCTCTGCCATGAGTGGCCATAAAATTTATATGATCAGGTTTGCATAGGGATGCAGGTATAATTATGTCACCTTCATTTTCTCGATCTTCACTATCTACCAAGATATACATTTTTCCATCACGGGCATCTTGAATAATTTCTTCAATAGTTGAAAAATCTGACAATGAACTAACTCCTTAATTTAGAAAAATGAGCGTATCTTGCAAGCATATCTACTTCAAGATTTAAAATTTCATTTTTTTTATATTTATGAATATCGGTATTTTTAAAAGTATGAGGAATGATCATACATGTGAAAATATTTGATTTTACCTCATTTATAGTTAGTGAAATACCATTCAAGGAGATTGATCCCTTTTGAGCAATATATTTTTTAATTGAGATGGGAAATTGAATTGACAAAGACCAGCTCTTTCCAAATTTTTCTAAATCTAAAAGTTTGCCCGTGGTGTCAACATGTCCAAAAACAAAATGACCCGATACCTCATCACCTATCTTTAAAGAATTTTCAAGATTAAGGATAGTTCCTTTCTTCCAAAATTTTGCATTTGTTTTTTCTAAAGTTTCCTTAGAAATATCTGCAGTAAATTTATTTTTAGAAAAAGAAGTGACTGTTAAACAAATGCCCGAACAACAAATTGAGGATCCAAGATTATACCCCTTAAGATTTGACTGGATTTC
Organism: Alphaproteobacteria bacterium; assembly: GCA_036937365.1. GTDB lineage: Bacteria > Pseudomonadota > Alphaproteobacteria > HIMB59 > HIMB59 > HIMB59. Next base: position 2,288 of record JAXOVD010000022.1, read on the forward strand.
TATGCTTAAAAATTCATGTGATTTCACTATCTTAGAAATTTTTCCATGAGATTGAATAATTCCACTAAACATTTAAATAAGTTTCTATTTTGTCCTCAAAATAAATTTGAGAATTTATTTTTTTACATCTGCTTTGTATCAATTTTTTATCTAACTTGTATCTTTTTTTTGATTTTTTAATAATTTTTGGTGATTGACAAATAACTACTTCGTTAAAAAGACCATGAATAAGAAAATTTTTAAATGTTTGAATACCACCTTCGATCAAAACACTTTGGACATGTTTTTTATTTATAATTGAATAAAAATTCAAAAAATCAGAATTATTTCTTAAAATAATTTGAGGAAATTGAATCTTTTTATCTAATTCTTTAGTTAAAACATAGGGGATTATTTTTTTATCTACTCCACTTAAACGACAATTTAATTGAGGACTGTCATCTTTATAAGTATTAAAACCAACAATAATAGCATCATGCTTTAACCTTAGATTATGCATATAATGCTGCGTCTCACTGAGTGTTATATTTTTGGAAGATAAACTCTTGGTATAGTAGTTTTGAGATACTGCTATTTTTAAAGTTATAAAAGGGAGGTTTTTTTTTTGAAAATAATAGAAATATTTATTTATTTTATGAAATTTATTTTGATGTGGTCCAGCCAGTATTACTTGGATACCTTGTGTTTTAAGAAATTTAACTCCTTTTCCATGAATGAGTGGATTGGGGTCTAGCGATGCTATAACTACTTTTTTTATTCCTTTGCTGATAATTTTTTTCGCGCAACAACTATTTTCTTTAAAGCAAGGCTCCAAACTAACATATAAAGTAGTAAGATTATTTATTTGAGAATTTGAAACTTTATTTAAGGCATTTATTTCTGCGTGAGGGCGACCAGATTGAGAAGTCAATCCGTAGCTTATAACAGTACCTTGAGAATTATTTTTAAAATCAACAATTAGGCAAGCCACAGAGGGGTTGACACCTGTTAAACCAAGATTTTTGATTGAAAGATTGTTAACTGAGTCGAGATAATTAAGGTCTTTTTTGGAGAGCAAATTATTCTTTATTAAGAGAACCTAAAAATTGCTCAAAGTCTTTAGTCTCTCTAAAGTCTCTATACACTGAAGCAAAACGAACATACGCCACTTTATCTAAAGTATAGAGTCCCTGCATAACCATTTCACCAATGACGCTGGTACTTATTTCATTTTCGCCCATACCTTCAAGATCTCGGACAATTTTTGAAATAAGTTTTTCTTTAGTATCTATATCTACAGGTCTTTTTCTAAGGGCTAAATCGACTGATTTGGCAATTTTGTCTCTATCAAAAATTGATTTTTCGCCATTCTTTTTTACTACTAAGAATTCTCTAAATTGAACTCTCTCAAAAGTAGTAAACCTTTCTTTTCGTTCACAACCACAAATTCTTCTTCTTCTAATTACCCCACCATCTTCTGTAGGACGGGAGTCCAAAACGGAAGTTTCTTTCTCTTTGCAGAAGGGGCATTTCATAATTAATGATTATAAATAGGATATTTAGAACATAAATCTTCTACTTCTTTTTTAATCGATGTTTCAATCATTGAAATATCTGAATTGGAAGAAGATAGAGTATTAATAACAGTGGATATTTTTTCACCAATAAATTTAAACTCCTCCTCTTTAAATCCTCGAGTTGTGGCAGCTGGTGAGCCTAGCCTTATACCGGAGGTGATTGTTGGAGGATTAGGGTCGTTAGCTACCCCATTTTTATTACAGGTCATCCCTGCTCGTTCTAAGCTTTCTTCAGCATCTTTCCCTGTTACATTTTTGGATCTTAAATCTACCAGAACCATGTGAGAGTCTGTACCGCCAGTAACAATATCGATACCATTGGCCATTAAAACCTCACCTAAAACCGATGCATTTTTTTTAACTTGTTGAATATATTGTTTAAATTCTGGTTGAAGAGCTTCACCAAAAGCTACAGCTTTAGCTGCAATAACATGCATCAGTGGTCCACCTTGAAGGCCAGGAAAAACTGAACTATTAAATTTTTTACCTAAATCAATATCGTTAGATAAAATCATTCCTCCTCGAGGGCCTCTGATAGTTTTATGGGTTGTAGAAGTTACGACATGAGCATGAGGAACTGGATCAGGGTATTCTTTCGCAGCAACTAAGCCTGAGTAGTGTGCCATATCTACTAATAAGTAGGCCTCAACTTTATCTGCGATTTCTCTAAAGCGTTTGAAATCTATATTTCTTGGGTAAGCCGATCCACCCGCAATAATTAAACTAGGCTTATGTTCAAGAGCTAATTTTTCTACTTCATCATAATCAATCAGCGACGTGGTTGGATCAATACCATATTGAATGGCATTAAAATATTTTCCAGATTGGTTAGGACGTGAACCATGAGTTAAGTGACCACCAGCATCTAATGACATTCCAAGGATGGTATCTCCAGGTTTAATAAGAGCTAAAAAAACTGCCTGGTTAGCTTGAGCCCCAGAGTGTGGTTGAACATTAGCATAAGCACATCCATACAATTCCTTTAATCTTTCGATAGCGAGATTTTCAGCTATATCGACAAATTCGCATCCACCATAATATCTTTTAGCACTATATCCTTCAGCATACTTATTGGTCATAATTGAACCTTGCGCTTCAAGCACAGCTTTAGAGACAATATTTTCTGATGCTATAAGCTCGATTTGATTTTGCTGTCTGCTAAGTTCCTGCGAAATTGAATTAAATAAATCTTTATCAGCTTGCTCTAGGCTACTAGAGAAAAAATTTGCATTTAGTGTCATAACTGTTCAACTCTCCTTTTATGTCTTCCTTCTTCAAATTCTGTATCAAAATAGGCATTGAGCATAGCAAAAATTTTCTTTTTTACAAAAGGTCTTCCCTGTAAACAAATAACATTAGAGTCATTATGTTTTCTTGTCATTTTTGCAGAATTTACATTATGACACAAGGAGGCCCGAATGTGATTATGCCTATTTGCACTTATACTTACTCCTATGCCAGACCCACAGATCAATATACCCATTGAAGTTTTATTGATCTTTTTACATAATTTTTTTGCAAATTTTGGATAATCAACAGATTTTTCAGAATTAGTACCTAAATCTTGAAAGTTGATACTTTCTTTGGATAGAAATTCTTTGATAATTAACTCTTTTAGAGGGTACCCAGCGTGATCAGAGGCTATGTAAACTTTTTTAATTTTTTTTAATAATTTCACTTCTATTAAAAGGTAAATGAATATTTAAATTATTCAATACTTTCGCTATTACCTTTTCCATAAAATTAGAAAATATTTCTTGGAAGCTTTGATTTTTTCTAAGCAAAGATGATAATTCCTCATATGAATTAGCATTAATAGAAAAATTATCTCCGAAAACTTTTTTTATAACACTTTCGCTTAAATCAGGTTGATAGCCTGAGGATTTTAAAACTTCTAATTCCAATTGAATCAAATCAACTAAATAATTTGAACTATTATTCATCGCTATCAACAAATTTTGATAACAATTTAATATTTTAGAATTTTGATCTTCTAGGAAGAGAAGTTTATTAATTAAGAAACAAATATAATCAACAACTTTAAGTCTATATTTATCAAACAAAAACCAATTATATGATTGAATTAAATTAGAATTCAAACATGAATTTTCTTTATTGAATTCTATTTCAGTTAATACTCCTTTGACAAAGTCAGTATTTTTTTTTTTAGATTTACCACCAAAAACAATTAAACTTTTTTTTCCATACTCGCATGAAAATAAGGATATCAATAAATGGTTTTCTTTATAGTTATCAATTTTAGTAATGATCGCCGGAGTTTTAAACAAGATAAATCATTCTAAGTTTATTAATTTAATCATATTTTTTGCTGCAGCTATTTCAGCTTTTTGTTTTGAAACACCTTCACCTTTGACAGACAGATCATTCACCTTAAGTTCAACCAAAAATTTTGGTTTGTGTTTTGTTCCAAGTTCGTCAATTAACTTGTATTGAGGGATCGTTTTGTTTTTCTTTTGACTGTACTCTTGTATAAAAGTTTTTGGATCTTTTTGCGGAAGGGTATTAAGCTCTTCACTCCATAAGAGATAAATGAATTGTTTTGCAAATTTGAGGTCTTTATTAATATAAATAAATCCAATCAGAGACTCTATGGCATCAGCGTAAACCGAATTCTTGCTAGATTTAGGATCAAGTTGATGTTTAAAAATTTCAATCAAATCATGTTTTTTAAAAATTTTTGCTAGCGTACTTGTATTAACAAGATGTATAAATCTTCTAGAAATTTCATCCAAAGAACTCTTTGGAAAATTATTTATCAAATACTCTGAAATAACTAGTCCAAGTACTCGATCGCCCAAAAATTCATATTTTTGGAAAGGTTTATCAGAATTTTTTTGATTTTTATTATAACTATCGTGGCTTAAGCTAGTCTGATAACCCTTAATGCTTTTAATAATTTCAAAGATTTTTAATTTATTCAAAATTTAATTAACAATGTTAAATAATCTATCATATCTAATGTGTAGTGGCAGTGTCCAAAATCTACTTAGTCTAAAATCTGTATCAACAGAAAACCAAATAAACCATACTCTTCCAATAATATTTTCTTTTGGTACAAAACCGACACCGCTCATGACTCGACTATCTGAAGAATTGTCCCGATTATCTCCCATGAAGAAAAATTTATTATCAGGAATTATATACTCTGGCGTATAATCAAGTGGTCCATTATCAGTTAAATTTAATATTTTATATCCACTTTCAACGAGTTGATTTATATTGACCTTGTACTGATCGTCTAGAAATAAACCATCTTCAATTTGATCTATGACTTCAAAATCATCAAAGCCTTGTTTTTTTATGTATATTAAACCGTCGACAACTTTAATTGTCTCCCCAGGAAGACCTACTAGTCTTTTTACATAGTTTATATTTTCTTGTCCTGGCAATTTGAAAACTATTACATCACCCCGATTTGGACTCTTTTCCATAATTTTTCCTGAAAATGGAGCTAATCCAAATGGAAAAGAATATCGCGAATAACCGTAATCCCATTTAGAAACAAACAAAAAGTCTCCTACCAATAAGTTTGGTTTCATTGAACCAGAAGGTATTTTAAAAGGCTCAATAGCAAATGTTCTGATGACACCAGCTATTAATAAAGCCCATAGCAAAGCTTTCATATTATTGACAAATGATGTTTTAAATTTTTTCAATTATAACCGACGCAATCGAATATTTTTTTGTATCAGATAAGCTAACATGAATAAGAAAATTGCCAAATTTTTCTTTCATGTATTTATTTAATTCATTTTTTGGAAAAATTTCTGGTTTCCCCATTTTGTCTCTTTGAACAGATATATCTTTTGGAAAACATGGCGCCCTAAACCCCAGTCCCAAAGATTTAGAAAATGCCTCTTTAATTGCAAAATTATTTGATAATAATTTGGGAGTTATTTTATCGATCATATCTAAAGCAAAATATTTATCTACAAATGCATTATCAAATTTTTGATAGATATTAGAAACTCTATTTATTTCTATTAAGTCAATTCCATGTCCTATAATCATATCAGATAATTCTTTGAAATTTTTTTATTGTCTCATGAAGGGATAAGAAAATAGCCTCAGAAATAATAAAATGCCCAATATGAACAGTATCTATTTTTTTTCTACTTTTTATAAATTTAATATTTGAAAAATTTAGACCATGACCAATATTTACATTTAAATTCATTTTTGAAGCAAAATTAATCATATTATTAATATTTTCTTTATCTCTATTATTTATTTTTTTTTTATCTAATGACCCTGTATGGAGTTCTACTGTTTGAAATTTCAATTTTTTTGCTAATTCTATTGCTTTTTTATTGGGGTTAATAAAAGCGCTTAGTTCAATACCGTTAGAATGACAAACTGTTAAAAGCGTCTTAAGTTTTTTTTTTGAAATTTTTTCTAAATTAAGTCCACCTTCAGTAGTTATTTCGTTGCGGTTCTCCGGAACCAAACAAATAAAATTTGGTTTTATTCTTTTTGAAATTGCAATCATTTCGTCGGTTAATGCCATTTCTAAATTGATAGGTATTCTGGCATTTTTTTTTAATAATTTAAGGTCATTGTCATTAATGTGCCTTCTATCTTCTCTTAAATGAACTGTTAAAGTATCTACTTTTGCTTTTTCACAAACTTTTAAAGCTCTTAAAATACTGGGGTTACCTTGACCTCGGGCATTTCTCAAAGTTGCAATATGATCTATGTTAATACCTAATTTCATTAATATGTTAACGATTGTCTTTTTACTTTATCAACTTGGGTAAGGGTCTTCATTTCAGCCAAAAGAAATTTTAATTTATCGGAGTCTTCAATTTTAATATCTATAAGAAAGGTATAATTTTTTTTAGATCGTTCAGCAATCCTTATGTTTTCAATATTAATATGATGTTTATCAAAAATAGATGTAATGTTAAATAGCGCTCCTGGTTGATTTTTAATTATTATTTCAATTCTAGTGCTGTAATCTTTATTAAAATTATTACTTCCCCAATTAGATCTATAAAAATTATCCTTATGGTAGTAACTAAGACTTTCACACATTGTGCTATGAACTACTAACCCTCTGCCGTAGGACATAACAGATATTATATTATCTCCACTAATGGGCGAACAGCAGGTTGCATAATTAACCGCAATACCGTTTTCAAATTTACTTATATTAATCCTTGGATCAGACTCTTTGTTAAATAGTTTTTTAACAAAGCTTTTTTCTAGATCTTTAAATAGATTGTTTAAATCTTTCCTAGATAAAAATCCACGACCAACATTTTCAAATAATTTATTTTGATATTTAAAATCGGTATGTGATAAAATTTCAGAATATAGATTATCTTTTTCATTAATATTTTTTAATTTAGCTAAATATTTCAAGATATCTTTTCCAAGTTTTTCAAATTCTCTTCTTCTTTTGGATCTAAAAAAATGTCTTATTTTTTCACGAACCTTTTCTTTTTTTACAAACCTAATCCATAAAGGTGAAATAGTATTTTTATCATCAAGAACTATTTCGACTTGATCGCCACTAGATAATTTTGTTTTGAGTGGAACATCTTGACCATTAACTTTTGCACCTGAACATCGATCACCAATATCAGTATGAATTGTATATGCAAAATCTACAGGCGTTGAGTCTATTGGCAGAGTATACAAGTCTCCTTTTGGAGAAAATACATAAATTTGCTCATCAAAAAATTGTTGGGATGTTTTATTTAATATTAAGTGCTGTTCATTTTTTTCTTCAACATAATTTACAGCATCCCTTAACCAAGCATACATATTTTGGTCATTATCATTTTTATTTAGATACTTGTATCTCCAATGGGCGGCTATTCCATTCTCAGCAATCATATGCATTGCTCTAGATCGAATTTGAATTTCAAAAACTTTATTATTAAAAATAATATCAGTATGAATCGATCTATAGCCATTAGGCTTTGGATTTGAAATATAATCTTTCGTTCTTCCTACTTTTGCTGAAAAATTTCGGTGTATTATTCCTAAGATTTTATAACAGTCCCTAGTTGATTTAGTAATAATTCTAACTGCCGCTATATCAGAAATAGAATTAAGATCTGAGTTTCTTTTATTTATTTTTTTCCAAATTGAATAAGGGGCTTTTTTTCTATAATGAATTTCTACATTTATATTTTCCCTAATAATAAAATTATTGAATATATTTTCTAATTCATGAAAAGAACTTTCTAAATCTTTAAATGTATTGTTAATCTTATCGTTAATTCGATTATAGATGTCAGGATGAAGATTTTTAAAAGATATGTTTTCTAGAACAGATTTCCAGTTCTCAAAACCTAGTCTTTCGGCTAAGGGGGCATAAATTAAAAGAGTCTCATTGCTGACTCTTTTTCGTTTTTCTACATCTTTAAAAAAATGAATAGTTTTTATGTTATGCAAACGGTCAGCTAATTTGATTATTAAAACTCTGATATCCTTGGCTGTTGAAATTAATAATTTTCGAAAATTTTCTGCTTCTTTTTCAGATCTAGTAATTTTTTTTTCTTCTAAAAAATCTATTTTAGTTAATCCATCTACTAAACCTGCTATAGATTTGCCAAAAATTTTATTAAGCTGTTCTTTTGAATATTCTGTATCTTCTATTACGTCATGCAATAGGCCTGTAATAACAGTTTCAGTATCAAGTTTTAACTCTATTAATGATTTGCAAACCTCATAAGGGTGAATGATATACGGATCACCAGAGGCGCGAAACTGGTCTTTGTGAGAGGTTTCGGCTACTTCTATCGCTTTAACAAAAAGTTTTTCATTGAAGTTTTTGTCATAAGATTGAAGAGCTGATTTAAAATCAGAAAAACTCTCACTAAAATAGCTTGATTGAAACATCAGCTATTAAAATAAACTAAAAAAGGACTTTAATCTTCAAGAAGATGATCTTCGTTTTCTTCTTCTTTTTCCTGTACGAGTTGATAGCTCTTAATAATGTCTTCTTTTACATCATTAACACTAATTTTTTCATCAGCAATCTCTCTGAGTGCGATTACTGTGCTTTTATCATTATCTAGGGGTACTTGAGCCTCGTTTCCTGCGTTAAGGACCTTTGCTCGATGTGAAGCTAATAACACTAAATCAAATAGGCTATCAACATTTTTAATACAATCTTCTACTGTAACTCTTGCCATGGAAGGTTTATATGAGAATGTAGGTGTAATTTCAAGAGGAATTATTATTTTCTTAATATTCTCTCTTTTTTACGACTCCACTCCCTCTGCTTAATTGATTCCCTTTTGTCATAATTCTTTTTTCCAACACCCACGCCAAATTTGACTTTCGCTAAGCCTTTTTCGTTAAAAAAGATCTCCATCGGAACCGCAGTAAATCCCTTAGTGGTTAGTAAACCCAATATTTTTTTTATTTCTCTTTTATTTAATAGAAGTTTTTTTACAGTTCGTATTTTCTTTTTTTCATCAAAATTCTTTTGTATGGATATTATTTCAAAATTATTAATAAAAATTTCACCTTTTTTTTCATTAATAAAGCTAGATTGAATAGAGACCTTACCCTGTCTTAAAGGTTTTACTTCATTACTTTCCAAGACCAATCCTGCTATGTAAGTCTCTTTAATGTCATAATCAAATTTTGCTCTACGATTTAAGATAGACAATTAAATTAATTTTAGATCTTTGAGAACTTTTCTAACTTGTTTTTTTGTCTCTAGACTTAATTCAAATAGTGGCTCACGAACATCCGCTTTACATTTTCCCATTAATGACAAGGCATATTTAGATGGGGTTGGGCTAGGTTCGCTAAAAAGCACTCTGGATAAAGGAGCTAACTTTAAATTAATTAGATCAAATTGCTTATAGTTTTTTGTTTGCCAGAAATAATGCAATTTAGATGTTAATCTTGGTGCCACATTAGCAGTAACAGATATGCACCCATGACCCCCTTGGGCCAGATAACCTGCAATGGTTCCATCTTCACCAGAAATATAATTAAAATTCTTTTTCATAAAGGTTCTCATAACCAAAGGTCTAAAGAGATCATTAGATGCGTCTTTTATACCAACAATATTAGAAATTTTATTTAATTCTTTAAAACTCTCATATGAAAGATCTACGATTGATCTCCCTGGAATATTATAAATAATTTGTTTTAGCGGAGTTACTTTTGCAATTTTTTTAAAATGATTAATAAGCCCTTTTTGATTGGGTTTATTGTAATACGGAGTAACAACTAAACCGTAATTTGCACCAGCCTTATATGCGTGTTTCGTAAATTCAATAGCCTCTTTAGTTGAATTCGATCCTGTTCCAGCAATAACGGGAATTTTTCCACTAACTGTCTTAACTGCAAATTCAACAAGTTGCATATGCTCATCATGAGTAAGCGTAGGTGACTCACCAGTAGTCCCACAAACAGTGACGCCAGAAATTCCCTCTTTGATTTGCCATTTTAAAAGTTTGGCAAAACTATCAAAGTCTATCTCCCCTTTGTTAAAAGGAGTAATAATGGCTGGTATAGATCCCTTAAGCATAATTATTTATATTAGTATAATTTTCATATTTTTTACATGGCGGAGAGAGAGGGATTCGAACCCTCGGTACAACTTGCGTCGTACGGCGGTTTAGCAAACCGCTGGTTTCAGCCACTCACCCACCTCTCCGTAAGTTAATTCTAAGCTGAATGTGCTGTAGCGCAATATAGCCAAATAAAATTAATTGTCATTTATTTTATTATTTTATCACAATTATCAAAAAATTAGACTGTCAGAGTGGCTTATTTTTTTAATTTTTCTAATAAGATTTTATTAATTAGTTTTGGGTTGCCTTTACCCTTTGTTGATTTTAGGCATTTTCCAACAAAATATCCTAAAACTCGATCTGAGCCATTTTGAAATTTTGTAATGTTTTCTTCCTCGCCCACTAAAGCATCGTCAATAATTTTTTCTAATTCATCAGTATTTGAGACTTGCTCTAATCCCATCTTTTTTACAAGTTCATTTGGTTTTCCTTTTCCTTCTAAAACTTGAGGTAAAATTTCTTTTCCAGCTTTGTTAGAGATTACATCATCTGAAATCAATTTTAATAAATCAGTAATATCTTTTGTGTACTCTAGTAAATCTAATACTTCTAGATTTTTCTCTTTAACAAAAGCAAAAATATCTCCCACCAGCCAACTTGCAATATTTTTAGGAGCAACATCTGACTCATTTACCATTTTCTCAAAAAGAATAGTATTTTCTTTTTCTGCAATAATAATTTTAGAAATATCTTTATCGATTTTAAAATCATTGATGTATCTAGTTAATTTTTGATGTGGCAGTTCTTCCATGCTTGGTTTAATTTGATTAATTTGCTCATCGGTTAAATTCACTGGCAGTAAATCAGGGTCTGGAAAATATCTATAATCATGTGAAAATTCTTTACTTCGCATAGGTCGTGTTTCACCCGTACTAGTGTCAAACAACATGGTATTTTGCTCAACCGTACCTCCAGACTCTAAAACTTCAATCTGCCTTTGAAATTCAAACTCAATTGCCTGTCTAATAAACTTAAAGGAATTTAAATTTTTAATTTCACAGCGAGTTCCAAGTTCACCACCGGGTTTTCTTATTGACAAATTAACATCAGCTCTTAGAGAACCTTCTTGCATATTCCCATCGCAAACATCGATGTACATTAAGGTTTGTCTTAAGGAAGACATATAATTAACGACATCCTCTGCAGAAGATAAATCTGGGTAGGAAACAATTTCTAATAGAGGGGTTCCTACTCTATTTAAATCGATAAAACTGAATTTGGGATCTATGTCATGAATGCTTTTACCAGCATCTTGTTCAAGGTGAGCTCTTTCTATTCGGATTTTTTTTGTACTTCCATCTAAACGATCTATTTCTAGGTACCCCTCAGTTAATATAGGAAATTCAAATTGACTAATCTGATATCCTTGTGGCAGGTCAGGGTAAAAATAGTTTTTTCTCTCAAAAACAGAATGTTTGTTAATAGTAAAATTTAATGCAAAACCCGTCTTAATAGCTTTCTCGATACAAGCCCAATTCAACACAGGAAGCATTCCTGGCATACCTGCATCGATAAAATTAACGTTTTCATTTGGCTCCGAGCCAAATAAATTTGGAGATGAAGAAAATAATTTAGAAGATGTTTTTAATTGGGCATGAACCTCTAATCCAATTACCATCTCCCAATTATTACTCATTAAAACCCAACTCCTTCTCGATAAGATGTGATAATTGAAGTAGTTTTTTTTCTTGGAAATAATTACCAATCAACTGAACCCCCAAAGGTAAGCCATTAGAACTCAATCCAGAGGGTAAAGAAATTCCTGGAAGACCAGCTAAGCTTGTCGGAACGGTAAAAACATCATTCATATACATAGCTATCGGATCTAGCTTTTCACCAATTTTAAAAGCTTCATTTGGTGTTGTGGGTGTTAATATAAAGTCTACCTCTTGAAAAACTCTTTGAAAATCATCTTTAATTAATCTTCTTACTTTTTGGGCCTGTCTATAGTATGCATCGTAATAACCTGCTGATAATACATAAGTGCCAATTAAAATTCTTCGAGTTACTTCATCTCCAAAACCAGATGTGCGAGAATTAAGATAGATATCATCTAAGTTCCCACCCTCTTCTCTTACGCCATATCTTATGCCGTCGTATCTTGCAAGATTAGATGAAGCCTCCGCGGGAGCAATAATATAATAAGTAGACAATGCATAATCAGTAGTCTCAAAGGCAACATCCACAAACTCTATATCGTATCCGGCTAATGATTTTTTTGTATTTTCAATCTGGGCAATTATTTCTGGAGTTACATTTTTGAGATAATCGCTAGGAATTCCAATCTTAATTTTATTATCTAATTTTTCGTCAATATCTTTTAAATAGTCATCTCTTGGATGGTTTGAAGAGGTTGAGTCGTTAAAATCATGTTTACTAATTGAATTAAGAATATAAGCAGCATCCTCAATGCAATTTGTAATGGGACCTGCCTGATCAAGACTTGAGGCAAAAGCTACAATCCCCCATCGTGAACAAGATCCAAATGTAGGCTTCAATCCAACCAAACCACATAAACTTGCTGGCTGCCTAATCGAGCCTCCTGTATCTGTACCCATAGAAGCTACGCAAGAACCTTCTGCAACAGCAGCAGCCGATCCACCAGAAGAACCACCGGGAACTAATTTTTCAGTTGGGCTATTTTTATTCTTCCAGGGATTAACCACAGGGCCAAAATGGCTAGTTTCATTTGAAGAACCCATTGCAAACTCATCACAATTATTTTTACCAATAAAAATAGCACCATCATTCAGCAATTGTTGAGTAACAAAAGACTCATATTGAGGAATGAAATTACTTAAAATTTTTGAGGAAGCTGTTGTTGTGATACCCTTGGTGCAAAATAAATCTTTTATACCTAAAGGAATACCATCTAGAGGTAAATTATTTCCAGAAGAGTATCGTTCTTGAGATATCTCAAGATTAGATTTTTGATAATCTGGATCTAAAACTAAATTATAACTATTATTTGTATTTTCTTTAGCAACTTTATAAAATTGATCAAATAATTCATGAACAC
>JAXOVD010000023.1:0-15151 GCA_036937365.1 Alphaproteobacteria bacterium
TGAGTGTTTAGGCATCGAGGCCACTAAGGCATTTCCTTGAGCTAGAAGATAAGCGCCACGATGATGAGAGACAACACCCTTCGGGTCACCCGTAGTCCCAGAGGTATACCCCACCGAAATAGCATCCCATTCATTTTCTGGCATTAACCATTGATAACCCGGATCTCCTTGTTCGATAAACTTTTCATAATCGATGACCTCATGAGCGTTGAGGGAAATGTCATTTGATGGAGTTTTTGTTTCTACTTGTTTGTCTTGATAACAAACTAGTAAAGGTTTGACTTTAGATAATCCTAATACCTCCAAGACGACTGCTGTTAGTTCTTGATCAAATAATAAAATTTGAGCGTCCGCATGATCTAACTGAAAAGCAATCGTGGCTGGATCTAATCTTGTGTTGATAGCGTGAATAACAGCACCGCACATGGGAATGCCATAATGAGCCTCCAGCATGGGGGGAGTATTCATTAATAAGGTAGAGACCGTACTACCTCGTGTCATTCCTCGAAGAGATAAAGAGGAAGCTAGTTGTTTGGAGCGCGTATAAAATTCACGATAACTCAATCGCTGTGCCCCGTGGATGATGGCAACAAAATCAGGAAAGACATCTGAGGCTCGCTCTAGAAAAGAGAGAGGGGTGAGTGGTTGATAGTTGGCAGGATTAGGGTCGAGGTTTTGATTGTAAGGATTGACCATCAATAAAACTCACTCTTCCCACTGAGGAGTTCTTTTTTCTATAAAGGCATCAATACCCTCTTTGGCGTCTTGCTCTAGCATATTCTCCACCATGACCTGAGAGGTGTATTCATAGGCTTGATCCAACGGCATTTCGCTTTGACGATAATAAGCACCCTTTCCTCTTTTTAAAGTCTTCGAGGATTTTGAGGCTATTTTATTAGCTTTTTCAAGCACATGCTTGGCTAATTCCGAGCTTTCTAAAGATTGTGTGATCATGCCTTTTTGAGCAGCTTCTACAGCCGTAATAGGATCTCCCGTTAAGAGCATTTCCATGGCGTGCTTGGAAGAAGCATTACGCGATAAGGCCACCATAGGCGTCGAACAAAACAATCCAATATTCACCCCAGGGGTAGCAAACATAGAGTGAGAGCTGGCATAAACCAAATCACAACTCAACGCTAACTGACATCCCGCCGCCGTCGCTACTCCTTCGACCTGAGCGATCACAGGCTTGGGATGATTGACGATGGATTGCATCATTGTCGAGCATTGCTTGAGAATTTTTTGAAAATAAGCGTGACCTTGATCAGACTGCGATCGAGCCGATTTTAATTCTTTTAAATCATGACCTGCAGAAAAGACCTTGCCGGTTGAACTCAAGACAATCACTTTGCTTGGTCCTTGCTGCAATTCATCAAAACACTGTTGTAATTCCCCAATCATTTTTTCCGATAAAGTATTTTGGGTTTCAGGAGAATTTAATTGAACGTTTACTACGCCCTTATCAAGATCATTGATTTGGATAAGAGAAAAATTACTCATCAATTATAAGTTAACTTCAAACTCCACATCCTCAGAAAGAGAGTTAGCTATAAAACAATATCGATGTGATCGATCATGCATCTCGCTCATCTCCTGATCGCTCACATTAAATCCATCACCAAATTGAACAGAAGGATTTAATCGAATTTTAGTTACAGCCATTTGGCCTTTGGGGTTTTTTCCCAGAAAGGCTTCAGCCTTATCCTCATAAGACGATACGGGCCATTTTGCTTTGGCGGCAAGTGCAAGAAAGGTCATCATATGACAACTGCTAAGAGAGGCGGCAAGTGCTTGCTCTGGGTTGGTGTTGGTTATATCTCCTCCCCAATCAGGGGCAGCATCTGCCTTCAATTGAAATTGATCGTTAAAGATAATCTCATGACTATTGGAGTACTTTCCTTGGACAAGCTCACCTTCGCCAAGCTGCCATTTTAATTGGATGGATAATTCAGACATAACTCAAAATAATATGATTGCATTAAAAAACCACCATAAAATCATTATAAATAAACAACTTTGAAAGAGATAAACCTTACCCAAACTAGGGCATAATTGCGCTTGCCCGCGATTTCGAGAAGGAATAGAGTTTTCTTGTTAAAAAGTTTCTTGGAGGAAGTATGAGTAAACCGAATAATCTTGAGTCTTTGTGGATGCCTTTTACGCCCAACAAGACCTTTAAAAAAGATCCCCGCATTATTGTTAAGGCCAAAGATATGCACTTTACGAGTGATGATAATCGCCAAATCCTAGATGGCACTGCTGGCCTGTGGTGTGTGAATGCCGGTCATGGTCGAAAAAAAATTCAAGAAGCGGTAACCCAACAAATTGAAGAACTGGATTACTCTCCTCCTTTCCAATTCGGTCACCCAAAACAATTTGAACTAGCTAATCGTCTAGCTGAAATTTTCCCTGAAGGGATGAACCATGTCTTCTTTTCCAATTCAGGCTCGGAGGCCGTTGATAGTGCCTTAAAGATTGCGCTGGCGTATCAGCGAGCACGAGGTCACGCCACGAAAACAAGATTGATTGGCCGCGAGCGCGGCTATCACGGTGTTGGGTTTGGTGGGATTAGTGTGGGCGGTATGGTGAAAAACCGAATGTACTTTGGTTCCATGCTGAGCGGTGTAGATCATTTACGCCATACTCATAATCCCAGTGTGAATGCTTACTCCCACGGTCAACCAGAACACGGTGCTGAACTCGCCGATGATCTCGAGCGCCTCGTTCAACTTCATGATGCCTCGACCATTGCTGCAGTGATCGTAGAGCCAATTGCCGGTTCCACTGGAGTGCTTCCTCCCCCCAAAGGATATTTACAACGCCTGAGAGATATTTGCACCAAACACGACATCCTTCTTATTTTTGATGAAGTGATTTCCGCCTTTGGTCGATTAGGAAAAGCAACAGGCTCTGATTATTTTGGCGTCACTCCAGATATTATTACCTGTGCTAAAGGATTAACCAATGCCACAATCCCAATGGGAGCCACAATCGTTCAAGATTATATTTATGAGTCCATGTTAGAAAACGCGGATGCCCCGATTGAACTCTTTCATGGGTACACTTATTCTGGCCATCCTGTGGCCTGTGCGGCCGCCCTTGCAACTCTCGATATTTATAAAGAAGAGGGATTGTTTGAGCATGCCGGTGAACAAGCGCCTAAAATTGAAAAAGCCGCTCACTCCTTGAAAGGAACGAAACACGTCATTGATATTCGTAATTTGGGTGTGATTGCTGCAATTGAATTGGAGCCGAGAGGAAATGCGGTTGGTGCGCGAGGCTTTGAAGTGATGAAAAAGGCTTGGGATTTGGGATTAATGGTCCGAGCGAACGGAGATACTCTTGCCTTCTCGCCGCCTTTAATTGTCAGTGATGCTCAAATAGATGAAATGTTTACGACAGTAAAATCAGCCCTGGAGCAAGTAGACTAAAAACATCACCACTGCAGCCATTGCTGAAATTAAACGCTCCACTGGGCTGGTAAAAACCACACAGCATAATCCAGCGGTAAAAAAAGACAATTCCGGGCACTAGCATAATGGCATTGATGACAAATAACACGACTGAGGATAGAACCCGCATCGGCAATTGAAGTTTCATATAGGCTTTATAAAATATACGAATAACCAATCCGGTACTCACCGCTGATAATAATAAAAATGGTGCATCGAGGTGTGTAACTAAAAATTCATAATACATTTGTGAAAATTATATTACAGTAGCATGACAAAAATGCAAAAATACGGATCAGAGTTTCTAGGAACCTTTATCTTATTAATGAGTATTGTGGGCTCGGGCATTATGGGCCAGCAATATACCGAAGATCAAATGGTCATCCTCCTCAGTCATGCCTTGGTCATTGCTTTTACCTTAATATTTCTCATTAGAATATTTGCGAATTATTCAGGTGCCCATTTTAACCCCATCGTCTCTTTGTTATTTTTCTTCAAAGGGGAGTTATCTTCCAAAGACCTCTTTTTTTACGTCATCGTTCAGTGTGTTGCAGCGATCTTGGGGACGATGTTTACGAATTATCTTTTTGGACTTGATCTCATCGAGATATCCTCGAATGTCAGAAGTGGGACGAACCTCTATATCTCGGAGATTTTCGCTACATTTGGATTGCTTTTAGTTATTTTGTTATCGAGAGCCGATGGAAAAAATATCGTGGCTTTTAATGTGGGAATTTATATCTGTGCTGCGCTTCTGTTTACTTCCTCCAAAAGCTTTGCAAACCCCGCTGTTACTCTTGCTCGAATGTTTACGGAGTCTTTTACTGGCATCCACCCTTCCACTGTTCTCTTTTATATTGGTGCGCAAGCGTTAGGAATGGGACTAGCTTATTTCATCTTCAAAAATATCTTCGATAAAAAATAAATTCAATATTTTCAGTAATTCCGTGGGTTCGTTTGACGAAAATTGTTCACAGAAAATATTCAAATATTTAATATGGACTAAGTAAAAATATTGACTAATTCAATATTTTGAATAGCTTTAGAGGATGCAAACAGAAATCGAAAAACTGCTGAAATCAAATGATTTAAGCCTTACTTCTGTTCGCCTCGCTGTTTTAGAGGTTCTACGTCATCATCCTCACTCCGATGCTGATACGATTTATCAGCATGTCAAAGAGGGAATTGCGACGACCTCCAAGCAGGCGATTTATAACAACCTCAGTGCCTTAGTGGAAAAGGGAATTTTACGAGAGATTAAACCCAAAGGAAGTTCTTCTCTCTACGAGACCCGAGTGAACGATAATCACCACCATCTTATTTGTCGTGAGTGTCAAAGTGTGACGGATGTGGCTTGCAAAAGTCATGCTCCTTGTTTGCACGTCGACGATCAACACGGATTTGAGATTGATGAGGCCGAAATAGTTTTTTGGGGAACGTGTCCATCGTGTTCCTCAATACCGAATAATATAAAAGGAGAAAACGCATGAGCGAAGCTAGATGTCCTGTGGCGCACGGGGCTAACTCAAATAAAGAAAAAGGAAATATCGATTGGTGGCCCAAAAATTTAAACCTCGATATTCTTCATCAACACGATCAAAAAACAAAACCGTTTAATGGTTCTTTTAATTATCGTGAAGAAGTAAAAAAATTAGACTACAAAGCTCTCGAAGCTGATATGCACCAACTGATGAAAGAAAGTCAGGACTGGTGGCCAGCTGACTGGGGCAACTATGCGGGACTCATGGTGAGACTCGCTTGGCATAGCGCAGGTACTTATCGTACGGCCGATGGTCGGGGCGGTGGGGGTACCGGCGATCATCGTTTTGCTCCATTAAACTCTTGGCCGGATAATACGAACTTAGATAAAGCACGTCGACTTTTATGGCCCATCAAGAAAAAGTATGGCAATAAAATTAGCTGGGCTGATTTAATGATCTTAGCCGGAAACATCGGATATGAGTCAACTGGTTTTAAAACTTTTGGATTTTCCTATGGCCGTGAAGATATCTGGCATCCCAACAAAGATATTTACTGGGGACCAGAAGCTGACGCGTTAGCCTCCGATCGTCACGACGATAAAGAGGATGCCTCTTCTCTTCAAGGGCCTTTGGCAGCCAACCACATGGCTTTGATTTATGTGAACCCGGAAGGATTTGAGGGCAACCCCGATCCTTTAAAAACCGCGCAACATATAAGAGAAACCTTCGGTCGTATGGCGATGAATGATGAGGAAACTGTTGCTTTAACGGCGGGTGGCCACACGATTGGTAAAGCCCACGGTAATGGCGATGGAGCGAACTTAGAAGCTGAGCCTGAGGGTGCAGACATCCATGAGCAAGGATTAGGCTGGATGAACAATACTACTCGGGGCGTGGGCCGTGATACCGTGACTTCAGGTATTGAAGGTGCGTGGACGACTGAGCCGATGAAATTTGATAACGGTTACTTTTACATGCTCTTTAATTATGAGTGGGAATTGAAAAAGAGCCCAGCAGGTTCTTGGCAGTATGAGCCCATCAACATCAAAGAAGAAGATAAGCCAGTGGACGTGGAAGATCCATCCATTCGCTACAACCCGATCATGACGGATGCGGACATGGCGATGATCAAAGATCCTGCTTATCGGGAAATCTCAGAGAAGTTCTACAAAGACCATGAGTACTTCAAAGATGCTTTTGCTCGTGCATGGTTTAAGTTAACACACCGTGATATGGGTCCCAGCAATCGATACATTGGACATGACTTACCAAAGGAAGATTTAATTTGGCAAGATCCAGTACCTGCTGGTAACTCCAACTATGACGTCGATGCTCTCAAAGCAAAAATTAAAGCGAGTGGACTGAGTGTTCAAGAATTAGTTGCAACTGCTTGGGATAGTGCTCGTACGTATCGTGGCTCTGATCTACGTGGGGGAGCAAATGGTGCTCGTATTCGCCTAGCCCCTCAAAAAGATTGGGCAGGAAATGAGCCAGAGCGCTTATCCAAAGTATTGGGTATCCTTGAGCCTCTGGCGGCAGAAGCAGGAGCAAGCGTTGCGGATACAATCGTCTTGGCTGGAAACGTGGGATTAGAGATGGCCATTGAAGCAGCCGGATCTAAAGTTGCTGTTCCTTTCAGCCCAGGTCGTGGTGACGCCACACAGGAAATGACCGATGTGGAATCCTTTGCTCACCTTGAGCCCATCCATGATGGTTTTCGAAATTGGAAAAAAGAAAACTACACCGAAAGTGGTGAGGAACTCCTTCTGGATCGAGCTCAATTAATGGGTCTAACAGCTGTCGAGATGACGGTGCTTTTAGGTGGAATGAGAGCATTAGGAGCTAATCATGGCGGCAATCAAAATGGCGTTTTTACTGACAAAGTAGGTGCTTTAACCAATGATTTCTTTGTAAATTTAGTTGATATGGCCCATAAATGGAAGCCATCCAACGGCCACTACGAAATCATTGATCGAGTAAGCGGTGAGGTGAAATGGAATGCGACTTCTGTCGATTTAGTGTTCGGTTCTAATTCGATTTTGCGCTCCTACGCTGAAGTCTACGCTCAAGACGATAATCAAGAGAAGTTCATCCAGGACTTTGTAGCAGCATGGACAAAAGTCATGAATGCTGATCGTTTTGATTTAGCCGCTCACTAAAAATCAATTATGAGCAAGTCTTATTATATAGTGAAATAATAAGGCTTGCTCCCTAATGTCGCTCATACATTTTAAGCATATCTATCCTCTCTTTTTTAGAGTTATAGTTTTCTCATGATAAAAATTATTGTTGTACTTTTCTCATGGTTTGCGACTGCAAATCTGTGGGCTTTTGATAACGTTAAACTCTCACTGGATTGGGTTCCCCAAGGTGAGCATGGTGGATTCTTTCAAGCAATCGCTCAAGGTTATTATACAGATCAAAATATTGAGCTGGAAATTATTCCAGGTGGTCCTTCAGTTAATACCAAAGCAATGCTAATGGCAAATCAAGTCGAATTTAATATTGGAGGGAGCGCCGGTGCATTGAATTACGCCAAGCAAGATTTACCGTTCACAGCGGTTGCTGCATTCTTTCAGAAAACTCCTCAGGTGCTAATGTCTCATCCTAATGTGGGCATTGATCATCCCTCTGACTTTCAAGGAAAAACAATTTTTCTTTCTAACTTTGGCCGACTTTCCTTCTGGGGGTTTATAAAAAGTAAATACGACTTATCCGATGATCAGCTAGAGAGTTATAACTTTAACTCGCAGCCTTTTATCGATAATCCTCAATCCATTCAACAAGGATATTTATCGAGTGAACCCTTTGCGATTAAAAAGGCAGCCGGCTTTGAGCCCGTTGTTCACTTACTCGCGGACCACGGCTTTAGCGCTTATGCCAATACCATCGAAGCCTCCAATCAATTGATCACAGAAAATCCTGATCTTATTCATCGATTTTTGACCGCGTCTCGTCAAGGGTGGGAAGACTATTTGAACAACGACCCGCAACCTGCCTTTGATTTAATTCAACAACTCAACCCCGATATGCCTTCCGATAAGCTAGCCTATGCGCACAGCAAAATGATCGAGTATAATATCGTCACCGGCAATGGGGAGAAGATTGGCTCCATGAGTGCGGATCGATGGAAGGAATTCTATGAAATGTCAGTAGAACTAGGTATCTATGACAGCGAATTCGATCACGAAAAAGCTTACACTTTAGAATTTTCTAACTAAAATAAGGCCGCTATGAGTTTGCGGGTTTTAACAGACACGGATCGACAGTCCAAGTTAGTCGACGGTCATTCCCGCATTCTGGCCCAATTAGATGGCATTTGTAAGAAGTTCGCAGGGGCTCAACACAATGCCCTAGAAGATATTTCCATCGAAGTATTTCAAAAAGATTTTTTATCCATCGTCGGGCCCTCGGGTTGCGGAAAGACCTCTTTGTTGAAAATGATGTGCGGCCTCATCAAACCCAGTGCGGGGACCATGAACTGGCCAACGTCCAATTTTCAAAACTCCCCTGAAAATCCTGCTAACCTAAGTTATGTTTTTCAAGAGCCCAATTTGCTTCCCTGGATGAATGTTTATGAAAATATCAAACTACCTTTAAAAATTGTCAAAGAGGATACTTACAGTGCTGATGAAAAAATTTATGAAATTATTAATCTTGTGGGTCTGCAAGGATTTGAGGGGTATTACCCCCGACAACTTTCAGGAGGGATGAGTATGCGTGTCTCGATTGCTCGAGCTCTTGTCACTCAACCTAAAGTCCTCCTCATGGATGAGCCGTTTAGCGCCCTGGATGAAACTCGACGATTTGAGTTAAGCCAAGAAATTTTAAAAATTAAAAAAGAAAAAGATTTAACGGTAGTCTACGTCACCCATTCTATTTATGAGTCAGTGTACTTGAGTGATCGTATCTATGTGATGCGACCTAACCCAGGAAAAGTTTTTGAGGAATTTGATTTTTCAGGAATAGAAAAAAATGAGGATTATCGATTTACTCCCGAATTTTTTGAACAAGCCAAAATTGTCTCTGACTCTCTGCAGCGAGCTCAACATGCCTAAGACTTATTCTGTTCTCGTCATTTTGGGTTTATTTATTTTATGGGAGGTTCTCTTTCATGCCTTAAATCTGAGGTGGTATTTGTTGCCGCCTCCATCCATGATCTTAGGTTCCATTCAATCAAATTTCCTATCACTGATGGGTTCTTTAGCGGTGACAATTAAGGTGACCCTTACCGCTCTATTAGCATCTGTAATCATCAGCGTTTGTTTATCGATTATTTTTTACTTTTCCAAATTCGTGGAACGCTCCATGATGCCGATTACAGTTATTCTTCAAGTCACGCCTATTATTGCGATTGCTCCACTTATCTCTATTTGGGTGGATAGCTCGCAGATGGCCACGCTCATATGCGCCTTTTTAGTGGCTTTTTTTCCTTTATTAACCAATACGATGGCGGGCCTCAAAAGTACCGAGAGAAATCATTTGGATTTAATGAAACTCTATCGTGCCAATAAATATCAATTATTACGCTATGTGGTCTTACCCAACGCCCTTCCTTACTTTCTCTCAGGCTTAAAAATAAGTACGGGTTTAGCGTTAATCGGTGCCATTGTGGGAGAATTTGTCATTGGACCGATATCCGGTCATAGCGGTTTGGCTTATCGAATTATTGAGGCAGGATATCAATTAGAAATTCCCAAGATGTTTGCCTCTGTCTTTTTAATCTCCATTACAGGTATTCTTTTGTATAACGTTGTTCGTCTCTTAAGTTTTATGATCTTGAAGAATTGGCACTCCAGCTTTAGTGAAGCTGAATAATCTAGCCGTCGAAATTAATCTGATTGAGAATTTGAATAACCGTTGAGCGGTTTTCTGCAATCTTCGATAATTCTAAATCATCAAAGATAACCTCTCCTCCTAATTCCAGAATTTGAGAAGACACAGGGATAGTCGGCGAGACTGGAAACTCATTATTATCATTTGCATAAACTGTTTGAGCCGCATCACTTAGCAGGAAGGCAATTAATTGTTCGGATATCTCTCGGGTTTCTTCTTTTAAAAGCGCAATGCCTGAGATATTCACATGGGCGCCCCGATTGGTTTGATTAGGAAAAATAATTTTTGCTTTTTCTAGCCATTTTTTTTGATCTTCATTTTCCATCATTTGAAAATAGTAGTAGTGATTGCCAATACTGATATCACACACCCCTGCGTAAATAGCTTTGACTTGATCGCGATCATTTCCTTGAGGTTTGCGCGCAAGATTATTTTTTAGCGTCGTGAGATAATCCCTTAGCCATTCTTCTCCATGGTGAGCTAACAATGAGGCAAATAAAGAAATGTTATAGGGGTGAAAGCCGGAGCGAGTACAAATTCTTCCTTTAAATTGATCATTAACTAAATCCTCATAACTTAGATCCTGATTAGCCAATTCATTTGCAACATAAAATACTCGAACTCTTTGAGTCAACCCAACCCAATCATCACTTTGTAAATAGTTAGGTATTTGAAAGCCTTGATTTAACTGAATTGTAGCACCCGCCTCAGCAATATCAATTAATCGGGAAATATCAGACGATAGATAAACATCAGCGACGGGTCTATTTTTTTCTAAAATAATTTTTTGTACTAATCCCTTTTGAGAGTATATCCACTGAACCTTTATGGCTGTTTTTTCTTCGAACTCTTTAAGCAAAGGTTCAATTAATAAGGGTTGGCGCTCTGAGTAAATTTTAATGGTCTGGGCATAGGAAAATATTGGCACCAGCAAGAACCCTAGAAAGGCAGAGAGGAGTACGAGTTTAGTTTTCAATTTTGGTTATATTAACAACTATATTTAAAATGAAAAATCAATCTCTGTCTAGAGACAATTTTGACAGGTGCCTACGATTTCAAGATTAGTTTGAGAAATATGATTTTTGGATAGTCCAAACTTTTTGGTTAATTCCTTCACAGGATCTTGAGTTTTTTCTTCAATCGTAGAGCATTTATTACAGATAAAACCAACAAAAGCCTCATGGTCATTTTCATTAAAACAGGCCACATAACTATTATTATAATTAATGCGGTGAACAAGGTGTTTGGTAATTAATTTTTTTAACACTCGATAAACCTGCATGGGTTTTAAAACTTGTCCATAGTGTTGGGAGTAGTTTTCAATTAATTGATAGGCGGACATCGCCTTATGGCCCTTGATGAGAAGTTCAAAAATATTTTTTTCATGGGCACCATCAATGTTAACCTGTCTTTTTTTTATGCGTGAAATACATTTTTGATGATTCTTGTTTGACATTATTCTATTTGTTATGTTATAACATAAAAATATTTATTTGAGGAGAAAAAAATGGAACATGCACACGAATTACCAGAGTTTTTACACTTCCTGGAAGAAATAGATATTTTAAGAGGATTTGTCTTTGGCTTAGTGCATACCATTATTCCAGTTACAGGATTCTATACAGGTTGGTCCATTAATCGTCTTCTTAAGATTGTATCAAATGGGTACATTGCAGGAATTATCGGAGTTATCATCGCTCATGTGATCGCGGACTTTATTGCGGCAAGTTTAGATCCTCATATGAAATCTGCTGCCTTTGGTATAGTTTTAGGTGGTCTGGTTCCCTTGATTTTAATACCTTTTTTAGAGAAATATGTAACGAAAAGTAAGCACCATATCGTTGTCGGAGATCACGATGATATTAAGAAAGACCTCGACGATCATCATCATTAGGCCCTAAATTATTAGTGTTTTTGTCTATTGACATAGAAAAAGACCTATATATATTGTGCACCTCATTATGTACGCAGTTCTAAAATCAGTAGGAAAACAGTTCAAAGTATCACCCGGTGATATTTTAAAAATGGACAAAATTGAAGGAAATGTAGGCGATACAATTTCTTTTAAGGATGTCGTAGCTGTTGGAAATGGCGATAAATTTGAATTAGGTTCACCTGCCGTTCAAGGTGCAGAAGTTTCTGCGAAACTCCTTCATCAAACGAGAGATGATAAAATTCGTGTTTTCAGAAAGAATAGAAGAAAGCACTTCCAAAGAACAAAAGGTCATCGTCAGTACATCACTATCTTAAAGGTAATGACTATTAAATCTGCGATTGGTGAAGAAAGCTTTAAAGAGCCAGCTAAAAAAGCTGCTCCTACAAAAGAAGCAGCACCAAAAGTGGAAGCGCCGAAAGTAGAAGCTCCCAAAACTGAGGAAAAAAAGACTGTGAAAAAAGAAACAACTGAGGTAAAAGAGTAGAACTATGGCAACAAAAAAAGCAGGCGGAAGTTCGAAAAACGGAAGAGACTCGGCTGGTAGAAGGCTGGGTGTCAAGAAGTTTGGCGGCGAACACGTAATCCCTGGAAACATTTTAGTTCGTCAGCGTGGTACTAAATTTTACCCGGGTGACAATGTCGGAATTGGGAAAGATCATACTCTTTTTTCCAAAGTTGAAGGAAAAGTATTGTTCAAAAAATCTCGTAACAGACAGTTTGTTTCCGTCCACTAAAATTTCCTAACCTCCCCCATTTATATCTGTTATGGCGTTCATTGATAAAGCAAAAATATATATTAAATCTGGCAATGGTGGTCATGGGGCTTTAAGTTTTCGCCGAGAAAAGTTTATTGAATATGGTGGTCCGAATGGCGGCAATGGCGGCAAAGGCGGCGATGTCATTTTTCGTGGCAACAAAGGAATTAATACTCTTCAACGCTATCGCTTCAACCAACACCATCGAGCTCAAAATGGAATGGGCGGTGCAGGACAGCTCAAAACAGGGTCCAGTGGAAAAGATCTCATTTTAGACGTTCCTTGCGGAACAGAAATTTATAACGAGGATATGAGCATTAAGTTGCATGAGATCCTTGAAGACGAACAAACCTATCATTTTCTTCGAGGCGGCCAGGGAGGCAAAGGAAACGCTCACTTTAAAAGCTCTACCAACCGAGCCCCTCGCAAATTTCAAGAAGGAGAAAAAGGGCAAGAAGCAACAGTTCGATTAAAACTAAAGATTTTAGCCGACGTGGGTTTAGTGGGAATGCCCAACGCAGGGAAATCTTCTATTCTCAATTTTGTCACCAATGCAAAATCCAAAGTCGCTGATTATGCCTTTACGACACTACATCCTCACATCGGGATGGTTCAAAAAGAAGATTTGGAGTTTGTTCTAGCCGATATTCCGGGTTTAATTGAAAACGCGAGTGATGGAAAAGGCCTTGGTCATGACTTTCTCTCTCATGTGGAGCGCTGTAAGATTTTAATTCATGTGATTGATTCAACCGAGTCAGATCCTTTTGCTAATTATCAAATTATTCGACAAGAGTTAGAAAATTACGAAGCTGATATTGAGAGTAAAAAAGAGATTATTGCCTTAAATAAGGTTGAACTTCTAGAAGAGGAAGAAGTGGCGAGCATTAAAGATCAATTCTCCGCTCTTGATCGGCGTGTTTTTACCATCTCCGCTGCTACGGGTTATCAACTCGATCAACTCACCAATTTATGTTTAGAATACTTACAAGATGAATAAAACGTTTCAAACCCTCGCCAAACAATCCAAAGTAATCGTCATTAAAGTCGGCTCAAATATCTTAGTAAATGAAAAATACAAGCTTCGCAAAAAATGGCTTAACTCCCTTGTTGAGGATGTGGCGAAATTACAAAAAAAAGGATCGAAAATCATTATCGTTTCTTCCGGTGCTATTGCTCTTGGACGAGATGTTTTAAAAAAGAAGAAGTTAACCAACCTGCATGAAAAACAAGCAGCCGCTTCCATTGGTCAAATTCAATTATCTCAACAGTGGCAACGAGCATTTGCGAAATTAAAAATTCAAAGCTCACAAATTTTAATTACCGCCGAAGATCTCAATGAAAGAAGAAAATATCTCAATATTCGAAATACGATTTATTCTCTGATGGATCTTGATGTTGTTCCGATTATTAATGAAAATGATACAACCTCCACCGAAGAAATTCGTTTTGGAGATAATGATAAACTCTCCGCAATGATTGCTAACGCTCTATCCGCAGAATTGTTAATTCTACTCTCTGATGTGAACGGTCTTTATACAAGCAATCCTAAAAAATCTACTGATGCGAAATTACTCACATCAATTTCAGAAATTGATCAAGAATTAGAAAAGTATGTGGATCAAGATTTAAGTGAGTTTGGTTCCGGTGGTATGCTCGCTAAAGTTAATGCGGCTAAACTATGCATGCAGTCTGGGTCCACGATGATTATCTCGAATGGATTGATTAGCCATCCTGTCAGCCAAATTCATCCTAAAAAATCTACTTGGTTTCATCCTGCAAAAAACATCCTCACCAGTCGCCAGCAGTGGATCTGGAATAGGCCTATTCAAAAAGCCATCCTTCATATTGATGAAGGAGCCTCGAAGGCTTTAGGGAAAAACTCTAGCTTGCTTGCCATCGGAGTTAAAAGTATTGAGGGGAAGTTTTATCGTGGTGATACTGTTTCAATTCACTACAATAAAAAAGAAATAGCCCGCGGCATGATTAATTATGATTTTAAAGAAATGGATCAAATTAAAGGTAAAAAATCCAATGAAATCAGCACGATTTTAGGTTTTGTGCGCGAAGATGAAATTATCCATAAAGACAACTTAGTGGCCTCTCGATGAGTGATTATATCAATCAACTACTCGAGCAAGCCAAGCAAGCTTCCTTGGATATGGCGAAATTAACCGCCAAGGATCGCAGTAAGATTTTAATGAATATCTCGGGATTTTTAGTTACCCGAAAACAAGAAATTCTCCAAGCCAATCAGCTCGACCTTAATCGCGCCCAACAAAACAATTTATCAGCGCCCATGGTCAATCGCTTGGCTCTCACCGATGCAAAAATAAATCAGCTTGCTCAAGATGTGGAAGCGATTGCACAAATGACTGACCCTCTCAATCAAGAATTAGAAAAATGGTCGAACCCAACCAATGGACTTCATTTCGCTAAAGTCTCTGTTCCCATCGGCATCATTGGGATTATCTATGAGTCTCGCCCCAATGTTACCATTGATGCAGCAAGTCTATGTCTTCGCTCCGGTAACGTCTCTATCCTACGAGGAGGCTCTGAGTGTATTGAGACCAATAAAAAATTATACGCCTGCATTCAAGAGGCCTTAAAAGATTTACAGTTCAATCCTTATCTGGTTTGTTTTGTTGAACAAACGGACCGCGTTTATGTGCAAGACTTACTGCAAGCAGAAGG
>JAXOVD010000024.1:0-15057 GCA_036937365.1 Alphaproteobacteria bacterium
CTTGGATGAGCTTTAAATCAGCTGTAATTACTTTTCCTGGATCAAATTGTGATCGTGATGCTTTATCCTATCTAAGAGATTTAACATACGGGGAAGTATTTAATATATGGCACGAAGAGATCTCTTTGCCCAAAGTTGATTTAGTCATTTTGCCAGGAGGTTTTAGCTTTGGGGACTACCTTCGCTCCGGAGCAATGGCTTCAAAAAGCAACATCATTAATGAAGTTATCAATCATGCGAATGGTGGTAGATATCTTTTGGGTATATGTAATGGATTTCAGATACTAACTGAAACTGGTTTATTAAAAGGCGCATTAATTCAAAATAAATCTATAAAATTTTTAGGAAAAGACTGTTACATAAAAAAAAAATTTAATAATAAATTTAATTGCAATATTCAAAATAATGAAGTTCTTCAAATTCCTGTTGCTCACAATGAGGGAAACTTTTACTGTGATCAAGATACATTAAATTATTTACAAGATGAGGAGCTTATTGCTTTTGAATACTGCAATGGTGAGTACTCACTTGATGATGCAAATATCAATGGCTCCCTTCATAATATTGCGGGAATAACAAATGAAAATCGAAATATTTTAGGAATGATGCCTCACCCTGAGAGGGCCTATCAAGACTTTCATGCCTCTAAAGATGGAAAAAAAATAATTGAGTCGATCCTATCATGAATGATGAATTAATTTTACAGCATGGTCTGACACTGGATGAATTTCAAGTTATAAAAGACTACCTACAAAGAGATCTTACAATCGAAGAGCTAGGAATTTTCTCAGCTATGTGGAATGAACATTGTTGTTACAAAACTTCAAAGAAATGGTTAAAAAAACTACCTACCAACAACGAGATAGTCATACAAGGACCTGGTGAAAATGCAGGAATAATCGATGTAAAAGATAATGATGGTATTGCATTTAAAATTGAAAGTCATAATCATCCTAGCTACATAGAACCCTTCAACGGATCTGCTACTGGAGTAGGAGGAATTTTAAGGGATATTTTTACTATGGGAGCTAGGCCTATTGCTACTTTAGACTCAATTCGATTTGGAAATATATCTTCAGATAAAACAAATTATTTATTAAATGGTGTTGTTCAGGGTATTGGGCATTATGGAAATTGCATTGGCATTCCCAATATTGGAGGGGAGTGTGAATTTGATCAATCCTATGATTATAACAACTTGGTTAACGCTATGGCCATAGGTCATGTTAAAAATGACTCAATTTTTTACTCTAAACCAAAAACAATCGGTGGTTTGATTGTTTACATCGGTTCTAAAACTGGAAAAGACGGTATCCATGGTGCCAGCATGGCATCTGATGTTTTTTCTGAAGATGATGAGGATGAAAAAAGACCCTCCGTTCAAGTTGGCGACCCTTTTATGGAAAAATTATTAATGGAAGGCTGTCTAGAATTAATGTCCTCGGGATTAATTGAGTCTATGCAAGATATGGGCGCAGCTGGAATAACGTCATCTTCAGTTGAAATGGCCTCGAAAGGAAATGTTGGTGTAAATATAAACTTAGACAAAGTACCCTTGCGTCAGCCCCTCACCCCTTATGAAATTTTACTGTCTGAGAGCCAAGAAAGGATGTTGGCTGTTATTAACAAAGATGACAATGAAAAGATTAAAAAAATATTAAAAAAATGGCAAATTGATTATGAAGTCATAGGGGAAGTAACAAATACTAAAAGAGTAGTCTTCACTTCCAAAGAAAAAATAGTTGTAGACTTACCTGTAGATATCATTGTGGATGATGCCCCAGAGTATGATCGAGAATTTTCGCTTCCTAAAAAAAGGAAAAACAGAAATTTTAATAGCACAAGTTTAAGTGTCGATAAAATGATATCAAATTATATGAATAATTTAAATTATTTAGACAAGAGTTGGGTATACAGCCAGTATGACTCAACTGTTATGGGAGAAACCATTAAAGAACCTGGTCAATCTTCTGGAGTTGTAAAGATACAAAATACTGATAAAGCTATTGGCGCTACTACAGACTGCAACCCTCTTTACATTCGTATAAATCCTGAACGAGGAATGATTTATACAGTTTTAGAAGCTTATCGAAACCTTATTGCTTCTAATATAAAACCTATGGCAATTACCAATAATCTTAATTTTGCGAGCCCTCTTGACCCAAATATTATGGGCGAAATTGTTTTATCAATTAGTGGTTTATCACATATAGCTAAAAAATTAGATACACCCATCGTATCCGGTAACGTTTCTCTTTATAATCAAACTAATGATAGACCAATTAACCCTACTCCCGTAATTGGAATGGTAGGATGTAATTTAAATTGGAAAAAGTTAATACAAAATAAATTTATAAGTGAAGATGATGAATTAATTTTATTGGGGAATAGTCTTGGGGTTAACTTCAGTCCCTATTACCTTCAGGATCAAAAAATTGTCAGTTCAACATGTGAATATAATGAATTATTACCCCCAGACATCGACTTAGAAATAAAAACTGCAAAGTTTATTCAAGAAACTGCAAACAAAGATCTGATTCAATCATCGAATGATATATCAAGAGGTGGAGTATTTATGTCTTTAATGAAAATGACATCAAAAAATCTTGGATTTTCAATAATGCTAGATGATGATGATATTTTTTGTGAGTACTCAGCAGGCTATATCTTAGCTGTACATCAAAAAAATAAAGACGAAATAATTAACTTACTCAATAAAGAGCAAATTAATTTTTTATCCATAGGTCAAGTTAAAAGAGATACCTTTGAAATAAATTCTAAAAAATTGAATTATTCTGATATGATAGAAAAATATTATAAAAATTTTGCAAATATTATTAATTAAATGCCCATTGAACAAAAAAAATTAGAAAGTCTGATCGCTGAAAAGTTTCCAGATTCAAAAATTATCGTAGAAGACCTCGCAGGAGATAACAATCATTACTCAGTTGCTATCGAAAGTTCAGTATTTAATGGTCTTTCAAGGATTCAACAGCATCAATTGGTTTATCAATCTTTAGATGGTTTAATGGATGCAGAGTTACATGCTATGCAACTTAAAACGAAAGGAACAACGTAATGGAATTAGATAACGCAACTAAAGAAAGTATTGAAAAAATGATTGGGGAAAATGAGGTATTTCTCTTTATGAAAGGTAATCCTGATTTCCCTATGTGTGGTTTTTCTTCTGTTGCTAGCGCAATATTGAAGAAATGCGGTGTAGATTTTGGACATTGCAATGTATTAGATAATGAAGAAATTCGAGAAGGAATTAAAGCATTCTCTAATTGGCCTACGATTCCTCAACTTTATATCAAAAAAGAATTTGTTGGAGGTTGTGATATAATGAAGGAAATGGCTGAGTCTGGGGAACTGATTGAGTTATTCAATACTCGAGGGATTAAAACTGAAATAAGCTAGATTTATTATCTAGAATAAAATTCTACAACTAAGTTTGGTTCCATTTGAACTGGATAAGGAACGTCGGTGAGTTGAGGGCCTCGAATAAACTTACCTAAACATTTTGAAATTTCTAATTGTAAGTACTCAGGTACTTCTCTTTCATTTGAACTTAATGTTTGAATAATCATTGGTATATTTTGGCTTTCGTTTTGTAGAGAGATTTCATCACCATCTCTTACTTGATAGGATTTCTTATCTACAACCTTACCGTTAACCATAACATGTCCATGATTAACCAATTGCCTAGCAGCAAATACGGTAGGGGCAAATTTAAGTCTAAATACAACAGCATCAAGACGTCTTTCAAGAAGTTCGATTAAAATTTGACTTGTGTCGCCTCTTTTTCTCGATGCCTCTTGATAAATTTTTAGGAACTGTTTTTCGGTGATATCTCCATAATATTTTTTAAGTTTCTGTTTAGCAGCTAACTGAACTCCAAAATCTGATAGTTTTCGTTTTCTTGCTTGGCCGTGTTGACCAGGTCCATAGGGCCTTCTATTAAATGGGCTTTTTGGTCTACCCCACAAATTTAGGCCTAGTCTTCTATCAATTTTATGTTTTGAAGATGATCTTTTTGTCATGAATTGGTGTTTTATATAGATTTAGCGTTTTAAGTCAATTTATTTTGTAAGAAATTTAATTATACCGTAGGCTGTTTTTAGCATTTTTTGATCAATATTAGAGGTTTTGATAAAGCTTCTAAGCGAAAGTTCAAGATTCTCAGCTTTAGCTTTTATTGTTGTAAATCGGCGATTTTCCAATAAATGCATCAGATAACTGATAAATTTTTCGATTTCTTCGGATTTGAGACCTTTCGGAAAAATAGCTTCTTCAGATACTGAAGCTGATCTACTAAGCATATAAGCTACAATGGTAATAGAATGTGAAAGATTAAGAGACTTATTTTTTTGTGTAGGAATAGTCAAAATGTAATTAGCATAAGAAATTTCTTTATTGCTTAAACCATTATTTTCTTGGCCAAATAAAATAGAAATTTTTTTAGCCTCTAATTTTTCAATATCTTCAAAATTAATTAAAGGTATTTGTAGGTCCCTTCTTCTAACTGAAGTAGCTATAACCATATTTGATTTAGCAATTGCTTCAGGAATTGAACTGAACGTTTTGACTTTTTTGGCTATTGACTCAAAATGTTTTGAAGCCCTAATACCTTTGTCGTTTGGCCATACTTTTTTGGGGTTTATAAGATTAATATCCTCAAAACCAAAACATCCAAGAGATCGAATAGACATTCCTATATTTTCAGATAACTGAGGTTTGTTTAAAAGAAATTGAATTTTTTTTTTCAAGAAGTTTTAATTAGCTTAAAGATTAAACTTTCTCTTAATGCATTGTAAGAAGCGTCAATGATATTAGTTGAAACTCCCACGGTAGTCCAAAAATTACCTTCTTTGTCCTTAGACTCAATAATAACTCTAACTATTGCATCAGTACCTTTTTCAGATGAAAGAATTCTAACTTTAAAGTCAGTTAGTTCTAAATCTTCTAGAACGGGATAGAAACCCATTAGAGATTTTCTCAACGCCTTATCAAGAGCATTAACTGGACCATTTCCAATCTCAACATTCATGTATTCTTCTTTATTAACAATAATTCTCACTGTTGCTTCAGACTCTGTAACTAAGTCTCCCCTCGCATTCCATCTTCTGTCATCGATAACCTTAAATCTTACTAACTCGAAATAGTTTGGTATTCCGAAGAGTGTCTCTCTTGCTAGAATTTCAAAACTCGCAAGTGCCTGGTCAAAAGCATATCCTTTAAACTCTCTGTCTTTTACCTTCTGCAAAAGCAAGTCTAGCTTATTTTGATGATCGTCGGGATTAATGCCAACTGTATTCAAAAGGGATGTAATATTTGAACGACCAGATTGATCAGAAATCACTATTTTTCTTGTGTTACCCACTAATTGAGGGTCTATATGCTCATAGGTTTTTGGATCTTTATTAATAGCTGATACATGGAGACCTCCTTTATGGGAAAAAGCATTCTCTCCTACATAAGGTTGTTGGGTATTTGGGCTTCGATTTAGGAGTTCATCTAGCAAAAGAGATGTTTTCTTTAACAAAGTGAGATTTTCTTTTGGAATAGATGAAACAAAATCTGTTTTTAATAAAATGGATGGTATGACTGAGACTAAATTTGCATTTCCACATCGCTCACCAAGTCCGTTGATAGTTCCTTGGACTTGTCTAACACCCGCTCTAACAGCGGCCAATGAATTAGCTACAGCATTTTCGGTATCATTATGAGCGTGGATTCCCAGTCTTTCTCCAGGGATTTCTTTGACAACTTCTGAGACAATTCTTTCAACTTCATGAGGTAATGTTCCACCATTGGTATCACATAACACTATCCATCTAGCATTATTTTTATATGCCTGAAGTAAACAATTTATAGCAAATTCTGGGTCTAATTTATAACCATCAAAAAAATGCTCTGCATCATACATTGCTTCAATACCTTTTTGATTAATGTACTGAATGCTTTCCCCAATCATTTGAAGATTATCTTCTTTGGAAATACCAAGCGCTTTTTCAACCTGATACGCTGAAGATTTGCCAACAATACATATTTGCCCTACTTTAGTGTTAATTAAACTATTTAAACCTGGGTCATTAGATACACTAGTAGATGGGCGTCTCGTCATTCCAAAGGCAACTAAATTTGACTTTTTTAAATTAATAGATGATTGAAAAAATTTATCATCTGTTGGGTTAGAACCTGGCCATCCTCCTTCAATATAGTCAATTCCCAGCTCATCTAAAGCTGAAGAAAATTTTATTTTATCATCTACTGAAAAATCAACTCCTGTTGTTTGCTGACCATCTCTTAGCGTAGTATCAAAAAAAAATATTTTATTTGGATTTATATTTTCTTCCATTTTGTTCCACTTTTTGTGTCTTCTAAAATAATTCCTTCGTTAATTAGCTCTTCTCTAATCTGGTCAGCCAATTCAAAATTTTTATTTAACTTTGCATCAGCTCGGCGAGCTATCATATTTTCAATGAGATCATTATCAAGGTTTATTTCTAATTCTTGAAAATCAGGTATCAAACCTAAAATAGACAATCCATTATTAAAATAATTAGAAAGCTCTTCATCTTTTGGTGATTTTTTAAGTTCATTGAAAATTTGTTGTAATCTCATTAGGGCTTGAGGAGTGTTTAAGTCATCCTCTAAGGCTTTTAAAAAATCTTGATCTAAATCGTTATTTGAAGATTCTTTTATGAAACCTCTCCATTTTAAGACAATATTTGAAGAATATTTTAATAGGTCATCTGAGAAATCAATCGGTTGTCTATAGTGAGTTGTTAAAATCGCATATTTGATTGATGTAGGATTATGATGGACCAAAAGCTCATTCATTATTGTGATATTTCCCAGAGATTTTGACATCTTCTCCCCTTGAAAATTAATAAATCCGTTATGAAGCCAATAATTAGCCATCTTTTGATCGTGGCAACAACTCGATTGGGCTATTTCATTTTCATGATGAGGAAAAATTAAATCCAAACCACCAGCATGGATATCAATGGTAGGTCCTAATAGTTCTGCAATCATGGCTGAGCATTCAATATGCCATCCAGGTCTTCCTTTGCCCCAGGGACTTTCCCAATAAGGTTCATTATCTTTAGAAGGTTTCCACAATACAAAATCTTCTGGGTTCTTTTTATATTCTGCTACTTCCACCCTAGCCCCGTTAATAATATCTTTAAAAGATAGTTTTGATAAAGCACCATATTCATTAAATTTTCTTGATTCAAATAAGACGTGGTGAGAGGATACATACGCATATTCTTTTTCAATTAATATTTTGATCATATCAATCATTTTAGAAATAAATTCTGTTGCTTTTGGTTCGTGTGTTGGCTTTAAGATTGAGAGACGATTTAGATCTTCATGATAAACTTTTTGAGTTTCTTCAACTAATTGATTGGTTGAAATTTTAAGTTCATTTGCTTTATTTATTATTTTATCATCAATATCAGTAATATTTCTTACATAAGTAACATTTTCTTTACCAAATTTTAATTGAAGTATTCTAAATAAAATATCAAAAACAATTATAGGTCTAAAATTTCCTATATGGGGGTTATTATAAAGAGTTGGACCACAAGCATACATCTTAATAGTTTTTTCATTAATAGGGATGAAGTCTTCTTTAGATTTCGTGAGAGTATTAAAGAGCTTTAAAGTCATTTAAATTATTTTTAATTTCATTAAATCCATAATATTCAAATAAATCTTTGACAGAAGGGCCATTATTATTTCCAGTGAGAAGGTACCTTGTATTAACAAAAATATCTTTTTTTGTAAGTTTAGAGTCTAATTCACTAAGTTGTTTGGTATATTCCTCAAAATCTAAACCTTCAAACTTATCCAAGTTAGTAACTAGTAATTTTACAAAATTATCTGAGGGAGAATTTTCAACTCTTTGCCTTCTAATTATTGCTAGAAACTCCAAAATATCATCATATTTATCAACATTGTTTTTAATTAAATTCCACTCCATTTCTTTAATATTAAAATGAGTCAAATTATTAAATTCATCGAGTAATTCCTTTAGATTTATTGTTCTAAGTGTAAGTTTTTGGAAATGGTCAATTTTAGATAAGTCTAATTTAGGAAGATTTTTTGATATTTTTGATAAATCAAAATCAACATATTTTTTTTTGGATATTTCTTTAAAATTATAGTCCGCATTAAGACCAACTGAATACAAATACGATAAAATACTTTCTGTGGAAAAATTCTGTTCTCTAAATTTTTTAATCGAAATTGAGTCAACATTTCTTTTACTTAGCTTCGTTCCATCTTCATTTAACATCAATGGATTATGTCCAAAACTAGGTACCTCTGCATCTAAACTTTGAAATATTTCCACATGTATTGCAGAGTTAGATAAATGATCTTCGCCTCTTATTATATGAGAAACTTTCATATCTATATCATCCACAACACTTGGGAAATGATATAAATAACTTCCATCTGCTCTTCTTAAAACAGGGTCAGATTGTGAAGACAAATCTACTTCAGTTTTACCTTTAACTAAATCATTCCATTGAATTTTATTTTGAGATAATTTAAACCTCCAATAGGGTCTGTTGCCAGATAATATTTTTTTTTCAATTTCTTCTTTGGTTAAATT
Organism: Alphaproteobacteria bacterium; assembly: GCA_036937365.1. GTDB lineage: Bacteria > Pseudomonadota > Alphaproteobacteria > HIMB59 > HIMB59 > HIMB59. The sequence goes on from JAXOVD010000024.1 coordinate 8,630, forward strand.
CAAAGATTCTCTATCATAAATAGGTGGCTTGCCTGCTTTTAACTGTAATTTTTTTTTAATTTCTAGATCCTCATTGGACTCGAAACAAGGATAAACTAACTTTTTAGAGATGAGTTGATCAAAAGCTCGATCATATAGATCAACTCTTTTACTCTGGAAGTAAGTTTCATCATAATCTATGTTTAACCATTTTAAATCTGATGCGATAGATAGAACGAACTCTTCTTTGCTCCTTTCTTGATCAGTATCGTCATATCTAAGAATAAATTTCCCATTATTTTTTTTGGAATAAATCCAATTTAAAAAGCAGGATCTTAAATTTCCTAAATGAAGATTTCCAGTTGGACTAGGAGCAAACCTCGTTGTAATCATTTGATTTTTTTTAGTAAATACTCCCTAGATACTTTTACTCTTAGAGTTTTTCCATATTTGATAATATCTGCTGTTGCATAAGTTTCTGACCATTTTTCAGGCAAATAACTACCTGTCCCAATTATATCTATTGGTGTTTTTGCTAAAGCCATAGCTCGACACTTATTATTAGTAAAACCACTTGAAGCGATAATTTTAACTTTTTTAAACCCAAACTTGTCTAACTGAGATCTAAGATGCCATATTGCAGAAGCTGATACGCCCGGTCCTACAAGATGTCTTAGTTCGTCATCAGAGCGGTATTCTTTAATGGATCCAGGTGCAAATTTTTCAAGCACCTCATAGGACTTTGCCATATCTAATCCCTCTATATACCTTCCGCTTGGTGTATCTAATCTAATCAATACCTTTCCTTTTTTTGATAATTTGTCAAAGTAACTACATACTTGTATAGAGTCAGTAATTTCTTTTCCAAAATAATCTGGCAATACTACCAGGTCATTTTTTGGGAAAGTCTGATGAAACATCTTGACCGCTTCCAATGTAGAGCCCGCGTATCCAATTATTGCATGCGGCATAGTCCCTAAAGCATTATTAGAGGGAAAGAAATGAGATGTCGCTGCAATAGAAGTACCTATAAATCCTGCTGCCTTATTCTTTTTTGCAGCCTTTGATCCAACAGAGGAAGCATAAGACATTAATTCAGACATTTCAGAACCAGCACAATGTCTTGCATCCATTGCTATAAAAGAAGTTTTAGGGAGGTCAAGGCACATTTGATAAGCATTAGCAGCAGCTATACATGCAGGTCCAATCTTTTGTAAAAAAAGAGTTTCTAGATCAACAATATTTTGAAATGATCCTTTGATATAAAGTATTGGCTCACCTGCGCCAAAATATTCTCCTTCTTTATATGGAGTAATAGTTTGTATTTTTATTTTTCTTTCCTTAGCTACCGCCTTTATCCAATCAATCGCCAACTTAAGCGCAACAATGCCTGGTCTTCTAATGAAAACAGCATAAGTAACGTCTAAATCTCCATATTTTTTTATAATCTGTTTAGATTTTAAAAAATAATTATCAGTGTAGGATTTAATAAAATCTTTAGTAATTTTATTATTCATATTGAATAAGAAAATTAAACGATATCACCATTTGATAAAAGATCAGCTAATAAAAAAGACAATTCTAAGGATTGGTTTACATTAAGTCTTGGGTCACAAAAAGTATGATATCTATCTCCTAAATTTTCATCTTTAATATCCTCGGGCCCTCCAACGCATTCTGTAACATTGAGACCGGTGAGCTCTAAGTGCACTCCACCAGGAATACTTCCTTGAGATTTATGAATCTCAAAGAAAGATTTAATTTCACTTAAAATATTCTCTGTTGCCCTTGTCTTATAGCCAGAATTGCTAGTAGAGGTATTTCCATGCATTGGATCACAAACCCAGGTAATATTGTGACCTAATTTATTAATTTCTTTTAATAAATTTGGAAAAGTAGATTGAATTTTTTCAGCACCCATTCTTACAATTAGAGTTAATCTTCCCCCCTCATTTTCAGGATTAAGAATTTCAATATTTTTCTTTAAATCATCAATATCTGTTGATGGACCAACTTTTAATCCGAGAGGATTTTTAATACCGCTTAAATAATGTATGTGTGCACCATCAGGATCTCTAGTTCTATCTCCCACCCAAAGAAAGTGAGTATTTACGTTATACCAATCCCCTGTGGTGCTATCAATTCGAGTAAAAGCCTCCTCATAAGGTAGAAGTAAGGCTTCATGACTAGTATAAAAATCAGTTTCACGAAGTTCACGAGTATTTTTTTCATTAATTCCGCAAGCATTCATAAACTTAATACTTTCCTCGATTTTCTGAGATATTGATTTATATTTTTGGGTAGATTCAAAATTATTTGCAAAATCTAAATTCCATTTATTTAATTGAGTTAGGCTAGCAAACCCACCTTGAGCAAAAGCTCTTAATAAATTTAATGTTGCGGCTGAATGATTATAAGCTTGCATCATTCTTTGAGGATCTGGCTCTCGAGACTCTTTTGTAAATTCATATGAATTTATAATATCGCCTCTATAGCTTGGGAGTTTTAATCCATCTTTTTCTTCAAAATCAGAGCTTCGAGGCTTTGCAAACTGTCCACCAATTCTTCCTAATTTTACAACGGGTGTGTTAGTGGCATAAGTTAAAACAACAGCCATTTGGAGTATAAGTTTAAAAGTATCTCTTATGGTATTAGGGTTTAATTCATTAAAACTTTCAGCACAATCACCGCCTTGGAGATAAAAAGCCTCACCTTTTTGCACTTGATATATTTGTGATTTTAAAGATCTCGTCTCACCAGCAAAAATTAACGGTGGCAATGAAGACAAATTATCAAGAACATTATTTAGCTTACTTTCATCAGAATAAGAGGGCATTTGTTTTGCCTCATAGTTTTTCCAACTATTTTTTGACCATTTCATGAGCTGAGGATTATATTGTTAATAATATTAAATTAAAGTTTTTATTAGTTTTTTTGGAAAAAAGGGAACCTCAAAGAAAACTTAGGTAAAGTGGGATTAAATTTCTTAGCATCAAAAGTATCAAGGGTTTTTTGTTTAAGATCAGAATATCTTGATTTTTGAGAGGAAACTTGAGATTTCTTTTTAAGATTAGAATTTAATTCTATCATAGTAATGATACCAGCAGAGGATACCAAATAATAGTAGTTATCCAAATTCAATAGTTCATAAGCACTATCATTAATTTTAGCATCACTTTGATTACTAGATGAAGAATTTGCTAATAATATAGTATTAATTTTTTGTTTTGTGGGAAAGTTAGAAGAACAAATCAAATTAGACTCACCACTTAATAATGAGTATATCGTTTTTGTTGAACCTTCAATTTTTATATCAGGTAAAAAATTACCTTTTAAAAATATAGATTTTGATTGATTGTCATCTATCTCATTTGTAAAAAAATAATTTTGTTCTGTATAAAAATTATTAACTTCTAAAATTTGATTGGAAAAAGAAAATGGACCTGAAAGTCTCAGTAAAAATTTAAAAATATGTGTATTTAAAAAGTTCGGCAAAAAGTTATAAAATGTAAAAAATATTTGATTAATATAATTGACATAGTTATCACTTGACTTGATTTCATTTTTTGGATTTTTCATAAAAATATGTAAGATATTTGCAAGTTGATGGCAAATTCCTAAATAACTTTTATTTTTTATAGCAATAGATTTTATTAATTTATTATTTTCTAAAATTGAAATATTTAAAGGAAGAGAGCACATTAGTATTTTATCTTCATTGATTTTTAGACTAAAAACTTTTTTTGCATAATACTTAAGAGTTGAAACATTGTCCGCAATAAGGTGGGCGCAAGAATTGCTTGGAAAAACTATGTTTATATTTTTTGATTTTAAATTAGTAAAAAAAGAGGATGAATATTTGTGATCTAAATTTTCAAAAACATATGAATAAAAGATTTTTTTATTTTCTGCATTTAGAAACATACCCTTTTCTTCATTTGAATAGGGATGACTTTGCTCTGAATGGCAAAAAGATATCTGATTGCCAATAATTGGCTCCCTAAGTAAGAGCTTGGACTTGCTTAAAATACCGTAAGTATCAATTAAGATAGGTTTTCCAGTATTTCTAATTAATTTTTGAGGTAAAAAATAGTTATGATAATTTGAATTGTCTTGAGTATTGCCACTTAATTTAACATTAGTTGGAGAAATTTGAGTTAATATATCTGCAACAGCTTTGTTATTTACAACTAAATTATTCAAATCTTGCATTTATTCAACAGTGACAGATTTTGCCAGATTTCTTGGTTGGTCAATATCAGTTCCTTCACTTAAAGCAAAGTAATATGAAATTAATTGAAGGGGAATAGTATAAATGAAAGGTGTGTCAATAATGTTTTCTTTAGGCATATTCATCACTTTAATTTCACCATTAATTTTATTCATATTTTTTACACTTGATAAAATTATAATTTTCCCATTTCTGGCAGATATTTCTTGAGCATTTGATACAGATTTTTCAAATAAATCATTATTAGGTATAAGACATACAGTTATCGAGTCTTTATCGATAAGAGCGATAGGTCCATGCTTCATTTCCCCCCCAGGAAAGCCTTCACTGTGCATATAGGAAATTTCTTTTAACTTTAACGAGCCCTCTAGAGCGATAGGATAAACGATATTTCTACCAATAAAATAACAAGAATTCACTTGTGATAATTTTTTTGAGATTATTTTTGCACTAGGCGTAAAGTCTTTTATAAGTTTTTCAATTTTCAAGGGTAATTTATTTAAAAGATTAATGTTAATTTTATAAATTTGATTAGTAATTGATTTTTCCATTTTTCCAACCTCTAGAGCCAAATTAGCTAAGCTAAGTAATTGACAAGTAAATGCTTTAGTTGAAGCGACCCCTACTTCTTTTTGAGCATAAGTGGGAATAGTAACTTCAGCCTCTCTGACCATACTGCTTTCCAAAGAATTTGTAATAACTAGTGATTTATGGTTCATTTTTTTGACGTATTTTAGTGCCATCAATGTGTCCATTGTTTCGCCAGATTGTGAGATAAAAATATAAAGAATTTTTTTATTTTTATTAATTTTTTTGTATCTCAGTTCTGAAGCTAACTCAGTACTTACTTCTATATTGGTAAAATGATTGAAAAAATACTCCCCCACCATTGCGGCATGATAAGCAGTACCGCAACCCACTAGAACAATTTTATCTACTTCAAAAAGATGTCTAAATTTTAATTCAAAATCAATAAAGTATTCAGAATTATATTTTGTTTGAGTACTTTTTAATACACTTGGTTGTTCATGAATTTCTTTTAACATGAAGTGTTGGTAGTCAGCTTTATCATAAGGATTCTGATATGAGATATTTTTTTGAAATGTAATCTTATTTTTTTTGGAAAGGTAACTAATTCTACTTTTATTAATTTTAATTATATCTTCATCCTCACAATGAAAAATTGTATCATGATAATTGGAAAGAATTGATGAGTCAGAGCATATATAAAATGTTTCATTTTGATTTGAAATTGCAATGGGGCTTCCATTTTTTAAAACATAAAAGCAGTTATTTTTTTTTATAAAAATAACAAAAGCAAAATTTCCACGAATAGTTTTTTGAAAAACCCTGATTGCCTCATCTGGGTCCAAATATTTATCAATCAAATAGCTCAAATAATAAAAACTTACTTCAGTATCAGATTTTATATTTTTTGGAATTTCATTATAGCGATTTTGAATTTTTTCATAATTTTCAATTATACCATTGCAAACTAATGTTAGGTTTTCATTAGCAAAAGGGTGGGCATTATTTCTACTAACAATTCCATGTGTTGCCCATCGTGTGTGACCTATGACCCCAGAAAAAAACTTATCTGATATATTTTTAGTTTTTTTTTCTAAATTTAAAATTTTACCAACACTTTTAATAGTTTTGATTTTTTGATCAGAAAATAATGAAATTCCTGCAGAGTCATATCCTCGATATTCTAATTTCTTTAAAATTTCAATGGCATCTGTCTTTAAGGATTTAGAATTAAGAATACCTACAATACCGCACATTATCTTTTAAAATTTTTTATATTTTTTTGTTTTGCCCTGCCTATTGAAAAATAATTCTTAGGGATATTTTTGGTTATCACCGATCCTGCAGCAATATATGAATTTTCTCCAATATTAACAGGTGCAACTATTGATGAATTTGTGCCAATAAAACAATTATTACCAATTTTAGAATGAAATTTATTTTTGCCATCATAATTGCAAGTTATTGTGCCTGCTCCTATGTTAGAGTTTTTGCCTATCGTGCTATCTCCCAAATATGATAAGTGATTCACTTTAACTTTGCTTGCTAATTTAGATTTTTTTATCTCCACAAAATTACCTATTTTAACATCTTCCTGCAAAATAGTTTCTGGTCTTAGCCTTGCAAAAGGTCCAATTGAGCAATTTTTTCCAATATAACAATTTTCTAAATATGAAAATGATTTAATAGT